>JAEWPB010000091.1 GCA_023399465.1 Pseudomonadota bacterium
CCTGCCCTGGGTCAACCGCACGGTGCGAAAATGGGAACCGGAACCGTTCCGCTGGCTCGGCGTCCATTCCATGTATCAGCTTTACCGCATCGCCGACGAACGCGAGTTCGCCGGCCTGCCCCGCACCTCGAAGCTGGCGGCCATCGCCGACAGCATCACCGGCCATTGAACCGCTTCATAGAAACAATAGAAACAAAGGACATACCATGATCAGTTTTGAGAATTTCGGCGATCTCCTCACCCTCGACCTCGGTGCCTTCGAACCGAAGCCGACCTCGATCGAGGGCAATCAGGAGGAAGCCGCTGTGGCGCTCTGGACCAGCCCGAACGGCAAGCTGGAAACCGGCGTCTGGGAATGCACCCCCGGCCGCTTCACCGCCGACCGGAGCCAGAATTCCGAAATCTGCCACCTGCTTTCCGGCCGGGTCACACTGCACAACAGCGACGGCACGAGCCGCGAGATCGGTCCCGGCGAAATGTTCGCCCTGCCGCTCGGCTGGCGCGGCGAATGGACCATCCACGAGCGCACCCGCAAGATCTATACGATGGTTGCTGCGGACGCCTGAGGTCCGCAGACCGACCGTCGCAGGCGAGAGAAACGTCCCGGCCGGGCTTCATTCCCGGGCCGGGATTGTATAGGCATGGCATCCAGCAATGCCTTCTTCCCGTTGCGGGAATTCGAACAGGAGCCGTCATGACCCGCCCGAACTTCGCCCTTAGCGGCCGCCGCGCACTCGTCACCGGAGCGAGCCGCGGCATTGGCCAGTCCATCGCGGTGGCGCTGGCCGATGCCGGTGCCGATGTCGCCGTCACCGCCCGCTCGGTCGATGGCCTGTCGGAGACCCGCGCACTGATCGAGGCGACGGGCCGGCGCTGCGTGGCCCTTGCGCAGGACGTGCGCGATGTCGAAGCCTGCCGCACGGTCACGGCCGAGGCTGCTAAACAGCTCGGCAGGCTCGACATTCTCGTCAACAATGCCGGTTTCGAGAACGTGCGGCCTTCCCTCGACGTCGACGAGGACCTGTGGGAATCGATCCTCGCGACCAACCTGAAGGGCGCCTTCTTCTGTTCCCAGGCGGCCGGACGCATCATGGCGGCGGGCGGTGGCGGCGCGATCGTCAATCTCTGCTCGCTGACCTCCTATGTCGGCGTGCCGACGGCGGCGCCCTACGGCGCGTCGAAATCGGGACTGCTGGGCGTAACCCGGGCGCTGGCGACCGAATGGGCACCGCACAACATCCGCGTCAACGCCATTGCGCCTGGCTATTTCCGCACCGCCATGACGGAGGTCTTCTACGAGAACGACGACTGGCAGGCACAGATGCTCGACAAGATCCCCCAGCGACGCTTCGGCAAGGACAGCGATATCGGCGGCGTGGCCGTCTTTCTCTGCAGCGATGCCGCCGCCTATGTCACCGGCCACTGCATTCCGGTCGACGGCGGCTATCTCGCCTCCATCTGAGGCAATGCAAGGGGCGGACCGCAGCCATGCCCGGCAATGCGGCAGCCCGCCTGCTACACGCCCTTGTATTTGCACAAATATTGTTCGCCCGTTCACCCGGCGCAAAAATGCGTCAAATCCGGTTGACGGTACTCGGGCGATCATGCTTTTAGACATCGAAACACAACCTGGTCGGTCGTCTGCCGCCGGGACGGCAGAACGGGGGCTTTGCTTCAGCCGCGTTCGTCTGGCGAAGCAAGACAAGGGAATCTCATGGGCGTTGTTGCAGCCGACCTCCAACCGGCCGGATCCACCAGCCAGATTGCCGTATCCGTCAAGGATGTCGGCATGGTTTTCGGCAATGTCCACGCCGTCCGCAATGCGTCCTTCGATCTGCCGAAAGGCCGGTTCCTGACCATTCTCGGGCCATCCGGCTCAGGCAAGACGACGCTCTTGCGCATGATCGCCGGCTTCGACCGGCCGACGAGCGGCGAGATCTTCATCAATGGCCAGCCGGTCTCCGCCGTGCCGCCCTACAAGCGGGCGATCGGTATGGTGTTCCAGAAGCTCGCGCTGTTCCCGCACATGACCGCTGCCGAAAACGTGGCCTTTCCGTTGAAGATGCGGCGCCACGATGCCCGCACGATCCCGGAGAAGGTCGAGCGCTATCTCGATCTCGTGCGTCTCGGCGGTTATGGACAACGCCGGATCAACGAATTGTCCGGCGGCCAGCAGCAGCGCGTCGCCATTGCCCGGGCGCTGGTGTTCGAACCCGACCTGCTGCTGCTCGACGAGCCGCTGGCGGCGCTCGATCGCAAGCTGCGCGAGGAAATGCAGCTCGAGTTTCGCCGCATCCAGAAGGAACTCGGCGTCACCACCATCAACGTCACCCACGACCAGCGCGAGGCGCTCGTCGTCTCCGACGAGATCATTGTCATGAACGGCGGCGAGATCCAGCAGAAGGCACGGCCGGTGGATGCCTACCGCACGCCCTCCAATGCCTTTGTCGCCAATTTCATCGGCGTCACGAATTTCATCGAAGGCAAGGTGATCGACATCGCGTCGCCGGCTGCAACGTTTGAGGCAAGCGGCCTGCGCCTTGCCGGCATCGCCGCAGATGCGGCGCTTGCATCCGGCGCTCCCTGCAAGGGCGCCGTGCGCGCCGAGCAGATCCGCATCGCGCCGGGGAACAGCCAACTCGACGGGCTCGAATTCACGATCCAAGGCCGGGTGGCCGACTGTATTTTCGAGGGCGAGCGGGTCGTCTACGAGGTCCGGGTGCCCGGGCTGGCGGACGTAACGATGCGTGTCTTCGACCACGATCCGGAATCCCACCTGCAGTTCGGCCCGGGCGACGAGGTTCGTCTCGGCTGGAATGCGCGTGATATGTATGTCTTTCAAAATTGATCCTGCCAATAAGAACCTGAGAAGGTCCAGCCAGAGGAGAACTTCCAATGTCGCATGATAAATTCCTTTCCGCGCAGATGCGCCGCCGTACGCTGCTTGCGTCGATTGCCGCAGCCGGGGCCTCCGCCGGCCTCTCCACGCTCGGCGTCAGCCGCGCATTCGCCCAGGAGCCGGAAAAGCCGGCCGAAATCATCGTTCGCGCCTGGGGCGGCAGCTGGGTTGAAGCGCTCAAGGCCGGCGTTTCCGACAGCTTCACCAAGGCTACCGGCATTGCGGTCCGTCACGACCTGACCGAGGACAACGAGATCCAGCCGAAGGTCTGGGCCGCCGTTGCCCAGAAGCGCGTCCCGCCGATCCACATCAACTGGGACACGACCACCAACGCCACCAAGTCGGCGCTGCGCGGCATCACCGAGGACCTCTCGGACCTGCCGAACCTGAAGAACGCCACCGACCTCGCCAAGCCGGTCGGTCTCGACGGCTACCCGATCGTCAACACCTACGGCTATGTCTACGTGCTGGCCTATCGTCCGTCGGCATTCCCGAACGGCGCACCGAAGTCCTGGAAGGACCTGCTCGACCCGAAGCTGAAGGGCCGCATCGCGCTCTACAATGACGGCATCGGCTTCCACTTCCCGGCCCAGGTTGCCGGCGGCGGCAAGCTCGAGGATATTCCGGGCAACATGCAGCCGGCCTGGGACTTCATCTCCAAGATCAAGGAACAGCAGCCGCTGCTCGGCGAAGACCCGGATTTCACCACCTGGTTCCAGAAGGGCGAGATCGACGCCGCCTGCACCATCTCGACCAACGCCCGCGAAGCCAAGAAGAACGGCATCGACATCGCATGGGTCGTTCCGGAAGAAGGCGCCAAGTTCGATACCGACGGCCTGTGGATTCCGAAGGGCCTGCCCGAGAACGAACTCTACTGGGCCAAGCAGTACATCAACCATGCACTGACCAAGGAAGCCCAGCAGATCTGGCTCGACGGTCTCGGCCTGCCGGGCGTCATCCCGGGCGTCACTCCGCCGGCCGACCTCGTCAACGATCCGTCCTACCCGACCACGGAAGAGGCCTTCAAGCACCTCATCCGGATCTCCTCCAAGGTCCAGGTCGAGAACGAGAGCCAGTGGTTCGCCAAGTTCAAGGAAATCATGCAGGGCTGAGGTCCTGTCGGCCCGCCGCCGCTGGCGGCGGGCAACCCTCATTCGTGAAACAGGATCGGTATCATGCGCACTCCCCGTGCCGCCTATCCCCTGACGTGGCGCGTCATGGATGTGCTCGAACGCCTCGCCGCCAGCGTCTGGCCGTCGAGCTTCCGGCGAGGCCTGCCCTTTCTCATGCTGATGCCCGCGATCGTCCTGGTCGGCGTTCTGGTGCTCGGCCTGATCCAGATCGGCGACACCAGCCTGAGGACGCTCGATACCAATACCTTCCTGATGTCGGAGACCTACACGCTGGCCAACTACCAGCGCGTCCTGACCGAGAATTTCTTCGCGACCGTTGCCGGCCGAAGCCTGATGGGTGCGGTGATCGTCACCGCGATCACGCTGCTCTTCGCCTTTCCCTATGCCTATCTGATGGTGCGCACGCCTTCTTCGGCGCTGCGCAAGTTCCTGCTGGTGGCGCTGTTCCTGCCGTTCTTCATCGGCCAGGTGGTGCGTGCCTATGGCTGGCTGATCATTCTCGGCAACCAGGGCATGGTCAACGAAGCGCTCGGCCTCGTCGGTGTGTCGCCGATGCGGCTGCTCTACAACTATCCGGCCGTGCTGTTCGGCCTTGTCCAGTACATGCTGCCCTTCGCGGTGCTGATGCTGGCGCCGGCGCTGACCGCCATTCCCGGTGAACTCGAGGCGGCAGCCGCCTCGCTCGGCGCCGGATGGGTGCGCACCTTCCGCCATGTCGTCCTGCCGCTGTCGCGTCCCGGGCTCGTCGGCGCCGGCCTGGTGGTGGTCACCCTGTCGCTGACCGATTTCGCCATTCCCGCCATTCTCGGCGGCGGCACCCAGGATTTCGTCGCCAACGCCATCTACGACCAGTTCTTCCGTACCTCCGACCAGGGCCTCGGCGCGACACTGTCGCTGATGCTGGTCGCCGTGGGTTCCATTCTCGTCGGCGTGGTGTTCATGCTGTTCGGCGCGGGCACGCTCGCCATGGGCGGAGAACGCAAATGACCGACAGCCGCAGCAAGTCCATCGTCATCTGGGCCTTCGTCGCCACGGCACTTCTCATGCTCTCGGCGCCGACCGTCGTGGTGCTCGGCGCTTCGTTCACCGCCGGCAACATGATCACCTTCCCGCCGGAGGGCCTGTCGCTGAAATGGTACGGTGCAATCGCGCAGGCCTCCGACCTGCGCCAGGCATTCCTGCGCTCGCTGATCGTCGCGACCATCTGCACGGTCATCGCCATTCCGGTCGGCACGCTCGCCGGCATCGCGCTCGCCAAGTACCGGGTGCGCTTCGCCCGCTCGATCCAGGTCTATCTGCTGCTGCCGTTCACGATACCGCTGATCGGCTCCGGCATCGGCATGATGCTGGTCTTCGGCGAGATGGGCGTCCTCGGAAAGCTGTGGCCGCTCGGCATTGCCTGCTGCGTCATCAACCTGCCGTTCATGATCTGGGCGGTGACCGCAAGCGCCAGCAATCTTTCCCCCGATCTCGAGCTGGCGGCCGCCAATTGCGGCGCCCCGCCGCTGCAGTGCTTCTTCTACATCACGCTTCCGGCCGTGCTGCCGGGCGTGATCACCGGCTCGCTGCTGATGTTCATCCTCGCGCTCAACGAGTTCCTCGTCAGCCTGCTGCTGGTGGATGCCCGTACGGTGACTCTGCCGGTGCAGATCTACAATTCCATCCGCTCGATCATCACGCCCGATCTTGCCGCCATCTCGGTGGTGTTCATCGCCTGCGCCGGTCTTGCGATCGCTCTGCTCGACCGCCTGGTCGGGCTCGACATCTTCCTCAAATCGAAATGATCCAGCGGCCCACCGAGGCCAGACGACATCAAGGGCAAGTCGATGACCAATGTGTCTTTCTACGAATATTCCAAGCTGAACGCCGAGGAAAAGGCCGCCCTGCTGCGCCGCTCGGAAACCGACATCTCGAGCTTCATCGAGAAGGTGGAGCCGATCCTCGAGGCCGTGCGCACCGAGGGTGACGCAGCACTCGCCCGCTTCGGCCGCGAACTGGACAAGGCCGCAGTGACCGAGGCCAACCTCAAGGTCACCGAGGCGGAATTCGACGCCGCCTTCAAGCTGGTCGATGCTAGCGTGATCGAATCCATCGAGTTCGGCATCGCCAACATCCGCAAGTTCCATGAAGAGCAGAAGCCGGAAGCGATGTGGCTGAAGGAAATCCGTCCCGGCGCCTTTGCCGGCGACCGCTTCACGCCGATCCGCTCGGTGGCGCTCTACGTGCCGCGCGGCAAGGGCTCCTTCCCGTCGGTCACGATGATGACCTCGGTTCCTGCGGTCGTCGCCGGGGTTCCGGAACTCGCGATCGTCACCCCGCCGGCACCTGACGGCTCGGTCGATGCCGCAACGCTGGTGGCGGCCCGCCTTGCCGGCGTCGAGACCGTCTACAAGGTCGGCGGCGCCCAGGCCGTCGCCGCGGTCGCCTACGGCACCGAAACGGTCAAGCCGGCGCTGAAGATCGTCGGCCCCGGCAGCCCCTGGGTGGTGGCCGCCAAGCGCCTGCTTTCCGGCGTCATCGATACCGGCCTTCCCGCCGGCCCGTCGGAAGTGATGATCCTCGCCGACGATACGGTGCACGGCGGGCTTGCCGCACTCGACCTTCTTATCGAGGCGGAACACGGCCCGGATTCCGCCGCCTATCTCGTCACCCACAGCCGCCGTGTCGCCGAGGAGGCGCTGGCCGCACTTCCCGAGCACTGGGCAAAGATGACGGAGCAGCGCGTCGCCTTCTCCAAGGCGGTGCTCACAGGCAAGAGCGGCGGCATCGTGCTGACCTCGTCGATCGAGGAGAGCTACGAATTCGTCAATGCCTTTGCGCCGGAGCATCTCGAACTGCTGTCCGAGGAGCCTTTCGTCCATCTCGGCCACATCACCGAGGCCTCGGAAATCCTGATGGGCACGCATACGCCGGTCAGCATCGCCAACTTCTCGCTCGGCCCGAACGCCGTCCTTCCGACCAGCCGCTGGGCACGCACCTTCGGTCCGCTGTCGGTCACCGATTTCGTCAAGCGCAGCTCGGTCGGCTATGTCACCGCTCCAGCCTATCCGGAATTCGCGCGGCACTCGCACAACCTGGCGCTCTACGAGGGCTTCTCCTCGCATGCGCTGGCGGTCTCGCCGCTGCGCGACGCCTACCTGAAGAAGGGTGGCTGACCATGAAGGCCGTGCGGCTCCACGATGCGAGGGACCTGCGGGTGGAGGAGGTGGCCGATCTCACCGCCCCGCCGCCCGGCTTCGTCAATCTCAACGTCCGGGCCGCCGGCATCTGCGGCTCCGACCTGCACAATTATCGCACCGGCCAATGGATTTCGCGGCGTCCCTCGACCGCCGGCCATGAGTTCTGCGGTCGGGTGACCGCGGTCGGCGAAGGCGTCAGCCACGTCGCCACTGGAGACGTCGTTTCCGTGGACTCGCGCAGGTGGTGCGGCACCTGCCCGGCCTGCACGAGCGGCCGCAGCAATATCTGTGAGACGCTGGGCTTCGTCGGCGAGGTCTGCGATGGCGGTTTTGCCGAGGCTGTGCAGTTGCCGGCGGAGCTGGTCCTGCGTCACGATCCTGACTTGTCGCCACATATCGCCGCCATGGCCGAACCGCTGGCAGTGGCGCTGCATGCGGTCCGCCGCCTTGCCGTTCCGGCTGGCGAACCGGCTCTGGTCATAGGCTGTGGAGCGATCGGCGGATTGAGCGCCCTTCTTCTGTCACGGCTGCACGACGGGCCACTTCTGCTCGCTGATCTGAACGCCGACAAGGCCGCCCTTGTCGCCGGATTGACCAACGGTGCGGTCGTCGCCCTCGACAAGGCGGAGATCGAAACGGCGCTTTCCGGTGGCCGGCTGCGCCACGCACTGGATGCCACCGGCAGCATTCAGGCGATCGCTAGGGCACTCGATCTGTTGTCGGGCGGTGGAGCACTGGCGCTGGTCGGCATCAGCCACGGCAAGCTCGACTTCGATCCGAACATTCTCGTCGAGCGCGAGATTTCCCTCGTCGGTTGCCATGCCTTCGCAAATGAGCTGCCGGAGGCCGTGCGCCTGCTCGCCGATCTCGCGCCCGCGCTGGAAGCTGTCATCGAAGTGCTGCCGACGCTCGATGACGTGCCCGGGGCCTATGAACGCCTGCTGCGGGGCGAGAGCAGGGCACTCAAGACGATCATCGAGGTGGCGGGCTAGTCGGCCCGCCACGTTGCACGGCGGCAAGTGACCGCCCAACCCCGCGTCCAGAAAGATCATCCGGAAAATGCCATGACCCAGCCGACAAGCCGCACCGCGGAAATCAGGAAGATCGCCAAGGCCGGGGACGGCGAAGCGGAACGGATGCTGGCCGAACTGCTGCGCGACCTTTTCCGGATCGAGGCCGGCAATGTCGTCATCAATCACGACCAGTACAGCCTGAACTCGCTGAACGGCTTCTTCGATACCGCCGACGGCGCGTTCTTCTTCAAGTTCCACCAGGAGGAAGGCGAAGAGGCGATGAGCGGCGAGTACTACCGCGCCGACATCCTCGCCCGGGCCGGCCTGCCGGTCGACCAGCCATTGCTGATGTCGGTGCTACCGGGCGAGCAGATCCTGGTCTATCGCCGCCGCACCGATCCGCGCTTTTCCGACGTGCTGCGCGCGCTCGATCTCGACGACGATGCCGAGGCCCGGCAGAAGGCCGTCGAGGCCGAACGCCGGCTGAACGAAGCGGTCCTGAAGGTCTATCTCGACACGCTGCATCCGGTTCGCGCTGAAGACGTCGCCGCCGAACCCATCCACCGGCTGTTCTACGAACGGCTGATCGACCCACCGGCCGGCACCTATCCGGGCGGCCGCCTCGCGAGCTTCTATGTCGGCAAGGAATTCACGTTTCCCGGTCTGCCGCTCGACTGGGAACGCCTTTCGCGTTGCCGCTTCGTCGTCAACGGCATCGAGTATCGCGACACCATCGGCACCCTGTTCGACGCCGCGCACGAACGGCTTGCCCCTGCCCGGCTGGCGGATGCGGGCGGAGTGACGGCGCATGGCGACGCCCACAACGCCAATGTCTGGTACGAGGAACGTGACGGCGCAGCGCGCCTTTCCTTCTTCGATCCGGCCTTTGCCGGCGAAAACATTCCGACGCTGCTTGCCGAGGTGAAGACGACCTTCCACAACATCTTCGCCCATCCGATGTGGCTTTACGATCCTTCCGTGGCGGAAAGGCGCTATCGGGCCGAGGCAGTGCTGGACGGCGATCTTCTCCGCGTCACCACCGATTTCACGCCAAGTCCGGTCCGGCAGGCACTGCTCGAGGTAAAGGCTGAAGCGATGTGGCGGCCGCTGCTTGCCACGCTGAAAGCCCGCGGCATGCTTCCCGCCGACTGGCGCCGGGTCATCCGGCTCGGCCTGTTCCTCTGCCCGACCC
>JAEWPB010000124.1 GCA_023399465.1 Pseudomonadota bacterium
GGCAAGCCATAACGCGGGGTGGAGCAGCCCGGTAGCTCGTCAGGCTCATAACCTGAAGGCCGCAGGTTCAAATCCTGCCCCCGCAACCACCGAGACTTGAATCTGCTGCCATTCAAGTCGCTTGACATAAAGCTCCTCCGCATATGCGTCGAGGAGCTTTTTGCGTTTCTGCTCCGTGTCCAACTCGCCCGAAATCTGGCGGGCCACGAGATCCTGGTCCACCATCGCCCTGAATTTGGCTTCCATCATCTGCGCCGTCTCCATGGCTGCCAGGATCGAGGCAATCCGGCCATGTACCTCCAGGGCTGCGGGTTCGCGACCGACGGTCCTGTTAATGATCACCTTCTGGATGAGTTGTCGTATGATTGCGACCAACGGCTGCTTTGTCGGCATGTCGGCGTGATCGCGCATCAGGTAGATCATGCTGTGTATCACGGTGCGGACCGTCTCTTCGTTGATCTCCTCGCGCAGTTGCTCAAGCTTTCCGGCGTCATTCCTGGGGTGTTCCACAGAGGCCGCGCTCGCCAGCTGCCGTTCCAGGTCTTCACGCTGCTCATCCAGACGGTCGAGCATGTCCTCTAATGCCGGCAGCGGGCGGCGGCGGTCGACTTCCCTCTGCGTTATCTGGCTGATGATCGCCTGCTGCTCCTTCCTGTTCTTCTCCAGCTCCGCTTGGAGATCCCTCGATTGATGACTGGCGGTCTTGTGGGCGGCCATCTCGCGTTGGAGCACCGCGTCTGCAGTCTTCTTGAATACGTCCATGTGCACCAGCGCGGCCGGGAGACAGGTAAGAACGCGGTCCTCAAGTTCCTTCCGCAGGATTGTCTGACTATTGCCGCAGCAGGCACCGTCGAGGACATCGAGCGGGATCTTCTTTTTGTGATGTGTGCAGCCGTATCGGTCCTTCGCCATGATGGCGTAGGGACCGCCGCATTCGGCGCATTCCAGGATTCCACTCAGGAGATAGCTTGGTCTGTGCGAGCGATTGAGCGCGTTTGACGTCGTGCGAGAAAACTCCTCACGCACCTCGCCCTGCCGGCGTTTTACCTTTGCCCAGAGTTCGTCGGAGACAATGCGCAGTTCCGGTCGCTCATCGACCACCCAGGTGTCCGTGCCGTTATGGCGCGCGATCCTGCGTTCCGTGTCGGGATTTTTGCGATACTCGCGCCGGTTCCAGATTGCCCTGCCGATATAGAGCTCGTTGTTGAGGATACCGGTCCCGCGGTCGACATGGCCGCGAATGGCTGTATCGCGCCAGGCAAAACCGCGCGGTCCGGGGATCCCCCTCCTGTTAAGTTGGATCGCGATATCGCGGGGCGACACACCCTCCGCATAAAGCTGGAAGATCAGCTGGACGACGTCTGCCTGGTCAGGGTCGATCTCCCGCAGTCCTGGAATGCGTTCGCCGTTTGCGTCGTATTCCAGCTTGATCTTGTAGCCATAGGCGAGACAGGTCGTTGACTTGCCCTTGCGGACGGCGGTCTTCATGCCCTCGCGCGTTCGGTACCGAATCTGCTCGATTAGCTCGTGACTAAGTGTGACGCGAAGACCCATCTCGATGTCTGTAACCCGCGCCCCGCCATGAACGGTCCAAAGCTCGGTGTTGTTGTAACGCAGGCGCTTGAGAAAACCATTGCCGTGTTCTGGGTCGCGCGAAATCCGGTCGACGGTTACGCAGACGACGACGTCCACCTTGCCGCTTTTGACGCGTTCCAGAACCTCCTGGATCCCCGGGCGGGATTGATAGTCCGTTCCGCTGATCGCTTTGTCCGCACATGTGCCCCGCAGCTGCCATCCGCGTTCTTCAATGAAGGTCTGGCAAAGCTCGATCTGCGTCTCGATCGACACGTCGGTCTGCCGGTCAGTCGAATAGCGAGCGTAGATGATGGCTGTTTTGGTGTCTCGTGCGGTCATCGCGTTTCCTTTTATGATGCGCAGTTAGTGAACGCGGCATCGAGCTACAAGGGCAGAAATCGACGGAGAGGAGGTGCAAACGTCGTTTTGCGAAGTAATGGGGGGAGGGGTGGCGAATTAGGAGAACGGCGTTTGCGATGCGTCCGTTTGCCTGCCGCATCGCTTCAATTGACCGATGGAGCCGATCAATTCCGCCCGTCGGGTCCGGTCAAGAGATGAACCTTGCGCCGAAAATCCCACTGGCCTTCGACATATCTGTCGATGAGCTCGCCAAGCGCCCGGTCGGACGCAGCCCGGTCAAATCCCTGCTCCACCAGAGCCTCCAGGATGTCGTTCTCCACCTTATTCATCCGGGCGGGGTTCCCCTCGCGCACCGCCAGCTTTGCAGTGCCGAGGATCAGCCACCTCAATGCCACACGGGCGATGTCGTCGCGGCCGGGGCGGCGCTGTCGCTTCTGCTCGTCCCGGTAGGCCTGCTGGCGCGCTCTCTGTTCTCGTAACCGTGTCGCTCTGGATTTACCCATTACCGCCTCCCGTAAACGCCGTTCGCCCGAGAATCGAAAATATCGCTCGCTGAATCGGTGACTGTCGGTGTTGGGCGGGCGATACTGCGCATTGAGTAGGCAAACAACCGTGTCCACGCATGGCCACTGACGTGGTTCAGCTGCGCACCGATTGATGTCGAAAAAAGCTCGATTGATCTTCGTCACGGCCATTCAATCCCGTCCAAATGGGTGACAAAGGCGATGTCAGGAAATCCCTGGCGGACGGCTTTGCTCATCCATGCGCAAGCGTCCACCTCCGAAAAGCGACCAGGCTCATACGGCACGAAAAAGCTCGGACGATACATCGTCTGATGGACTGACATCCAACAGAAGCCCTCATACCAGACAGTGTCGTCTTCGCTAAGCAGATCTGAGCGTATGAAGGCTGCTGTCGCATCCTGGGTTATCGTTTGAATAGCCTTGACCGTATCTTTGGCAATGGAAATGACAAAGCGCGGGATGCGCCGATCGTCGTCTTCGAAAATCTGCATCTGATAAGGATAATCGAGAATGCATCCGCGATCGGTGAACACCAATACTCTGTAGATGTCGATGTACCCGGCAAGGTCCGGATGGGGCTGCACCAACTTACCGATAAGTCGCACCGAGTCCGCCTTGAAGTGGCTCAAGGTTTTTGTTGCAAGGCTCCAGAGCGCAGCTTCGTGTTCCTTACACAGCGTGGATACCCAATTGTGGTCAAACGGGTGATCTGTCCGTGCATCCACTTTGATGTCCGTCGACGTAAGGTTCACGGTGATGTCTGTGCCGACGAACACAGGCTGGCTAACGTAAATGGCGGCCTGGTCACCTATGAACGGCAGGATTTGGTCGAACGACCCTGAATGATCGGCCGTTTCGATGTGCACTTGGTCGGTCAATCGATCTTTGGAACTACATGTCGGGGAAATGACGTCGCGGTTCAGTTCTGGTGTGACCTCGATGTCGACCGGCGGATAGTGATTGGCAACCTTCATCGAAAAGGCACACGGTGTCCCATGCACGCACGCAGGCGTGATTTTGATCAAGTCATTGTTCATATTGGGAAAATCGGCGTTGAAACTGTAATTAGGCTGTCGCCAATCCGAATGCCTGTCAAGTGGAAAAAACGCCGACCGTTTCTCACAGTCCAAGAGCTGATCTGGGCACTTGATGTCCTGATGATCGGATCTGGGCGTCCCTAAACTTCTCCGGAAAGGCAATAGAGGCCGCCAAACAGGTCATGGTGAGTCGGCCCTGCTGGTAAACGCCGGTACAGTCTGAATCGATGATATCGAGACAGGAATCAATGGCATCGCATACGGGGTTTGACCGAGAATCGTCGTCGAGTGGATTTGAATCGCGAATCGTCCGCCTTGAAACGGAAATGTCAGATTTTGAATCGGCGATATGCAACGTATTATAATTTAAGATAACTTATCCTGACCTGCTCTAGCGGTGACGCGCGGTATCTTAGGTTCGAATGCGTGCAATCCAAGGCAAGACGCGTCAGTTTGCAGCGTCGTAGGCGGCACGGGGTTAAAGTCAGCGGTGCAATGTTGACACCCCGGACATTCGCACCCGGAGTGTCGAAGCCGTCAGGCTTTGCGCTTCGATTTTTGCATCGTCGAGCGGACCGCACTGAGATGTACCCGGCTCCGCAGTTCAGCTTCGATTGCTGAAACCCGCTCCGGCGTCAGTTTCCCGGTGACGACCAGCTCCTCTGTGAGTCGCTCGATCAAGACCCTGTCATCCGTAAGGATTGACGTGGCTCGCTCCAGCTCCGTCTTCAGCATGTCATCGATGCGTGCACAAAGCTGCGGATCATTCCGTCGCAGACGCTCCAGACCATCATCACTCGCCGCTTTGCTGAAACGTAGTGTCTCGCCCATGCCGAACTGGGCCTCGACCAGCGTTGCCAGTCGTGTTGCCATCCCAAGATCAGAGCGATCATCGCCGCCCGCTCCATCGCTGGTTGTTCCGAGCACCAATCGTTCCGCAGCTATGCCGCCGAGGCAGACTGCAATTTGATCAAGGTAAAATTGCTTATCCCGTCGCTGCACGGAGGGTATCTCGAAACACGCTCGCCCGCCGGTCGATACCGCCGTTCCGCTAGAGACCTGGTGGGCGAGATCCGTGCCGAGATATTTGCCATGGCTGAGCCGCAGTCCGACGAGTGTGTGCCCGACCTCATGGATCGCGTTCCCACGAAGATGAGCGGCATCAAGTCGAACGACCTCGGGCAGGGCGGCCGCGACATCGCCAACCATGATCTCCCGTCCTGCGCGGCGAGCAACGCGTTTGGCGTCCCGCACGGCCTTGGCGAGATCCGCACCGGACATGCCGTCGGTACAGGTCGCCAACGCTGACAGATCACCGACTGAAATTGCTGGAATTGGCTGGTTCAGTTGTTGATGAAGAATCGCGATCCGATCCGCTGCATCAGGCAGCGGGATCTCGACATGCTTGTCGAGCCGTCCTGACCTGACGATAGCGGGGTCGATGCGTGTGATATTGTTGGTCGCGCCAACAACGACAACGCCCTCACGTCCATCGATGCCGTCGAGGCATTCGAGAAACGCATTGTTGACTTGGACGGAGTAGTTGCGATGGTCGTGCGTGAAGCTGTCCCGGTCACCGAAGCTGTCGAGTTCGTCAACAAAGAGGATCGCGGGCGCTTGCTCACTCGCGCGCGCGAAATCGCGACGCATCGCTTTGAGCAGATCGCCGAGATGGCCGCATGCCTGCCATCGTCCGAGAGACGCTGCGACAAGGTGAGCGTTACATTCCTTCGCGAGAGCCTTTGCAAAAACTGTCTTGCCGACGCCCGGCGGTCCGGACAGAACAATGCCACGATCGACCTCTGCCCAGGGAAGCTCGCCTGCTGCCCATTGCCGGAGATCCTGCGCAAGCTCGATGCCCCAGGTTTTGGCTGGACCGTAACCGAACATCTGGCCAAGTCGTGGCGTCTCAGGTTCGGATCTTGCCTTGGACTTTTGCCTGGCCGCCCTCTCTAGGCGGTGAATGACATCCCGAGCATTACGGCCTGGTCGCAATGTCACCCAGACAAGCTCCAGCGGATGAGCCAGGATCCATTGCGCTTCATCAAGCGACATCTCGACCTTGTTGATCACTCGCGAAGCGGCCTGCAGGTCTCGCCCTGAGATTTGGGGCAACTCCAGGATCGCGTCGGCGGCAGATCCCAAAGTGTGCGGAATGATCGTCCGGCTCTCGGCAAATGCCAGGAGCCTGGCTTTGGTCTGATATTGCTCGACAAAGTCAGACAAGATCGAGCGCTCTTTGCGTTCGGCTTGGATTGTAAAATAGTCGACGCTGTGACGATCATAGAGTTCATGGCCGCCATGCAGTGCGTCAATAGCGCTGCATTTGTAGTCGTCGGTATCGTAGCCATCGGGTACAACGAGAATGATAAATCCGTCAGAGCCCCGCGCGAAGCGGGGGCTTTGTCTCAGCGTTCGGACGAGACTGCAGTAGAGCGCAAAGTCTTTGACCGACGTCATTCGACGCGGCCGGTTGTTGTTGCGTGTCCATTGCTTCTGCATGGTGAAATCCTGTCTGTGGCTCACGGCCACGATGGCACGCGTCATCGGCGAGCGTGGCGAGCAACGCTCGAGCGTGCTGGAATGATATGGAGTGACAGCTGAGATCCGCCAGAGCGGCGGCTCCGGTCGCAGTTGGGTCAGCGATCAATGACGTGGTTAGGCGGCTTAGTGGACCGCGCCTGATCGTGGCCGAAAGAGGCCGACGCTGACTGTCCGCATCGGGGCCGCTGCTTTACGTGGCCTTCCGCGCGGCCGTTTAGTCTTTTGTTCGGTCGTCGCTGCCTCAGCCGCTGGCACTGTATTACCATAGCTCTCCGGCTGAGGGGCGGGAGCGCCGACCGCGTCTCGGATGGCGCTCGACCAAAGCTCGGAGATCCCGCGCCGATAGGCGGCAATGGACGATTGTGCGGCCACGCCTGCGCCAGATACGCCGGTCAGTTCATCGAGGCGAGCCAGCGACCAGATGCCCTCGGAGACATCCTCATCAGTTCTGGATCCGTCGATGATCGCCACCGACACCCGTTTGACCGCGAGGCGTTGGTGATCTCGCCACAGGATATCGGGCAGCACAAGTCCCGCAGCTTGCATCCGGTTCTTGAGTTCACTGAGCTTCGATCCTCCGAGGTAACCACCCAGGCTTCGTTTGACGTCAATGACGATGGCTTCGGCCGTTCGGCGGTTGGCCAGCACAAGATCGGGATGGTAGTGCCGCCGCGATCGTCCTTCGGGGTCCAGCGACAGGGAACCGATCGTTCCGTCATCCGCGTTGCGCTCGATCAGTGCCAGTGCCGCGTCGGACACTGGCAACTTCAAGCCACTCAGGACGGCGATATCGGGGTTGCGCCGCGCCAGAGCGATGACCACGCTCTCAAGAAGACGGCCTTCATCGACGGTTATGCTGCGGCCCAAAGCGGCCAGGCCTTCGGAATCGCCCGAGACCGCTTGGCGAGTGGCTTCCTGGTGCATGGTGCGCTCCAGTGCTTCCCGCACCAATTGATGAATCTCGCCCGGGAGAGGGGTGCCTGCGGACGCGTCAAAGCATTCGGCCACAAGGCCGGTCAAAATAGTCTTTGTCATGAAAAATCCTTGTCTGAAACTCAGTGAGTCACGAAAGCCGTGCTCAACGCCAATTGAGCGGCAGTTGATCGCTGAAGCGTGGCGATGGTGACGCAAGACATTGTGGCGCGCCCGCCATTCGAGACAAGGGCAGCAGATGGGCTCGAGGCATCACGGGTGCTTTCCCGTGACGAGCGTTTGGGATATGGGTCATGTAGCCCGATTCCTTCTCACACAAGGTTTGAGGGTCAGGCTCGCGTCCGGTGTTACCAGCACCGGCGGGAGCCGCATATTGCGCAAGTCATGTTGATCGCGCCGGGTACCTATAGATTGGAAGTATCCATCTGGCAATTCCGCAGTAAAACTTCCCTAGAATATGGTTAATATTTGGTTAGGCAGGTCGCGAGAAGGACCAGGGCGGGGGAGTTTGCTCGGCACCGCTCCAAACTGTCCGGTAGCCCTTATTCGCGTGCGTTTATCAAGAAAGTCTATGACCGAGGTAAGACCATGGACGTCCCATCTCGCAGAGTACTTCGCCAGCCGAAACCCCACGCCGGAACCACTGTGCTCACTGACTGCCCCTTCTGACAGCAGGCTGCGTGCCAAACACGACCTGACTGATTTTCGAGCTAATGGTCGTGTTGCGCGATATCCTCTTCGAAGCGGATTTTGCGACGGAAGTTTTTCCTGGCGTGAACTTCGGCGAAGTCGGCGAAGTCGGCAAAGCGGTCCTGCGGGATATTCAATTGAAGAACATCATCAGCCGCGAAGCTCGGCACGTCTCGGATCGTCGGTGAACCATGGCTTGGTGGCAATACGGCGGTAGTTACGATGGAGATACTCGATCTCGCAGGGTCGAAAGCGTTCATGTCGCTTCTCCCGTTCCTGGGGCGGAAGCTACAAACTCCCTGCCGTCGGCGCCCTGATAATTCGCTGACGATGGAAACACTTTACGCCGATTTGGAGGATTAGGCATCCTAAAGATAACCTGTGGGCGGCGGCAACCTTGATGTCGGGGAGGTAGCGGCGACACTCACCGGAGTCGGCAGAGCAAGATCGGGAGGATGTGCTGATCTACGCGATCGCAATGGCGATCACCGAGGCTGAGGAAGTCGCTGCCCGTCGTTCGGCTGAGAAGCCGTAGGCCTGTAAAGCTGTACCGCGGCAGAAGGCGATCAGTCTGTCTTGGTGCGTTTGGCAAGAAGGCTGGATATCGCGGAGGCCCGCTCCGCGTGCTCCTTGGCGAGACGGGCTTCGCGAAGCCGTAAGGTCTTCGCCTCCCGCAACTGTGCCGTCGACTCGAGCTCTTCCATTGCGTTATTTTTGGAAAAGAACTCGGTCTGGACATTGCCGAAGGCAATCTCTGCTTGCTGGCGAGCCCTGCTGTACGTCTCTGTCATTGGATTTCCCCGTGTGGCCATGGGGCCGAAATGAAAAGGCCAGGCAAACGCCTGGCCTCAGATCGATAACGTGCTTCCGGCAGTGCCAGTACATCCGTGGTCAAAGGGAAGCAGCCATCTTTAGGCGGACTGCAGGTTGCAGGCAGACATCTTGCCCGACTTCATGTCGCGCTCGAGCTCGAAGCCGATCTTCTGGCCTTCGACGAGTTCGCGCATTCCGGCGCGCTCGACAGCCGAGATATGAACGAAGGCGTCTGCGCCGCCGTTGTCAG
>JAEWPB010000121.1 GCA_023399465.1 Pseudomonadota bacterium
AGGCCGCGCTCCTCAGGGCCGACGTCGATCCGGCGCTGCCGGTGGTCTATCTCGACGGTCTCTACGTGGTGCCGCACGAGGACGGCCATGTCGCCATCGGCAGCACCAGCGAGAACAGCTTCGCCGATCCCTTCACGACCGACGACAAGCTCGAGGAACTGATCGCGGGCGGGCGCCGCGTGGTTCCTGCCCTTGCAGACGCCCCGGTCGTCGAGCGCTGGGCCGGCCTCAGGCCGAAGGCCGTCGATCGCGAGCCGATGATCGGTCCGCACCCGGACCATCCGCGGCTGGTGGCGCTGACCGGCGGGTTCAAGGTGAGTTTCGGGGTGGCGCACCGGCTGGCGCAGGCGGCTGTAGCAGGTATCGCCGGGGTGAAGGATGCGCCGGAAATGCCGCCGTCGTTCGCGCTCGCCAGCCACATCGCGGCGGCGCGGCGCAAGAAGCCGTCCTGACGGCAGGCGGGCCGAGGCCGCGTCGTCATCTGCAAGACGCGGTGACAGCGACGCAAAAACCAATGTTTTCCATCTCGACTTTCCGCCCTTCGGTGCTACCGTTCCGGACAAATTTGAGATGGTGATTTGGATGGCACAAGATATTTATCCGCGTGATCTCGTCGGCTACGGGCGCAATCCTCCCGATCCGAAGTGGCCCGGCGATGGCCGCATTGCGGTCCAGTTCGTCATCAATTACGAGGAAGGCGGTGAAAGCTGCATTCTCGATGGCGATCCCGCATCGGAATGCCTGCTGTCGGAAATCGTCGGGGCTCAGGCCTGGCCAAACCAGCGCAATCTCAACATGGAATCGATCTACGAGTACGGTTCGCGCGCCAGCTTCTGGCGGCTCTGGCGGATGTTCACCGAACTCGAGGTTCCCGCGACCGTCTATGGCGTGACGCTGGCGATGGCGCGCAATCCGGAAGCTGTTGCCGCCATGAAGGAGGCGGGCTGGGAGATCGCCAGCCATGGCTACCGCTGGCTGGAATACAAGGATTTTCCCGAAGAGGTCGAGCGCAAGCACATTCTCGAGGCGGTGCGCCTGCATACAGAGCTGACCGGCGAGCGCCCCTACGGCATGTACCAGGGCAAGCCCTCGGACAACACGCTGCGGCTGGTGATGGAGGAGGGCGGTTTCCTCTATTCCTCCGATTCCTATGCCGATGACCTGCCTTACTGGGTCAAGGGCGTGAACGATGAGCCGTTCCTGATCATTCCCTACACGCTTGAGACCAACGACATGCGCTTTGCGACGCCGCAGGGCTTCAACTCCGGCGACCAGTTCTTCGCCTACCTGAAGGATGCCTTCGACGTGCTCTACGAGGAAGGCAAGGCGGGAAGCCCGAAGATGCTCTCTGTCGGCCTGCATTGCCGGCTTGTCGGTCGCCCCGGCCGCGCAGCGGCGCTGAAGCGCTTCATGGAATATGTGCTGCAGCATGACAAGGTCTGGGTGCCGCGCCGCATCGAAATCGCCCGTCACTGGCACCAGCACCACAAGCCGGGAGCGACGAAGTGATTGACCGCGAGGATTTTGTCGGCCGCTTCGGCGGCGTCTTCGAGCACTCGCCGTTCATCGCGGAACGCGCTTTCGACGGCGGCCTGCTCGGCGAGCCGCTGACATCGGGTGGCGTGCATTCAGCGCTTTGCCAGATTTTTCGCGTTGCAAGCGAGGATGAGCGGCTCGGCGTCCTGCGCGCCCATCCGGATCTCGCCGGCAAGCTCGCGATCGCCGGCGAACTGACCGAGGACAGCCGGCAGGAGCAGGCCGGGGCCGGTCTCGACCGGCTGTCGCCGGAGGAGCACGCCCGGTTCACGGCGCTGAACTCGGCCTATGTCGAGAAGTTCGGCTTTCCCTTCATCATCGCCGTCAAGGGGCTGAACAAGGACGACATTCTCGCCGCCTTCGAGACCCGTATCCGCAACGATCGCGACGAAGAATTCGCCACCGCGACGGCGCAGGTCGAAAAGATCGCCCGGCTGCGGCTGGAAAGCATGCTTCCCGAAGGCTGAGACATGAGAGAAACACTGGAAATCCGTCCGTTGACGGCAGAGGCCTTCGCCCCCTTCGGCGACGTCATCGAAACCCGGCCCGAGACGATGCGGCTGATCAATGGCGGCACCACCGAGCGTTATCATGCGCTGACGACCGTGGAAACGGCGGGGGAAGGGGCACGCGCGATCCTCAACATCTTCCGCGGGCAACCGCGAAGCTTCCCCTATGCGGTCGACATGATGGAGCGCCATCCCTTCGGCAGCCAGAGCTTCGTGGCCCTGTCCGGCCGGCCCTATCTGGTGGTGGTTTCGGAAGACGAGGGTGGCAGGCCCGGCAGGCCGCAGGTCTTCCTGGCGCGCGCCGATCAGGGCGTGAACTATCACCGCAATGTCTGGCACCATCCGTTGATGACCCTTGGTGAAGTCAGCGACTTTCTGGTTGCCGACCGCGACGGCGCGGGCAACAATCTGGAAGAGTTCTTTTTCGAAACAGCATTCACGATTGCGGAGCCAAGCCTATGACCGGCCTGACCACACATGTTCTGGACACCGCGCTCGGAAAGCCGGCAGAGGGTTTGCGGATCGATCTCTACCGTTTCGACGGCGAGGGGCGGAGCCTGGTGAAGACCGTTTCGACCAATTCGGACGGCCGTGTCGATGGCGGGCCGCTGCTGAGCGGGGAGAGCTTCGCGGTCGGCACCTATGAGCTGGTTTTCTATGCCGGCGACTATCTCCGGGCGAATGGTGTCGCGCTGGCGGATCCGGCATTTCTCGACCTGATCCCGATCCGCTTCGGCATCGCCGATACCGCCGCCCATTATCACGTGCCGCTGCTGCTCTCCCCCTACGGCTACTCGACCTACCGGGGAAGCTGACGATGCGGTTTGCGGCGATCGCGGATGTTCACGGCAACTGTATGGCGCTCGAGGCTGTCCTTGCCGATATCCGGGCGCTGGGGATCTCCGAGATCGTCAACCTGGGCGACTGCCTCAGCGGGCCTCTGGAGGCCGGCCGGACGGCGGATCTGCTGATGTCGCTCGATGCCGTCACCGTGCGCGGCAACCACGACCGCTATCTGATCGAAAGTCCGCCGGAGGCGTTGCCGATCTGGGAGCAATATACCCATCACCAGCTCACCGCGGATCATCTCGCCTGGCTTCGCGGGCTTCCGTTCAGCGCCGTGTACAGGCAGGAAGTTTTTCTCTGCCATGCCACGCCCGAAAACGACAGCCGCTACTGGCTCGAGGCGGTCTCTCCGGCCGGGTTTGTGCATATCAGGCCGATCGAGGAGATCGAGGAGCTTGCGGCAGGTGCCGACTTTCCGCTGATCCTTTGTGGTCATACCCACATACCCCGTGCGGTGCGCCTGCGCGACGGCCGGATGATCGTCAATCCGGGAAGCGTGGGCTGCCCGGCCTATGACGACGACACCCCGTATTTCCACAAGGTGGAGGCGGGGCATCCGATGGCGTCCTACGCCGTCCTTGAAAAGCGCGACGGGACCTGGGTGCCGGAATTCCGCCACGTCGCCTATGACCACATGGCCATGGCGCGAATGGCCGGGGAGAAGGGCCGGGACGACTGGGCGAGCGGTCTTGCGACCGGCTGGCTGCGATAGGACGCCCGCTCCCGGCGAGAGCGCGGACGGCTCAGAAAAGACGCGGCCAAAAAAACGAATTCAATATGATAATTCATAATACTGGCTCCAATCGGCGATGCCGCTGGCACTCGATGAGGCCGGATTGCCCGGCCTCATGTGGCGGAAACCGGATTTTCCCAACACCGCTTATTCTTCATGATAAAGGCATCCGCAGTGGTGGGTGATTTCCCTGTCAGCGCGAACACGCCGTCACTCAGGCGGTCCTCGCTTCCGTGTTCAATCTCCTCGTCCATCATCGCAAGCGTCTGCGCATAGGCTTCATCCAGGCCAGCCTGCCGGTACCGGTGCGCCAGTTGCGGAACCGTCAGCTTCACATGTTCAATCCTGCGACCAAGCGCATGGGTCAGCCTGGTTGCCATATCGGAATAGGACAAGGTCTCGGGCCCGGTCAGGATGAACTCCCGGTTCCATGACCGCTCGGCAAGCAGCGCGCTGACAGCCGCCCTAGCGATGTCGGCCGCATCGATGAAGCCGACCCGACCGGCGCCGGTTGCGGAATAGATGGCATTTTCTTCCCGGATCGTTGCAAGATGCTGCTGTTCGGAGAAGTTCTGCATGAACCAAGTGGGACGCAAAACCGTCCATTCCGGAACGTTCTCCTGCAGGTAAGCGTGAACCTGCCCCATCATGGGACCTCCGGCCTCCAGTGAAGATGCACTTAGAAGCACAAAGCGCCGGACGCCACAGGAGCGCGCGATATCGAGGACAGGTGGAACGATTGTGCCGTGGTCGCTGCTGTCGGTAGGCGCAACGATATAGACAGCGTCGATGCCATCAAAGGCCCGGCGAGCAAGTTCGGGTTTCTGCCATTCAAACGCAAGCTCGCTTTGCCTCGATGGGGTGCGGCTGCCGATTTTCAGCGCGATGCCCTTTTGCGAAAGGCCTTCGACGACGAGGCGTCCGGTCTTCCCCGTGCCGCCGATCACGAACACATTAGCCGGCATGTCGTGTCCCCTCAGGCTGTTTCTGGTCCGCAAGAGGCGAACCATTTATCGCCGCCAAAACGACGAGCGGATTCCAGTAATCGCGGTAGCGGGTAATAAGGCCGTTCCCGAGATCGACGAGTGTCACATAATCTTGGTCGTAGCGGGCACCCGTCTGATTGGCGCGGCCCTTGCAGCTGAACTCGATCGCGGCGACGTCGGCTTTGGAAGAGACGAGAACTCGGCCGAGGCTCATGGACTCGATCGTGATCAATGTTGCTACTGTCGGAAGATAAGCCGCAAGTGCGGCCTTGCCGACAAGTCGTTGGGTGAGGCCTTGTGGGCTGAACGGGAATTCGAAGACGATCTCCTCTGCGCACATCTCAAGAAGGGAGTGTGCCTCAGGCGCAAGAAGGTCTCCGAGAGCCTCGCGCAATAGTGCCGACAGGCTGGGAAAATGGTCGATATCTCTGGACATTCGTCTTTACCTGTTTGGAATGGAACGGTATCGTTCCAATCATATGTGGAGCATTTTGGATGGAACGCAATAGTATCGACGAAAAAAATCGCCGCAGGCCCAGTGGTGCTGCCGTCATGCGCGCTGATCTGACCGACGCGCTGTTTCGCGCATTTTTCGAGGAGTGGGCCCAATATGGCTATAGCGGGCTTAGCCTTGAACGGGTCGCGTTACGCGCAGGCGCTGGAAAAGCGGCCATCTATCGGCGCTGGCCCTCGAAACTCGCTATTGCATCGGAAGGGATTGAGAAACTCGGCATGGTCCTGACGGACGTCTCCGACCGTGGCTGCTTGGCGAACGAACTGGAAGCCTATCTTCTGATGATGCGACGCGCGCTGCGCCATCGGCTTGTCCGCAGGATCCTGCCGGACCTCTATGCAGAAGCTGCTCGTGAGAGCGAACTCGTTGCAGTCGTGGACAAGCTTGCGAAAGCGCGTCGCGGCGCTGGCGCAGCCTTGATCGAGCGCGCCATCGTTCGTGGCGAGCTTCGCGCGGAGATCGACAGGGAGCTGGCGATGGATATGATCCCCTCGGCGCTCTACTGGGGCTTGATTATCACGCGACGGCGGATCACGCATGCACAAATCAAGCGGCAGGTGCAGGCACTTGTGGCCGGGCTAAAGGTCATTTGAGACCCCCGGCTGCTCGGCAGCCCTGTCAATCCTCGGCGATGATGTCGTGCCCGACGTCGTTGATGTTGCGCTTGCCGCACAGCGCCATGGTGACATCCATTTCCTTGCGGATGATCTCCAAAGCCTGGGTCACGCCCGCCTTGCCGTTGGCGCCGAGGCCGTAGAGGAAGGGGCGGCCGATGAAGGTGCCCTTGGCGCCGAGCGCCACGGCCTTCAGCACGTCCTGGCCGGAGCGGATGCCGCCGTCCATGTGCACCTCGATCTGGTGGCCGACCGCATCGACGATGCGCGGCAGCATGCTGATCGAGGAATGCGCGCCATCGAGCTGGCGGCCGCCATGGTTCGAGACGATGATGGCGTCGGCACCGGTCTGGGCCGCCATCTTGGCGTCTTCCGCGTCGAGGATGCCCTTGAGGATCAGCGGGCCGCCCCAGCGCTCCTTGATCCAGGCGACGTCCTTCCACGACAGCTGCGGGTCGAACTGCTCCGAGGTCCAGACCGACAGCGACGTCAGGTCGGTGACGCTCTTGGCGTGACCGACGATGTTGCCGAAGCTGCGGCGCTTGGTGCCGAGCATCTTCATGCACCAGGCCGGGCGGGTCGCCATCTGCCAGATGTGCTTCGGCGTGAATTTCGGCGGCGCCGACAGGCCGTTGCGGATGTCCTTGTGGCGCTGGCCGAGGATCTGCAGGTCGAGGGTCAGCACCAGCGCCGAGCACTTCGCCGCCTTGGCGCGGTCGATGAGGTTGAGGACGAAATCGCGGTCCTGCATCACATAGAGCTGGAACCAGAACGGCTTCGTCGTCACCGAGGCGACGTCCTCGATCGAGCAGATGCTCATGGTCGAGAGCGTGAACGGCACCCCGAAGGCCTCCGCCGCCTGCGCCGCGAGCATTTCGCCATCGGCGTGCTGCATGCCCGTCAGGCCGGTCGGCGCCAGGGCCACCGGCATCGACACCTTTTCGCCGATCATCGTCGTTTCCAGTGACCGGTTGGTCATGTCGACGAGCACCCGCTGGCGCAGCTTGATCCTGGCGAAGTCATCCTCGTTCGCCCGATAGGTGCCTTCGGTATAGGCCCCGGAATCGGCATAGTCGAAGAACATCTTCGGCACGCGGCGCTTGGCCTGGGCCTTGAGGTCGGCAATGGTCAGTGCGGTCATGGGCAGCTTTCCAGGTGGATTTTTGCAAGCAGTATCATGGTTGCAGAACGGCTGTTAAGAGCGATTTGGCGGGAGTGGTAAGAAATCTTGACCACCGTGCTATGCGGGCAGCGCCGATTTCGCGGCCCGGCCGCCGACATAGGTTTCGGCAATGACGCGGTCGTCGCCCATGGTCTGCATCAGGAACAGTTCGTCGACGAGCGACCTGGTGACTTCCATCTTCAGCGCCATCGCCGGGGTGGCGCTCGCGTTCAGGACCACAAGATCGGCATCGGTTCCGGGCTCCAGCGTGCCGATGCGCTCGGCCAGCGACAGGGCCTCGGCATTGCCGCGGGTCATGTAGTAGTAGCTCTCCAGCGGGTTCATCCGTTCGCCCAGCAACTGCTGGATCTTGTAGGCCTCGTCCAGGGTCCGCAGCATCGAATAGCTGGTGCCGCCGCCGATATCGGTGGCGACCGAGACCCGGACCGGCCGGTTGCGGCGCGCGAGCTGCTTCAGCGGGAACAGGCCGGAGCCGAGGAACAGGTTGGAGGTCGGGCAGTGGACGGCGACCGAGCCGGCCTCGCTCATCGCGTCGGCCTCGCGCTCGGAGAGATGGATGCAGTGGCCGAACAGCGTCTTCGCGCCGAGCAGGCCGTAGCGGGCGTAAATGTCGGTGTAATCCGCGGCCTCGGGATAGAGTTCGAGGCTGTAGCGGATCTCCTCGTGGTTTTCCGAAAGATGGGTCTGGATGTGCAGGTCCGGAAATTCGCGGGCGAGCGCACCTGCCGCCTCCATCTGCTCGGGCGTCGAGGTGATCGCGAAACGCGGAGTGATGGCGACGTGGTTGCGGCCCTTGCCGTGCCACTCGGCGATCACCTGCCGGGTTTCGTCATAGCCGGTCTGCGGTGTGTCGAGCAGGCCCTGGGGGGCGTTGCGGTCCATCATCACCTTGCCGCCGACCATGCACATGCCGCGCTTGAGGGCTTCGCTGAAGTAGGCATCGGCCGATGCCTTGTGCACCGAGCAATAGGCAACGCCGGTGGTCGTGCCGTGGCGGATCAGCTCGTCGTAGAAATGCCCGGCGATGCGCGCGGCGTGAGCGGATTCGACGAAGCGGCACTCCTCTGCGAAGGTGTAGGTGTTCAGCCATTCGAGCAGATCGGCGGCATAGGAGCCGATCACCTGCATCTGCGGGAAATGCAGGTGCGTGTCGACGAAGCCGGGCATGATCAGGTGCGGGCGGTGATCGATTTCCGTGACATCTGCAGGCGCGCCGGCCTTGACCATCGCATAGTCGCCGACGGCGGCGATCCGGCCATCATCGACGAGAATGCCGCCATCGGTCTCGTAGGTGTAGCTGTCGCGGTCGTCGAGGCTTTGCGGGGCGCGCCTGAAGGAGAGCAAACGGCCGCGCAGCAGTGTCATGGTCATTGGGTATTGCCTTCTCTAGTCGGATTTACCGAGTCTTCGAACCAGGCGACGAGCAGCCTGCGCTCGTCGCCGGTCATGTCAGTCAGGTTTCCAGGCGGCATCGCATGGCTGCGTCCCGCCTGAATATAGATCTCGCGCGCATGAGCAGCAATTTGCGCATCGTTCTCGAGGACCACGCCCTTCGGCGGATGCAGGATGCCTTCCCACACCGGCTCGGCCGCGTGGCACATCGAACAGCGCGTCGATACCATGTCCTTCACCGCCGGAAAATGTGCGTTGTCCGCGAATTTCTGCGACACCGGCGAAAGCGACACCTCCTGCACGCCGGTCAGCACCTTGGGCACCGACGACAGCCAGATGATGATCGCGAAGAGCACGAAGGTTGCAAACCACGTCCATTTCGGCTCGCCCTTGCGGGCATGCGTCGTGTTGAACCAGTGGCGGATGGTGACGCCCATCAGGAACACCAGGGCGGCGATGATCCAGTTGAACGCCGTCGCGAAGGCCAGCGGATAGTGGTTCGACAGCATGAAGAAGATGACCGGCAGGGTCAGGTAGTTGTTGTGCAGCGAGCGCTGCTTGGCCTGGGCGCCGAGCTTCGGATCCGGGGTGCGGCCGGCGATCAGGTCGGCCACGACGATCTTCTGGTTCGGGATGATGATGAAGAACACGTTCGCCGACATGATCGTCGCGGTGAAGGCGCCAAGATGCAGGAAGGCGGCGCGACCGGAGAAGATCTGGGTATAGCCCCAGGCCATCAATACGAGCACGACGTAGAGCACCGCCATCAGGCCCCAGGTGTTGCGCCCGAGCGGCGACTTGCAGAGCTGGTCGTAGTTGACCCAGCCGATGGCGAGCGAGGCCAGCGACAGCGCGATCGCGGTCTGAGGAGAGATGTCGTAGACGTGGCGGTCGATGAGGAAGAGGTCGGCGCCCCCGTAATAGACGATGCAGAGCATGGCGAATCCCGACAGCCAGGTCATGTAGGATTCCCATTTGAACCAGGTCAGGTGCTCCGGCATTGTCGCTGGCGCCACCAGGTACTTCTGGATGTGATAGAAGCCGCCGCCGTGAACCTGCCATTCTTCGCCATAGGCGCCCGGCGGAAGGTGCGGCCGCTGCACCAGCCCGAGATCGAGTGCGATGAAATAGAAGGACGAACCGATCCAGGCGATGGCCGTTATCACGTGCAGCCAGCGAACGGCAAAGGACAGCCATTCCCAGGCGATGGCATACTCATACATGCAAAATCCCCTTCTTCCTCCGAAGCGCCACCTTGCGCAAAAATTGGTGCAGAGGAAAGGGTGGTCGGGTGCTCCCCACTCATTCGTTGTGGATGCGGGAACAGGTTCCGGCTGTGTCAGTCTTCGGCGATTGCCAGTTCCGCAAGTATCCAGTTTCGGTAAGCGCGAATTTTCGGCGTGTTGCGGCGGTTTTGCGGATAGGCGAGCCAGTAGTCGCGGCCGTCATTGCACAGCAGGTCGAAAGGCAACAGGAGCCGTCCGGCGGCGATGTCGTCGGCATAGTGTCCGGGATTGACGATGGCGACGCCCTGACCCGCCATTGCCGCGCCGGCGTCGAGTGTCTGTACGCCGAAGTCGCTGATATTGCGGCATTCCAGCCGGGGATCTTCAACGCCGGCGGCGGTGAACCAGTGTTGCCACCACGGGTCGCCGGCGCTGATCAGTGGCAGTTTCAAAAGATCGGAAGGCTGCCGCACTCCGCCAATGCTGGCGGCTAGATCCGGGCTCAGGACCGGCGCGAAATCGAGGCGCATGATCCGATGGACCACAAGCCCGGGCCATTCGCCCTTGCCCCAGCGGATGGCAATATCCCCGGCTTCGCGGCTGAGATCGACAACCGAGCCGGACGTGATCAGCCGTACGGCGATATTGGGATGCTGAAGCTGAAAAGAGCCGAGATGCCGCGCAAGCCATTGCAGGGCGAATGTCGGGGTCGAGTGGACGAGCAGGACGTCCTGCACATTGCCGCGCGCGGCATCGACCGCATCCTGCAGCAGACCGAATGCCTCGGCTACCTTCGGCGCAAGCCGTTGCCCGGTGTCGGTGAGCGCGATCTGGCGCGGGCGACGCAGGAAAAGCGGTTCCCCGATCCGCTCCTCCAGCAGCTTGATCTGGTAGCTGACGGCGGTCTGGGTCATGCCGAGATCTTCGCCGGCACGGGTGAAACTGCCGAGCCGGGCGGCGGCTTCAAACACCCGCAGGGCATTCAGGGGGAAATTCCGCGACAGCTTCATGGATAAGTTCTCTTTATGTATGCAGATGTTTGTTCGATTGGAATTCCAGCATTTTTCGCCGCATGCTGCAACCATCACAGCAAATCAAGCATAGGTGCTGCCATGGACGGTCTGGTGAGGAATCAAGGTCGGGAGTTGAGGACGGGTTTCGTGGAATGCGGGCTTTCACGATTCGCGGGCCTGTGGCGGAGGGCCCGCGCGTCGGGCAACCGTCTTGATATCGATGCCATGTCCGACTGGATGAAGCGCGACCTCGGCTTTCTCGACGGACGCGGCCCGAAGCCCCGGCCGGAGCGCTATCGCTAGCGCGGGAGGACCATCGGGCCTGCGCTTGTTTTACTGACCTTTTTTGGGTGCTAACGCGTCTGCTTTCCGGCTCGTGGACGATGTTTGGAGACCGGGACGTCAAGACCATGGCGAAGGCGACCGCGATCATCACCTCCGAAGACGGGTGGGAGCAGTTGAAGAGCGATTGGTAGCCGGGTGGTCTGCCGTCACATCGCCTTCAGCCGCTCGACTGCCATCAGCACGCGTTCCGGCGTCGCCGGCGCATCGAGGCGCGGGCACACGCGATAGTCGGCAACGCTCGCCACCGCCATCGACAGTGCTTCGAGCACCGAGATCGCCAGCATGAACGGCGGTTCGCCGACGGCCTTGGAGCGGCCGATGGTCGCTTCCGGGTTCTCCGACCATTCCGCCAGCCGCGTATTGAAGATCTTCGGCCGGTCGGAGGCGAGCGGGATCTTGTAGGTCGAGGGGGCGTGGGTCCGCAGCCGCCCCTCGGCGTCCCACCACAGCTCCTCGCTGGTCAGCCAGCCGACCCCCTGGACGAAGGCCCCCTCCACCTGCCCCTTGTCGAGCGCCGGGTTCAGGCTGCGGCCGACGTCGTGGAGGATGTCGGACCGCTCGATCACGTATTCGCCGGTCAGTGTGTCGACCGAGACCTCGGAACAGGCGGCGCCATAGGCGTAGTAGTAGAACGGACGTCCCCGCCC
>JAEWPB010000135.1 GCA_023399465.1 Pseudomonadota bacterium
ACGCTCGACCTCATCAAGGACCAGCCGCTGAAGACGCCGCGCTTCACGACGCCGGGTCCGGTCACGCGGCATCTCGATGCCAAGGGTTACGAGGTCACGACCGGCATCGGTCCGGACCTGTGGACCGCGGCCAAGGACGCCGTCGCCAACATGGTCGATCTTCTCGCGACGACGCAGAAGATGGATCCGGTCGACGCCTACATGCTCGTTTCGACCTGCGGCGATCTTCGTATTTCCGAGATCGTCGACATGCCGAATGTCGTGGTCAGCTTCTACTTCCCGAGGGCCGTCTTCGAATGACCACCACCATGCTTTCTCCCGCAGTCGATGCGGCAGTCGACGTCGTATTGTCAGTGCGCGACCTGCAGGTCTCCGCCCGCTCGGACAAGGGACTGGTTCCGCTGGTCGAGGGGCTCAGCTTCGATCTTCATCGGGGCGAGACGCTTGCGATCGCGGGGGAAAGCGGCTCGGGCAAATCGATCACCTCGCTTGCCTGCATGGGGCTGCTGCCCGCACCCGCGGTTCGGGTGACGGGCGGCTCCATCCGGTTCGGCGATGAGGAACTGACGACCTTGCCCGAGAAGAAGATGCAGGCGATGCGCGGCGCGCGCATCGCCATGATCTTCCAGGAGCCGATGACCGCGCTCAACCCGGTCATGAGCATTGGCCGTCAGCTCGTGGAAGCCATTCGCGCGCACGAACCGCTGTCAATATCGCAGGCGCGCGCCCGAGCGCTCGAAGCGGTCAAGGCCGTTCGCCTGTCGCAGCCCGAAAAGCGGCTTGAACAGTATCCGCACGAGCTTTCGGGCGGCATGCGCCAGCGCGTGATGATCGCCATGGCGATTGCTCTGCGCCCTGCGGTCCTCATCGCGGACGAGCCAACCACGGCTCTCGATGTCACCGTGCAGCGCGAGGTGCTCGACCTGCTGCGCGACCTGCAGAAGGAACTGGGCACCGCCGTGATCCTGATCACCCATGACATGGGCGTCGTCGCCGAAATGGCCGACCGCGTCATCGTCATGCGCAAGGGCAAAATGGTGGAGGCAGCGCCTACCATCGAACTCTTCGATGCTCCCAAGGAGCAGTATACCCGCGATCTGCTCGCTGCGGTGCCGCGCATTGGCGCCGGCGCATCGCGGCCTGAACTCGAAACACGCGATGTGCTCGTTCGCTACGACGATGTTTCCGTGAACTTTCCCATTCGGCAGGGGCTGCTGGGCCGTGTCACGTCCCGCGTCCATGCTGTCGAACACGTTTCTCTCGATATCTTCCGCGGCGAAACGCTGTCTCTCGTCGGCGAATCCGGTTGCGGCAAGTCGACGATAGCCAAGGCCCTGGTGGGGCTCGTGCCGCACACGGGGCGCATCGAGATCAACGGCCAGGCGCTGGGCGATCTCGATCACAGGGGCCGCAAGGCCATGCGTCGTGACCTGCAGATCGTGTTCCAGGACCCGATGGCAGCTCTCGATGCGCGAATGACGGTCGGCGAATTGATCCGCGAACCGTTGGTGATCCACGGCATCGGCACGCCCGAGGAGCAGAAGGCGCGGGTGCGCGAACTGCTGGAGCGTGTCGAGCTGTCATCCAGCGTCTACAACCGCTATCCGCACCAGTTCTCGGGCGGCCAGCGTCAGCGCATCTGCATTGCGCGAGCGCTCGCGCTGAAGCCGAAGCTGATCATCTGCGACGAGAGCGTCGCCGCACTCGACGTGTCGATCCAGGCCAAGGTGCTGGACCTGCTGCGCGACCTGCAGAAGGAAAGCGGCGTCACCTATCTCTTCATCAGCCATGACATGGCGGTGGTCGAAAACATCTCCGACCGCGTGGCTGTCATGTATCTTGGCCAGATCGTCGAGATGGGGACGCGTGCGCAACTGTTCGGCAATCCGCAGCACCCATACACTAGGCGATTGCTCGCCGCGGTGCCGGTGCCGGATCCGCGCCGCGACCGTCAACCAGGCTTGAGGCTGTCTGGCGACATTCCAAGTCCCGTCTGGAAGGTCGGCGAAGGACCCGAACCGGTGAGGCTGGTCGACATCGGCGACGGCCACCTCGTCGCGCAGTAGGCCCGATGCACGCGCTGCGAAGGCAGTCGTGTGCGCTAGAGAAACCCTTGTCGTTCATTGAAGCCGGCGACCACGGCGACAGTAGCTAAGTGGCTCGCAGCTATTGGGGCGGGAATGAACGCCCCGACATCAGCTATCCGAACCTCCGCTATCCACTGCAGATCATCGCCCGCGCAACGGCCAGAACCATCTATTCGTGCCCCAAGCCGACCATTTGATCACCATGCCAAATTGCCTGGGATCGCGCTCGCGAAAATCAAGGGGCGGCTAGCCCGCGCTCAGAGCGCGTTGAAAAAACTGCTGAGCCGATCCATCGCGAGCTCCAGGCGCTCGTAGCTTTCCGAGCCGAAGCAAACCCGCAGGTGGCTGTCACCCGCCTCGCCATAGAACCCGCCGGCCTCGACCACGACGCCGGCTTTTTCGAGAATGAGGTCGGCCGCCTCCTGCGATTTCAGGCCGGTACCACTGATGTTCGGGAACGCGTAGATCGTGCCTTGCGGGCTTTCGCAGGTCACCCCGGGCATCTGGTTCAAACGGCTGACCACGAGATCGCGCTTGCGGCGATCGTCGGCCACCATCGCCTCAAGAATTTCAGGTTCGCCAGTAACGGCGGCAAGCGCGCCATACTGGATGAACGTGTTGACATGGGTGATCTCATTGGCCGTCAGCTTGAGCAGCGCCGGCATCATGCTGGCATCGGCGGCGATATAGCCCAGGCGCCAGCCATCCATCGCATAGGCCTTGGTGAAAGCGAACATCGAAATGGTCCGCTCCTTCATGCCGGGGAGCGAGGCGATCGACACGTGCTCGACGCCGTCGAACAGGATCTGTTCGTAGACTTCGTCGGAAACGACCGCGAGATCGTGGCGAATGGCGAGATCGGCGAGAATATCCAGCTCGGCGCGGGAATAGACGCGACCCGTCGGGTTGGAGGGGTTGACCAGGACAATCATGCGCGTCCGCGCCGTGATCAATGGCTCGATCAGTTCGCGCTTGATCGAGAAGTTGTCGTGCTTGTCGAGCGGCGCCAGCACCACCTTGGCGCCGGTCATCTCGATCTTGTTGATATGCTGCGGATAATAGGGCTCGAGCAGAATTGCCTCGTCCCCCTCGTCGAGCAAAGCCATGAAGGCGACGAAGGACGCCTGCGTGAGCCCGTTGGTCATGAGAATTTCGTCGGGCGACAGCGATATCTTGTTGTAGTCGGCAAGCTTTTTCTGCAGCGCGCGGCGCAACGCCGGCTCGCCCCGCAAGTCGGAGTAGTGAACCAGCCCGTCGCGCAGCGCCTTCACGGTCGCTTCCTTGATGTGATCGGGCGTATCATGGAACGGACGGCCGAGCTCGAGATGGATGAGATCGGCGCCCGACGATGCCATCGCGGCAGCCTTCTGGAACATTCCGAAGCTCTTGGGTGAGGTCTGCGTAATCCGTCTCGCGAAGCGTGGCATTTCAATTCCCGATCAGTTGAATGTTTTCGGACGGCCTTTTGGCGGTCCATTCGCAGTGCTAACCCACATTGAGCATTTGATCAAATGATATTCTACTTGTTTCCCGCGACCCCAGGGGATAGATTTTCCCCTCGCGACCAACAACCTGACATACCGGCAAGGAGTTCTGAATTTGGCTTTGGACGACAACTTTGGGCCAGTTTCAGCGCGCGTGACGGTCCAGGACGCTGTATACCTTAAGTTGCGCGAAGCTCTCCTGATCGGCCGCTTCGATCCCGGCCAGGTCTTGACCATCGCATCGCTTTCGCAATCCTTTGACACCAGCCACATGCCGGTGCGCGAGGCCTTGCGGCGGCTTGCCGCTGAGAACGCGCTCGAGGTTGCCCGCAATGGCTCGGCCCGCGTGCCGCCGGTCAGCAGCGCGAGACTCGACGATCTATGCCGGGCGCGCGCTGCTATTGAAGGTCTAGCCACCGAACTGGCGACGCAGATGGTCACGCCGGAGGAAATCGACGCCATGGAGGCGGTGGTCAATACGCATGAGGCCTGCGCGCAAGACGGCCAGGTGTTCGAGATGCTCACCACCAATCGCGAATTTCACTACCTGATCTACAAGGCCTCGCGGTCGGAAGTCCTCATTCAGCTGATCGACACCCTGTGGTTGCGATACGGGCCCTACATGCGCATGCTGTCAGCCTATGTGGAACCGCGCATGGCAACCGAGGATTTTCGTTCCTACACCGTTCATCACCGGAGAATCATCGCGGCGATGCGGCAGCGCGACGCAGTTCGCGCGCGCGAGGAAATGGTCGCCGACATCAGGGACACGCAGGATCTGCTGCGACACCTCATCGACACCCCGGACGCGGCTTGATTGTCTGGCGCCTGCTATCGGCTCGCTGTTCCTGCCTACGTTCTGATAGTAATTAGTCTGATTTTTCAATGAGATGGAATTTTGAAACATCAATCCTGCGGTCCCGCAGGCCTGCCAGATTGACGGCCGAGATGTTATGTGATCTTTTGATCAAAATACTTGAGGCCTGAAATGTCCAATTACTTCCTCTATCACTCCATAGGCACGTTCCCCGGCAAGGCGGAGCAAATGAGCGAGGCGCTGACGCGCTTCTCATCGACATGGTCTGCGGAGGACGACGGTCAGTGGCCTGCGGCCCTCGCAGAGCGCCAAGCATTCATCGACGCCTGGCGTGAGGTTATCGGCGCGCCGGCCGGGTCGCTGACCACGGCCGAGAATGTCACCACCGCGCTTTACAGCCTGATCGGGGCGCTTCCGGCGGAACGGCTGCGCGGCAGGCGCCTGCTTGTCGCCGCAGATTGCTTTCCGAGCCTGCATTTCCTGCTGGCGGGCATTGCCGATCGTTTCGGCTTTACGCTCGACACCGTGCCTTTCCGGGAGGGCGAGGCCTGGGTTCGCGATGAGGATTTCATCGCGCATTGGCAGGACGATGTCGGCCTGGCTCTTCTCACCTTCGTGTCCTCGACCACGTCGCACAAGGTGGATGTCGAGCGGCTGGCCGCGCATGGACGGGCGATGGGCTCGATCGTCGGCGTGGATATTACGCAGGGTGTGGGTGTGCTCCCCTTCTCGGTAGCTGAATGCGATGCGGATTTTGTCGTGTCGACGTCGCTCAAGTGGCTTTGCGGCGCATCCGGCGCCGGTATCCTCTATGTCCGCCCGGAGCTGATTGCGTCCTGCCGACCGGAGTTGCGCGGCTGGTTCAGCCAGGAAAACCCTTTCTCCTGGGACTTCGACAAGTTCCTCTACGCCGGCGACGCCCGCCGCTTCGACCATGGCACGCCGGCCATTCTCGCATCCGTAGCCTCGCTGCCGGGCATTCGCTGGGTGATGGAGCGCGGCATCGACGCGATCCGCGCCAATAACCTGCAGGCAACGCAACGGATCATCGACCGGGCGCAGGATCTCGGCTGGACGCTCGCTTCGCCCCTGAATGACGACGAGCGCGGCGGCAGCGTGATGTTGACACTGCCGGCGACGGCCGAGCCTGCCGCCGTTGTTTCTGCCCTCAGGGCCGAGAAAATCTATTGCGACGCACGTGGCAGCACCATGCGGCTTTCCCCCGGCATCGTAACGGCTGCCGATGCGGTCGATGAACTGTTCAACGCACTGGAACGCATCGTGCCTACCGGAGGACCTCCACGCGCCTGAAGCCGATACACCGGCAAGGGTCGTCGGGATCCCTCGAAACTCCTGCAAAAAAGAAAAGAGAGGAACTATGTTTAAAAAAGCAATTTTGACAGCCGCAGCCTTGTCGATGATGGTTTCATCGGCATTTGCAGAAGGAAAACTGGTGGTCGGCGCCTACGCCGCCAATCCGCCATGGGAATACCGCAATGAAGCCGGCGTTTTCGAAGGCTTCGAAATCGACGTCGCCACGGAAGCCGCAAAGCGCATCGGCATGGAAACCGAATTCCAGCCGCTCGGTTTCCAGGCGCTGTTCGCCGCGACAAGCTCCGGCCGCATCGATTTCGCCATCTCGTCGATCTCGATCAACAACGACCGCCTCAAAACCCAGTCCTTCACCCAGCCCTACTACGACAGCGACGGCACGATCGTCGGCAAGGCCGGTTCTTCGGTCAAGACGCTTGAAGACCTCAAGGGCAAGGTGATCGGCGTCGTCGCCGCCACCACCGGCGAAGCCTGGGCCAAGGAAAACGCCGAGAAGCTCGGCATTGCCGAAGTCAAGAGCTACGCGGCCCAGCAGGATCTCCTGCTCGACGTGCAGAACGGCCGCATCGAAGGCGGCGCGGGTGAACTGGCCGGCTTCCAATATGCTATCCAGAAGATTCCGGCGCTGAAGATCCTCGTGCGCATTCCGACCGGCGAACGCTTTGCGATGATGGCGAAGAAGGACCATGAGATCCTTCCGAAGATCAATGACGCGATTTCCGAGATGAAGGCGGACGGCACGCTCGCGGCCTTCCACAAGAAGTGGTTCGGCGTTGATCCCGATGCCGGCACCTCCACCGTCACCGCCATGCCAATCCCGGCAGCGCAGTAAGGAACAACAGGGCTGCGGCGTGGACGCGCCGCAGCCTCCGTCATTATCCATCGAACCAAGGCACGTCGCGCCGTCGGGTAGAAAACATGGGCCTGATCGAAACTTTCTTCAACTGGGATATCCTCGTTCGGTCGTTTCCCATCCTGTTGCGCGGTCTCGGCAATACGCTGCTGCTCGGGATCGCCGCGATCTTCTTCGGCAGCATCTTCGGCCTGCTGATATGCTTCGTCAGGCTCTACGCGCCGAAGCCGTTCCAATATCTGGCGGTCGCCTATATCGACATCTTCCGTGCGCTGCCGATCTTGGTGGTGCTGATCCTGATCTATTACGCGCTGCCCTTCGTCGGCATCTCGTTCTCCTCCTTCACTTCAGTGACGCTTTCGCTGTCGATGGTGCTCGCAGCCTTTACCGCAGAAGTCTGCCGCGCCGGTATCGAGAACGTGCCAAAGGGCCAGTTCGAGGCGGCAGCCAGCCTCGGGCTGTCGTTCTGGCAATCCATGCGCAAGATCATCCTGCCGCAGGCGATCAAGGTCGTGATCCCGCCGCTGACGTCCAACAGCATTTCGACATTCAAGGACACGGCGCTTGCTTCCGTGGTCGCCATGCCCGACCTGCTCAAGCAGGCGAGCGACACCCAGGCGCTGATGGCCAACCCGACGCCGCTCATCGGCGCCGCCATCATCTATTTCCTCTTGCTCTGGCCGATGGTCCGCCTGGTCGGTTACCTCGAAAAGCGCAGCGCCGCGGCCAAGATGGCGCGCTAAGGCCAAAGACAACGGGTATTCCGACATGAGCACAGACAAGACAATTCAATCTGCCGATTGCCCCGCCATCCTTATGCGCGATCTGAACAAATGGTACGGCCACTACCACGCGCTGCGCGACGTGAACCTGACCGTCGCCAAGGGCGAGCGCATCGTTGTGTGCGGCCCTTCCGGCTCCGGCAAGTCGACGACGATCCGCTGCATCAACCAGTTGGAGAAGCATGACAATGGCTCGATCGCCGTCAACGGCATCGAACTCGGTGGCAAGGGCCAGAGGCTGGACGCGATCCGCCGCGAGGTCGGCATGGTCTTTCAGCATTTCAACCTGTTTCCCCACCTGACCATCCTGGAAAACTGCGTCGTCGCGCCCATGACGGTGAGAAAGACCTCGCGTAAGGAGGCCGAGGATATCGCCCGCCACTACCTCGAGCGTGTGCGGATCGGTCACCTGGCCGATCGTTATCCCGCACAGCTTTCCGGCGGGCAGCAGCAGCGCGCCGCCATTTCGCGCTCGCTTTGCATGCAGCCGAAGGTGATGCTCTTCGACGAACCGACCTCGGCGCTCGATCCTGAAACGGTCGGCGAAGTTCTCGACACGATGATCTCGCTTGCCGAGGACGGCATGACGATGCTGGTCGTGACCCACGAAATGGGCTTTGCCCGCCGGGTGGCGGATCGGGTGATCTTCATGGATCAAGGCGCGATCTGCGAAGAGGCGACGCCCGAGGCGTTCTTCGCAGCGCCGAAGACCGAGCGCGCCGCCGCTTTCCTCAGCCAGATCATGCACTGAGCGCAAGTGGGCTCAGCCACTCGAACCGCGACCTGCTGCGGTTACGAACAGTGGCAGATCGGGCCCGCTCGGCGGCGAAATTCAGATGACGGTTTAGCCCAGTGGCGCAGCGTCTCCGACCAGATCAGGCCCAAGGTGCCCAAGCTCGCCAGTCTCGCCGAAGAGGACGTGCTCGCCTATATGACCTTTCCCCGACAACGTTGGACCAAGCTTCATTCCACAACCCGATCGAGCGCTTCAATGGGATATCAAGCGGCGCACCGAGATCGTCGGCATCGTCCCCAACGACGACGCCATGGTCCGTCTCGTCTGGGCATTGCTGCTCGAACAGAACGACGAGTGGACCGTTCAGCGCTACCGAATACTTGTCCCTGAGCCCATCGCTGCAATGAGCGATGATCCGCTTCATAAGCCTGCCCGCTGCGGCAAGCTTACCCACTCCCGGCTCCATCCGGAAAGCACGGCGATCGCTGAAGCTAAACCATGCCTGGGACACGATCAGCTCTTCTGCCTTCGGTGGAATATTGCCCACCAATAACAAAGATCCGACAGCAGTCCTGATCCAGTGGTCACTTCAAACCGTAAACGTTGGCAATAAAACAACGGCGCTCGTCAAGCCCGAAGACCGCGGCAGATGGTGGATCGATGCCGACCGCCTCTGCCAACAATTCGAGACATGGTATGATGGCGAGCCAATGTGTTTCGAGCTTCATCGGCTTGACGCCAAACGCCTGCGCTGGATCCGGAACAATGGACAAACCGGGACTGCTCGCATCGGCCCCTCCCTGTAGTCGAATGGCGCTTCAATAATCGAAACACCGAATAGATTGCAAAACTCCACCAAGGCCGAAAACCACGCACTGCGGTCGAATTTGCATCGATCTTCAGAAATCCGAACAAGTCTCTCCGTCGTATAAACATCGACAGAACTTGCGGAGAACCAAATGCATGGATTTGCAGCATTCATACTGGCGATAACGATGAATTTCTCCTTCGTTTCCGCTGCCCTCGCAGCAAGCGACTTCACACTCGAAAGCTACTTCACAGGCAAGACCTCTGCCCAGGGCAGCTTCAGAGCGATTAATGGCGTCAAACGCAGCTTTGTCGTCGACCTCACGGGCCGATGGGACGGCAAGACGCTGACGCTCAGCGAGGATTTTGTGTTCGATGACGGGACGCGCGACCGCAAAACCTGGCGCTTCGTCAAAACCGGTCCGAAGAGCTACAAGGGAACGCGAGAGGACGTGATCGGCGAAACGAGCGTCCGATTGAACGGCAATGTCGCCAGGTTCAGCTATCTTGTCTATCTCAATGGCGCGCAGAAAAAGAACAGGGTCCGGTTCCACGACACCATGACGCTCAAGCCGGACGGAATTCTGCTCAATACTGCGCTGGTGACAAAGTTTGGCTTGCCGGTTGCCTTGACCAAAATCGAGTTCAAACGGCGCTGAGCACTTACTGCGAAGGCTTCAGAATGAATTGTTCGCCCGCGCAAAATCGCCCGGAAGCGCGGATTTGCGCTGCCTATGCGCTGCCTGCGCTTCCGCTAGCCGGCCTGGCGCTGCCGCTCTATGTGATCGTTCCGACCTTCTATTCGGATGTGATCGGCTTGCAAATTGCAGCAGTGGGAGCCGTTCTCCTCTTGATCCGCATTCTCGATGCATTCACTGATCCGCTTTTCGGGTGGTTAGCTGACAGCTTCCCGTATCCCGGCGGCTTTGAACCCACGGCGACCGTTGGTCCCGCAGCACTCGATGCTCTGTCCATCCTTTATGCCTGGCTTCCAATCCTGCCGAAGGTGATCGCAATAGGACAGATGTGGAATTTCCCGCTCGGAGAGGCCGAACAGCAGGAACTGCGGCGGCGCAAAATTGCGGATCGCTGACCTCCCTCGGCCAGGTGAGAATATTGCGCGTTGTGAACCGAAGCTGACGAGACACCGTATTGAGGCAGAGATAAAGACAAATGTGAGGTTCAGCGTGAGCAGCAATGACCATCCGCTCAGAGACGTTTCCGACAACAAAGTCGCGTGGGTGACCGGGGCAAGCTCCGGCATCGGCAGAGACCTTGTTCTCCGGCTCGCGCGCGACGGATGGACAGTCGCGGCAAGCGCCCGCACTATGTCTTCCTTGCAGCAACTCGCTGCCATCATGCCGGATCGCATACACGCTTTCCCTGTCGATGTCACCGAAGGGCGCTCGGTAGCTGCAACGCTATCGTCTATCGAGGAGACAATTGGAGAGATTGGGCTCGCGGTGTTCGGGGCCGGCACCTATAGGCGCGAAACCGCCGAGGCGTTCGACGCAGCTGCGATCCGCGAAATGGTCGACTTGAACCTGATGGGCACGGTCAACTGCCTCGAATCCATCTTGCAACGAATGCTGCCTCGCGGACGCGGCCATATTGCCGTCATGGCTTCGGTGTCCGGCTATACCGTCCTGCCGGGCGCTGCGGGGTACGGCGCGACGAAAGCTGCTCTGATCAACATGTGCGAGGCGCTCTATCCTGAGCTGAACGCCAAGGGTATCCGGCTCAGCCTCATAAACCCCGGTTTCGTTGACACGCCACTGACCCGAAGGAACGATTTTCCAATGCCTTTCCTGATCCCGGCGAGCGAGGCGGCAGAACATATCGTCAAGGGATTGCTTCGGAACAAATTCGAAATCGTGTTTCCTTGGAAGATGGCATTGTCAATGAAGTTGCTGCGCGCGCTTCCCGCCCGCCTGCGCTTCCTCATCACGCGGCGAATGCTGCGCGATGAGGAATAGGTGCGTCAAGATCTTGCCGATTTGGCCATCACTCTCGTTCGAGATGGAACTGCACGACGTCAATTGTTCCCGAACGGAAGCCTGCAGCGCAATAATGTAGATAATAAAGCCACATCCGGTAGAACCGCTCGTCGAAGCCGAGTGTCCTGATCGATTGCCAGTTTTCGACGAAGGCCTTTTCCCAGGCCAAGAGGGTTCGCTCATAGTCGACGCCAAAGCAGAAGCTGTCTGTCACCCGCAGGCAGCTTTCTTCCGACCTTTTCTGGAAGATGGTTTTCGACGGAAGCATCCCACCCGGAAAAATGTAACTTTGAATGAAGTCGGCGTTGTTACGGTACCGTTCGAACCGTTCCTCGGCGATCGCAATGGACTGCACGATGGCGCGGCCGCCGGGCACCAGCAGCCGGTGCAAGCCGTCGAAATATACGGACCAGTTTTCCTCGCCGACGGCCTCGAACATCTCAATTGAAACGATCTTGGTGAACTGGCCCTGGCAGTCGCGGTAATCCTGCAGACGAATATCTGCACGGTCCGAAAAACCGGCCGTTTCGAGCCTTTCTCGGGAAAAATGCGCCTGTTCGCGCGAGAGCGTCAGTCCGGTGACACGGCAGCCGGTGCGGCGGATCGCGTGTTCCATGAAACCGCCCCAGCCGCAACCGATCTCCAGGAC
>JAEWPB010000159.1 GCA_023399465.1 Pseudomonadota bacterium
CCAGCCTCGTGCTCCTTCAGAATGCCGATGATCTGTTCGTCCGTGAAACGGTTACGCTTCATTCCCTGGTCCTCTCGATGGGCCAGAGCTTACTTCAACATGGATTATTTCAACGGGGCAAGGTCACAGGGCTTTCAGCTATGTGATTTGGAACCTCGGCGTCGCCTGTAAACGGTGCCATATGCAGTTCAAGGGGACAGGCGTCGGCTTCGCGGTCGATGCGAATGACCCTTCCTGCTTTCCAAGCAGCGGCAACTACAGGTTCATCCATTCGAACTTTGACCAGTGGAATGATCATCTCATCGGGTTCGAAGCAGGCTTCAATGAGAAGAAGGTCGTCTCGTATTTCAACCCGACGGAAAGCCCGAAGGGAGAGTATACGAAGACGTTTTTTGCGCTGAATCAGCTCGCTCGCAACAGCTTTGCCGAAAGTCACGGGCACGGGACGCCTGGACAGCTCACGCACGCGGCAGCCCTGGTTAAGGAGTTGGCCCTTACGCTTGCAGCCTGTCCCGTGACATAGCAAAGGCGCTAGCCTCGTTCCGCAAGCAGGGCTAATGACCTGATCTCACAGCCCGCCACGAACTTCAGAAGCAGGATCCGATGCCTCACATTATTCCGTTCGCCGGCAGGCTTCGCTCCGGCTCCGTCAACCAGAACCTTCTTTGGCAAGACGGCGACGTTTTTCTCATGAACAATCACCGGGCCGCACTGTGGTGCCGGCAACAGAAGGTGGACCTTTATTCTCAACCGCACTCGCTGATGCACATCGATCGGCGCTATGACGCGCTCAGCGCGGGCATACATGTCAGAAATATGCCGGACTTGCGTGCCACTTCGGCTCAGAGCTATCTCTCGGATTTGCTTAAGACGTCGGCAGGACGGATCCCGCGATTTCGGTGGGACAACGTCCATTTATCTGCGGCAATTCAAAGACCAGCTTGCGATGCCCCGCCTCGTAACCCACAAGGACGGCGATCGTCCGTGATTTCAGCCACAGATAGAATCTGCACCCGATGAACTGGCAGAAAATGTCGACTTCTGGCTCGATGACGGGCCATGGATCGTCAACGTCGATCTCGACTACTTCTTTTATGCCAAGGGCGACTGGATACAGATGGCGTCAGACGACTATATCGACGAGACGTACCGCGGGACCAGGAAAGCAATGGATGACGGCCATGTGGCGGTCGTGCCCGTGTGCCTGACCCCCGACGGTTTTACACCCGGCTGGCCGGAATGCCTCCGGCTCAGCAAACGGATCTTCAAGATCTTGCGCGCCAGTCACCCCCGAATATAGAGTAGTGAATGCTTATCGCTCACCTCCGATCCTGGACAAGTCAATTCTCATCTCTGCAGATTCGGGATCTGGCGCAGCGGGCGGCAAGCTCTTGAAGTGACCGGGAAGCTGGCCAACTACTTGAGATTGTTGATCTCGTATTCCTACGCGGCACATTCTAAACTGTCGGGCGTTTCGCCCATACGGCTTGGCGGCTCGAGAGCTACATGATTCCCCATGCCCGAAACTTCCCCCTCCCCGTCATCTCGCGAAGCCTGAGCTCCAGCACGATCCGCCGCGCCGCCTGCTGCGTGACGCCGAGTCTCGGCCACCATGCCGGCGGAGACTAGTGGCTTCTGCGTCACCACCTCGACGAGCTCCGGCAGTTTGGATGACTTCCGCTCGATCATGGTGTGCGCCAGCCCCAACCGGTCGTTTTCCTTCAGCCCGATCTCGGCGGCTGGTAGCAAACCCTGGGCGATCGACAGCAGCCTTGTGTCGCGATCGCCATGCCGGCGCCGATCGACCGAAATTGTTTTCAGACCAAGATTGACCGCCAACAGGTGGGCGCCGCTGGCAATACCACCCTGGCGCAGCAGCGCCGCGGCAAGCAGCCGGCCGTGCTGCGACACCGCCAACTCGTTCCAGGCATCGAGGGCGACGATCGTCGCAAAACACCGGCGGCATCTCCTGCGCCAGCCGCACGACGTCGCGCCATTCATCGAGCCGCGCGTCTTCGTCCCAGTCGAGATCATAGACCAGCGCCTTGGTGTCTGCGGCGCGGCCACTGGTTCCAGCACGACCGGGGCGTTTCGCTTGTTCAATGGCGGCACTAGAGCGAGCGAGGATCGCGTCGATGGCAGCGAAGACGCTGGTGTCCATATCGAACGCATTTGCGGACGGGTTCGCATCAGCCCCTTCGTCACACTCCCTCTCCCCTACCCCGGGCGCGGCGACCTCAGCACTTGCAATGCCGTTAGCGTCGCCATGAGCAACAGAGGCCGCACGCCCCGCGTGCTGGTGGGTGCGCAGGCCGTCGGGGCTGAAGGACCCGGCCGACGGTTGATTGGCGATGCGCCGGCGGCTGCGCAGCACGTCGCGGGCGATGGTGTGTTCGTGGGTCGGGGTGGCGCGACACGATTATCTGGAGCGGCTGCGGGCCGGCGAGTTGGACACGGAGCAGAAACGCAAAAAGCTCCTCGACGCATATGCGGAGGAGCTTTGTGTCAAGCGACTTGAATGGCAGCAGATTCAAGTCTCGGTGGTTGCGGGGGCAGGA
>JAEWPB010000123.1 GCA_023399465.1 Pseudomonadota bacterium
CTTCTTGTCGAGCGGCTTCTTCTTCGCCTTCATGATGTTCGGCAGCGAGGCATAGCGCGGCTCGTTGAGGCGCAGGTCGGTGGTCACCACCGCCGGCAGCTTGACCTCGATCGTCTGCAGGCCGCCGTCGACCTCGCGGGTGATCTTGGCCGAGCCGTCGCCGATCTCGATCTTCGAGGCAAACGTGCCCTGGGCCCAGCCCAAGAGCGCCGAGAGCATCTGGCCGGTCTGGTTACTGTCGTCGTCGATCGCCTGCTTGCCGACGATAATGAGGCCCGGCTGCTCGGCTTCCGTGACGCCCTTCAGCAGCTTGGCGACGGCGAGCGGCTCGACCGTCTCGTCGGTCTCGATCAGGATCGCCCGGTCGGCGCCCATAGCGAGTGCGGTCCGGAGCGTCTCCTCGGCCTTGGCAGGACCGATCGACACCACCACGACTTCCTCGGCCTTGCCGGCTTCCTTCAGCCTGAGCGCTTCCTCGACGGAAATCTCGTCGAACGGGTTCATCGACATCTTGACGTTGGCGAGCTCGACGCCCGAACCGTCCGGCTTCACCCGGATCTTGACGTTGTAATCAACAACCCGCTTCACGGGGACTAGGATTTTCATGGCAATTCCCGATCATTCTTCGCCTGTTTCAAAACCGATACGAACGGGTACGTTGCCCAACAGGCGATGGTCAGGGACGTCCCATATAGCAGAAGGGCGCAGTGATAACTGCGCCCCTCGCATCCGCTTGCCAGGGCTTGTTATTCGATAACGCGTCCTTCGCCGACGACCGCAGCCGACGGATGCAGGCCGTAGGCTTCGAGGGTCTTGGCGACGACGCCCTGCGCACGCAGATCTTCGATCGTGGTGTTCATCGCGCTGACAAGCGCTTCGTTGGTCTTCGACAGCAGGAACGAGGTCTGCGACGGGTTCATGGTCGCATTGATCCGCGGATCGGCCTGCAGCAGCTTGACCTGTACCTTGGTGTCCTTGTTCAGCATGACGGCAGCGCCGTAGCCTTCAAGACCGGCATCGAGACGGCCAGCCTGGACGTCCTGTGCGAGGTTCAGCGAGGACGGGTAGGTGCCGGCGCCATCGAAGTTGTCTTCCATCTCGAGGACCCAGTCGTAGCCCTCGACGGTTCCGACCTTCTTGCCGACCAGCTGGTCGACCGTTTCAAGGCCCTCTACCGAAGCAACGGCGAGCTGGTCGAGATAGACCGGGGTCGACAGGTTGGTGACCTTGGCGCGAGCGCCAGTGCGGTAGAAGCCGCCGATCGCGACGTCGGCGCGCTCGGTCTGCACGGCCGAGACGGCACCCGGATAGTTGAAGATCTCGTAGGTGACTTCGAGGCAGTTTTCCTTGGCAAACTGCTTGACGAGATCGCCGTCGATACCGGAGATCGCGCTATCCTTCTCGAGCGAATAGGGCGGCGTGTTGGTCAGCGCGACGGTGAGCTTGCCTTTTGCAAGGGTCTCGAATGCGTGCTTCGGGGTGCACTCCTCGGCAAAAGCTGCCGTGGTGGAAAGCGCCGTCAGGCAGGCAAAGGTAAGAGCAAGTTTAGTTCCCATGTTTATTCAAACCTCCATTTGGGATTTTTCGTTATTAAAGGCAGATCAACCCAGATGGCTTCCCAACCGGCGCTCGGTCCAGGCGAGGAGCCAGCCGAACGGGATGGTGACAGCCAGATAGAGCAGGCCCGCAAGGAGCAGCACATCCAGGTAGAGATAGGTCGCGGCACCGACGCGATAGGCGCGGGCAAGGAGTTCCGGCACGGCGATGGTGAACGTCAGCGCGGTGGCCTGGAAGATCAGGATCGCGAAGCTCATCAGGGCCGGCACGGCGAACAGGACGCCCTGCGGGATGACGACGAAGCGCATGATGTCGGCCTGCGTGATGCCGAGCGCCTGGCCGGCCTCGACTTCCCGGCGCGGCACGGCATTGAGGCCGGCACGCAGGATCTCGCTGGTATAGGCCCCGGTGGTCAGAGCCAGCGCAATCGCGCCGGAAATGAAGGCACTGACATTCAGTCCCGAAGACGGAAGGCCATAATAGACCATCTGCAGCACGACAAGGGCCGGCGCCCCGCGGCCGATCTCGACGACCGTTATCGCGAGGTAGCGCGGCAACCGCGCCTTGACCGACGACAACAGCGCGAGCGCGAGCCCGAGCGGCAGGCCGAAGAGCAGGGCAAGCCCGGCCAGCTGCAGGCTGACCTTGAGGCCCTTGAGAAGCTGGGGCGTCCAATCGGCCCAGTTCGACATCATCTCGATCATTTCGCCATCCTCGACCGCAGTTTCTCGTCCATGACGCGGGACAAGAACGCCACCGGAATGGACATGCCAATGTAGAGCACGGCCGCTAGCAGGAACGGTGCGAAGCCGCCGCCGGATGCCTGGGCCCCTTGCGAAACGAACATCATCACGTCACGCACGCCGATGGTGGAGGCGACGGTGCTGTCCTTCAGAAGGCTGACGAAGAACGTCGCCATCGGCGGGATCGACACGCGCAGGACCTGCGGCACGAGCACGAAGCGCAGCGTATCCGTCCGGGTCATGCCGAGCGCCACGGCGGCCGCGTTCTGGCCGTTCGGCAGGGCCATGAAGCCGCCGCGATATATCTCCGCGAGATAGGCGGCCGAGACCAGCCCCAGGCCGGCCATCGCCGCCTGGATCGAGGTCAGCTTGATGAGACCGCTGCCGAGACCGAAGAAGATGATGAACAGCCAGACGACCGGCGGGATACCGCGGACGATATCGATGTAAAGCCGGGCGGGGATGCGCAGCAGCGCCGATTCCGACCGCCGCATCAGCACCAGCGGCATCGCCAGCACCGCGCCGATCGCAAAGGCGCCGATGGTGACGGCGAGCGTCGCCGGAACACCTTTCAGCAGGTTGAGGAAAAGCTCTGCCATCAATGACGATCCAGGATAGCGCGGAAGAACTTCTGGGTGCGCGGCGAAGACGGATTGCGAACCACCTGTTCCGGCGGTCCCTCTTCGATGATCTCGCCCTGTGCCATGACGATCACGCGATTGGCCACCTCGGCGGCAAAGGCGATTTCGTGGGTGACGACGATCATCGTCATGCCTTCCTCGGCAAGCTCGCGCATGACCGAAAGCACTTCGAGGCCGAGTTCCGGATCAAGCGCCGAGGTCGGCTCGTCGAACAGCATCACCTTGGGATCCAGCGCGAGCGCCCGGGCGATGGCAATGCGCTGCTGCTGTCCGCCCGAAAGCCTAGACGGATAGGACTGCGCCTTGTCGGCAAGATGCACCCGTTCGAGCAGCGCAGCGGTGCGGGCATCCGCCTCGGCCTTGCTGCGTCCGAGGACACGCATCTGCGGCAGCGAGATGTTCTTCTCCACCGTCATGTGGGGGAAAAGATTGAACGACTGGAACACCATGCCGGTAGAGCGGCGCAGTTTCAGGAGCTGATCCGAGGTCAGATTGTGATCGAGTGCGAAATTGAAGGCACCCACCTGGAGCGTTCCCGAGGACGGGTGCTCCAGCATGTTGATCGTCCGCAGCAGCGTGCTCTTGCCGGCACCGCTCGGCCCCACGATGGCGACGACCTCGCCACGTTCAATATCCAGCGTGACGTTCTTGACGGCGTGATAGCCGCCGTAGCGGACGTTGATGTCCTTCAATCGGACAATGTAATCTGGTTCGGACATATCTATGCTGACCTGTCACACGACGGCGGTGCCTGCCGTGAGACTACGGTCCTCCCTTCTATCTCGCATGGGGGTGTCGTTGCATGATGCCTCAGGCCGGCACGTTCCTCTCAGCCGTGGGCAGCAGCACTTCCGTTCCGGGTGCGGAAACGGGCGCGCCATGCAGGGCCCAATCAGCGGCGACCTGACCTATCACCGGCGACAGCTGAATGCCATAGCCACCGGCGCCGGCAGCTGTGACCAATGTCGGTTCGTTGGCATCGATCGGGCCGACGAGCGGACGGTGATCGGCAGTGACGGGATAGAGGCCGGCCCAACCGCGGCCGAGGCGGGCGCCGGGCAGTTCCGGGACGCGCTCAAGCAACAGTTCTGCAAGGTAAACCTTTGATTCGTCTTCGCATTGATCATTGTAGGTATCCGGATCTTCCGGCAGCAGCGATCCGACCTTGTGCACCTCGGCGATCAGCTCGCCCGCCTTTTCATGGCGGAAGTTCAGGCCGGAGCCCTCGCCGTTCACGAGGTCCATCACCATCGGCATGGTGTAGTCGAGCGGCTTGTCGAGGAGGATCGAGACCGCCTCATGCCGCTCGGGGCGCACATGCAGGGTCTGGCCGAACATCGCCGCGATGCGCGACGCCCAGGCACCGGCAGCGTTGACGACGATGTCGCACTCGATGTCGCCCTTCGTTGTCTCCAGGCGATACCCGCCGGCCTGACGCTTGACGCCCTCGAGCTTGCAGAACTGGCGGATCTCCCCGCCGAGCTTGCGAACCTTCTCGGCAAGCAGCATGCAAAGTTCATGCGGATCGATGAAACCGTCGTCCGGGCCGAAAATGCCGCCGGCAAGCCCCGTCGGGTCCATGTGCGGAATCAACTGCTGCAGTTCGTCGGCGCGGTAAACCCGGGAGCGGAAGCCTTCGGCCGCCTGCATCTCCACCGACTTGGCGAAGAGTTCCATCTGCGCTTCGGTGCGGGCGAGCCTGAGGTAACCGATATGGTTGAAATGCAGCCCGTCCTTTTCCAGTTCGCGGAACCGGCGCAGCGCATGGCGGCGCAGCAGGATCTCGAACGGATCGGTGAACTGGGTGCCGACCACGCCGACCGAGCGGCCGCTGGATCCCGAAGCGATGGCGTTTGCCTCGAGAACGGTGACGCGCGCGCCCTGCTCGCTCAGATTGATGGCCGTGTTCATTCCGAGCGTACCCGCTCCGATGACGACGACATGCGGCGAAGTAGTCATTGTATTTCCTGCGTATTATTCCGGGCTTCCGCCCAACTTGAAAATTGCGGATCCCGCGCGGGCGGGATCCTGCCGCTTACGCCTGGGCAGCAATGGCCCCGAGCGTGTCGTCGATCGCCGCGAGGATGTTGGCTGCATCCGTTTCGGTCATCGGCGTGGAGAGTGCGAACAGCCCGTAGCTTGCCGAAAGCACGCCGCGGTCGAGGAGGCCCTTGTGGAACAGATCGAGCTTCCGGCGCTCTGCCTGCGTCGGGTAGACCGAACGGTAGTCGCTGATCGGGCTGGTGGTGAAATGGACCTTGAACAGCGATCCGAGGCCGACGCACTGGCCGGGAAGGCCGTGCTTCGTCAAGGCGGCGTTGGTGCCTTCCCGCAGCTGATCGCCGATGCGGTCGAGATGCGCGAACATGTCGGGCGTCAGCGCCTGCATCGCGGCCAGGCCGGCGCGCATCGTCACCGGATTGGCGGTAAAGGTTCCGCCATGCGGAAGCGCCGGCTTGCCGCGGGTCGGGTCGAAGACGGCCATGACATCGGCGCGACCGGCAACGGCGCCGACGGGGAACCCGCCGCCGATGATCTTGCCGAGAGCGGTCAGGTCGGGGGTGATGCCCCACAGACCCTGCGCACCGGAATATCCCAGCCGGAACGAAATCACCTCGTCGAAGATGACGAGCGCGCCGGCGGCATGGGCCGTCTCGACCAGCGCTTCGAGATAGTCGCGGCGGGCCGGGATCAGGCCGGCACGGTTGGGCATGGGATCGATCAGCACGGCGGCGATCTCGTTTCCATGCGCGCCGAAGACCGCACGGAGCGCCTCGGCATCGTTGAACGGAACGGCGATGACGTCGCTCAGCACGCCCTGCGGGGTGCCCTTGGCGTATGCGGTCGAGACCGGCAGGTCGCCCCAGTTCGCCGGCGAGCTGTCGAGGCTGACCTCGGCAAAATCGTAGGACCCGTGATAGGCGCCTTCGATCTTGACGATCTTCGGCCGATCGGTGAACGCGCGGGCGGCCTTGATCGCCATCATCACGCCTTCGGTGCCGGAGTTGGCAAAGCGGATGTGGTCAACCGACGGCAGGCGCTCGACCAGGAGTTCGGCCAGTTCGATTTCGCTGACCGTGGGTGCGCCGAAGGCCGTGCCGCGAGGCAACTGGTCGGCGACCGCGGCGACAGCCTCCGGCTGGCCATAGCCATGGATCATGGCCGTGAAGTTGTTGATGCAATCGTAGTAGACATTGCCGTCGACGTCCCAGACCCGGCAACCCTCGCCGCGGTCGGCGTAGATCGGAAAGGGATCGATATAGACGGTCGTACGCGTGTTTCCACCCGGCATGACCTTGCGGGCACGTTCGAAAAGCTTGCTGGAGAGGGGCGATGAATCGGGATAGGTCGGCATGTTCCTGGGGTTCCGCACGAGAGCATCAAGTTGGTTGCGGGGCGGCCGGTGCGCCGCCCCGCCGCCGGATCACTTCGTCATGATCGTATGGCTTTGTTCACGCATGAACTGCGGAACGAAGTAGACGCCAAGTCCACCCTTGCCGCTGACGCCGGTGCCCTTCCAGCCGCAGAACGGCTGCGCACCCGGCCAGGCGCCGGTGGTCGCGCCGCTGGCGCGGTTGGCGTAGAGGACGCCGGCCTCGGCGTTGTCGAGGAAGTACTGCAGTTCGGCCTCGTCCTGGGTGAAGATGCCAGCCGCCAGGCCATAGGCAATGTCGTTGCCCTCGGCGAGGCCCGCCTCGAGCCCATCGACGCCGCGAACGACGACAAACGGCATGAAGAGTTCGTCACGGGTGAGGTTGCCAGGAGCATCCATTTCGACCAGCGCCGGCATGAAGTAGTTGCCGGGGAAACCTTCCAGCGGCGTGCCGCCGAAATGAATCTTGCCTTCGGCCTTCGCCTGGGCCACGGCTGCCTTGAACCGCTCGACCGTTGCTGCGCTGTAGAGCGGGCCCATGAAGGTCTCGGCGCGGCGCGGATCGCCGACGACCAGCTTCGACGCGAAGGCAACGCACTTCTCGATGAACGCGTCCTTGACCGCATTGTCGACATAGACGACCGAGCAGGCCGAGCACTTCTGCCCCTGCAGGCCGAAGCCCGAGCGCACTACGCCCTGGGCCGCACGATCGAGATCGGCCTTGGCGGTGACGTAGGCGGGGTTCTTGCCGCCCATTTCCGCGATAACCGGCTTCATCCAGGGCTGCATCGCCATGTGGCGGAAGATGCTCATGCCGGTCTTGTGCGAACCGGTGAAGGCAACGCCGTCGATACCCTTGTGGGTGGTCAGCGCCTCACCGACATCCGCACCGCCAAGCACGATGGAGAACACGCCTTCCGGCAGGCCGGCCTTGCGCAGCGTCTCGGCGATCAGCAGGCCGGTAAGCTGGCACTCCGGCGAGGGCTTGTAGACGACCGAGTTGCCGCCCATGAGCGCGCCGGTGATCATGCCGATCGAGAGGGCAACCGGGAAGTTGAACGGCGCAACCACGGCAAAGACGCCATACGGACGCAGAACGCTTGTCGCCGTCTCGTGCTGCACGAGTTCGGTCATCGCCCGGCGGTAGCCGTTGTTCACGCGCAGCTCGCCCGGATAGTAGTCGAGCATGTCGACGGCTTCTTCGGATTCACCGATCGCCTCGAGACGGGACTTGCCGACCTCATAGAGAGCCGCGAGACCAAGCTGATACTTGTCCTCGGCGAGCACCGCCTTCCAGCGCTCGGCAAAAGCGAGGCGCTCTTCGACGGTAGCGGCGTTCCAGACCTTGGCACCCTTGCGGGCAGCGGAAACAGCGGCATCGACATCGGCTGCCGTCGAAGCGGGGAACGTGCCCAGCGAAAGCGCCGGATCGATCGGGCTTGCAACAGCGGCCGCAGCGCCGGTGGCAAAGGGGGTCGACCAGGCCTGTCCGAGTACGGACGCCTCGAACTCCGGCATCAGGCTCGTCAGGTGATCATGCACCGGAGTGAAATCCACGCCGATGTTGGAATAGGTTACGCGCGGCAAAGTGTCAGTCATGAGCTGCCCCCCAATAAATAGAATTCGTACCGGTATTCGGCACGATATGGCCGGGCCTGTCAATCGCAAATTCCACTTTTCGAACATTTTTCCGATTATCGGGACTAAGCGCCCAGCAATGTCTCTTTCGAGCGAGATGCCGCTACCGCACGCAAAAACGTGGAGAACTCATGCGCGCGCACGCTCCCGGCTGCGCGACAGCAACTCAAAAAAGATCGGAAAGGCATAGACGGCGGGCGGAATTGCGCCGTTCGTGCGTCAGGTGGGGTGCTATCTCTTACGCGGGGTGCTGCATCGGCAATTGCAGGAGCTTGCCCAGCCTGCTCGCCGTGACCGCCAGTGCCTCGCAATGGCTTGCGAAGTCCTGATCGATGATTCGGCTGTACGGTCCCGTCAGTCCGACGGCATAGACGACGTCGGTGGGCGGCGTGAAGATCGGATAGGCGATCGTGCCGAGCCCGTTCACATGCTCCCCGTGCTCGGTGGAGTAGCCACGCTTGCGGATCTCGGCCAGCTCACTCTGCAGCGAACCGGCATCGGTCTTCGTGTTCGCGGTGTAGCTCTCGAGCTGGTTCGACAGCAGGTTCTCGATCGTCTCGTCGCGCTGGAAGGCGAGGATCGCCTTGCCCGTCGCGGTCGCGTTGAGCGGCATCGCCATTCCTGGGACCACGTACATCCGCACCGGCGTATCGGGCGCGACGCAGGTGATCGACTTGACCTCGGAACCATCGAACTTCGACAGGAAGGCCGACTGCCCGGTGCGCTCCGCCAGGAGCTGAAGCGGCCTGTGGGCGACCGTCTCGACCCAGCCGGTATCCGGCGAGCTGTGCAGCAGGCGCAACATCCGTTCGCCCAGGCGATAGCTCCGGCCGCGGATGGGGTCGACGCTGACCATGCCACCGTCGACCAGTGCGTGAAGCAGCCTGTTGACCGTGGATTTCGGCAGATCCAGTGCCGCTTCCAGTTCCGCGGCAGTCAGCCCTTCGCCGAACGGCGCTATCGTCTCGAGAATCGACATGTATCGCTCGAGCGGGCTGTCTTTCAGCGGGGAATCGGTCATGGGTTTTCGCTCATTGGTGGCGCGGACTGTGTCCCGTCTTGTTCAATTATCGTCTTAAAACAAGAGGAAACTTGGAACCACAAGTTTTTTGTAGAGCGATGGGGGACTGCTGCGCGTGCCGGTCAGATGGCCTTGGTCCCCCTGATATTCATAACTCAAGGCGAAATACGACCGGCCTGTGATCCGGGCCATCCATCACCTGAAAGGCCGGATTGAAATCCTTGACGCCATCGGCCGGGGCCAGTGCAACGCCCCAACCAGCGAGGCACCAATCAAGAATACCACCGCTCTTCTGCGTCATATCGGACCAACAGGTCGCAGCACGGGAGTTGGCCGGCAGTTTCAGTTCATTGAAGCGATGCATGTCCCAGTTCATATCACCCACAATTGCCCACCGTCCTGTATTGTTGGTGAAGCCGTTCATGAAATCCGCCCCGGCCTCGATTTGGTCCTTGGTCAGGCCCGTCTGTCCAGACTTGAAATGCGCAAATCCGATCGCGACCTTGTTTTCGATATGACACAGAAGAAAGTTGCGATTGAGCCCCTTCAACCCATCGAATGACAAAGTGAAACCGGCCGACTTCCTGCAAAGAACAATATAGGCATTGCTGTACCCGCCATCGAGAAAATCGCATGAATAGTCTCGATAGACCTCACGCAGGAATTCGATATAATCCTGGATTCGCGCCTTATGCACCTCGCACAGGAATATGATGTCCGCCTGGCGCTTGCAGCACAGATCAATAAAGTCGGATACCTTCGTTTGCTTGGAAGGATCAGATGACTGCCCGTTCTTCTCGATATTGAAGCTTGCAATTGTAACGTGCATTTTGATCATCCTTCATGTAGCGCTTTGCCAACTCGTGGAAGAAGCGTTGTTGCCAGGGGAAGCCGCGCGGTATCGCGCGGCCGCGACGCCGAACGGCTCCGGATAAAACGGAGATTTTAGTTCGCTGGATTCATTTCGAAGGTCTGGTTAAGCGTCGTTCCGCTGATTGACACCTTCCGCATGGGAACCAGGGGGAGGTCGGGCTTGTTTCCTGAAGTCCGCCACCATTCCCAGGCAAGGCCGGTGCAGCCTTCGGCCTTGATACTGATCCGCCGCGCATTGCCAGAAAGCGGAATACTTGTTGCGAAGGGCGCCGTGCGGTCCTTGCCGCTTCCGTCCCAGGTCACCCGTCGGGTGGTTTTCGTGCCGTTGACATAGCTGATCTCGTCCCAGGAGACCCCGAAACGGGCGACATAGCCGCCTTTATGCTCGAGCCGGATTTCACCTCCCGTGAAGCTTTCGGTTTTCTCGGCGACGTACTCCGTCTTGCCGTGTACGCCCGCCGATACACCGTCTTTCAGATAGACCGTATGGTAGTTCAAAGGCGCGGCAGGGTTCGAGCGGGACAGCTTGGCGTGTTCGAAGATGATCTTGTTGATCTTTTGCGCATCCTCCACGCCACTGAGGGTCAGGTTCTTGTAGACCTCGTCAGATCCGCCAAGGACCACGAGGCTGACATTGATACGGCCAAGCTTCGTCTTGTACTCTGCCGAGGCGCTGCTATCCGTTTGAACCCCATTTGCCGTGACATTCGCCTTTACCGTCGACTCGAGCTCTGTTTCGGTGAGCGTCGATTCAAACTTGAGGAATATCTGTCGACCGAATTGCACGTTCGCGACGAAGAGTGGCGGGTGCGTGTCGCTGACACCAGCGCGCACCAGATCGTCCCACGTGGTATTCTCACTGAAGACGTCGGCTGGCTTCGCCGGCCGCTCCGCAGACACTGTATAGAAGATCTGCTTGAACTGGACGATATAGGTCGAGGTCTTGTCTATGCGCTTGCGAGAGAAGTCGATGCCAAGCTTCTGCTTCAGGTATGTCACGTCACAACCGAACTTGAGTGCCAGTTCGTTCTCGTCATAGACGAGACTGCTACGGAACTGGAAATTTGCCGGGAGCGCCCAAGCGCTTCCATGACTGTCGAACCACTTACCCAGTGTTTCATTGATCTTGGAGAGAACCGTGGAATAGCTGGGCTCGGTCGTAAAGGACAGTTCGCTAGAACCCTGAAGGTTGATCGTGAACTTGATCGGCGCCTTTTCACATGCCAGCGCCTGCGGCTTGCCATCGAGCAGTTCATTGCTCGCGACCAGCAGAGCACCGGGATAGGTAATATCGTTATAGGCGCTCGGCACCGCGATGTCGAAATCAGCATCGTAGCTGCACTTCTCGCGGGTTATGACCTGATAGGTTGTGCCGTCAAAGCGCCCGTCCGTCGGCGGATCAACATTCTCCACCGTCGTCCCGTTGAAAACCATAACCTTTTTCGGATCGTAGCTAAGGGCAAAAATCCCGTCGTTGATCTTGTCTCTATTGCTCATTTCGCTTTTCCTCCATCCGGATAGCAAGGGTTTGACGCTGCATCACCTGCGGCAATGCAGTCTGGCGTCAGCGCACCTATAAATTGCATTTGCTATTCATTGCTATCTTGAGTAGGCGTATATTGCTACGACGAGGCGTCTCCCGACCGACAACCCGTCTCACTTGGGAAATTCTTTTTCGCTTATCCGGACTGCGCGCTGTTCAATTTCCGCAGGCGGAGATCGCTCGGATTCACGCCAAAACGCGTTCGGAATGCGCGCTGAAAACTCCGCGTATATGCGAAGCCGCATATCTCTGCGATTGAATCAATGCTCTGTTGAACAGGTCCTGACCGGAGCATATCCCGCGCACGGACAAGTCGCGCTTCCCGAATCGGGTCATTCACCGTCCAGCCATGATCGGCATATGCGCGATAAAGCGTGGCACGCGACGCTCCAATGCCCCTGGCAATGTGATGGGAATCGAGGTCGCTGAGAGAAAAATGTTCCTCGATGTACCGTTGTGCCGCGTTAAACAGTCCCTTCCTGAAGGTGTGCGTTGCCCGCTCGCCCCGAGGAACCATCGCCAAATGCTTGATAGCGAACAGGACCAATTGCACGATCTGATTGAGCAGAAAGTCCTGCTCAACTCTCGTCAAATCCTGGTTTGACCGTGCAAGAGCCAGCATCTGGTTGCCAAGGATCAGAGAGAGAGGAGCCTCGAACAGAGCCTGTGCCAGAGCGTTGGCCGGCGGCATTGGGCCGCCCGTCACGCGTTCCACAACTTCGCGACGAAGCAACAGATGGACGCCTTCCTGTGCACCGCAATCAGGGTGGGAGGGTGAAGGCGTCTTGAAGAGAAAGAAGCCGGCCGAGCGCATCAGGAGCGCGCTCTCGTTCTTGCTCCGAAGCCCCAGCAGGAGCGTTAGCTCTATCCCTGCCCCCTTACCGGCAATCGGCCGGTCAGGCGTCGAGCTACTTCGCTGCGCCTCGGTCCGCTCCTCCGAAGCAGCGTCCCGAGAGGACAGTGAGGCGGCATTCTGCTCCGATCGGTGGACAGCGACCCGGCTCCGGATTGCGTCGTTCCAGAAATCGTAGGCTTCAAGCGGCGGCGCCGCGCTCGTCGATATGTCCAGGAAGACGATTTCGTCAGACGGATTGTTGCTGTTTCGCCATCTTCCGGGATTTCGCATCGATCGCCAGTTGTCTGCCGTGCCGTCCCAGGCGATCCCGTCGCAGTGCTGACGCATCCCGTAATGTTCCCGCGGGCACGACCTCTCAACAGAGCACTGGCCCCGAAAAACCGTGCGGCAATTTCCTGAAGCTTCCGTAAATGTGCGCTTACGCTGGCAACTCGGTTACCGGAGTGGGCCCGCAGGAGGCGCACCTGAAACGACGCTCGCAGAAGAAAGCGGAAACGGCGGACGCCGAAATCGCACTCCTCAGGGCAGCGCACTCAACCAACGGTGTTGCGTCGTTTGAGATCAGCCCGGGTCAGCTTGCCGGTCTGTCGCCGTGCACGCCGTCCACAAGGGTCATGACGATCTTGGCGGCGAGATTTTCGCGGTCAGCGTCCGTCTCCTCGGGGTTTGTGCGGTACCAGATCGACAGCCAGTTGATGGCGCCGAGCATCGCCTTTGCGGTGATGGAGACATCGAGATCGCGAATCGATCCGTCGGCGATCCCCTGCTGCAATATCTCCCGGAACAGGCCCTCGAACCGCCGCCGCACCGCAATCAGTTCGTCGAGTGTGTCGCGCTGGCCGGGCGTCGTCGCAGCCATGCGATGCATGTGAACCCCCTGCACGACGACGGCTTCGAACGCGACGTTTTTCATCATCGTCAAGGCATGCGCGGTCAACATCGCACGCAACCGGTCGATCCCCGTCCCCGGAATCTGCATAGCCGGCTCGACCGCCTTGAACAGCCGCTCCATACCCTCGCGATGCACGTCAAAGAAGAGATCCGTCTTGGATGAGTAGTAATGGTAGATCCGGCCTTTGGTCGCCCCCAGCCGCCGGGCAACGTCGTCGATACTGGTCGCCGAGAAGCCCTGCTCCATGAAGCACTGGGCAGCCGTCTCGAGTATGTCGGCGTTTCCAGCTCCATCATTCCTGATGTGACTACGCTTCTCCATGGATCGCTCTCCTTTGATTTCACTATAGGTTTGGCCCGCCCTGGAAAGCAATCTCCCGCCGAACACGGTCGCCAAAATGCCACTGGACAACGTCGCGGGCAAGTGCATACTACCCGGTATGTTGCAATTATCACCGCCGTTTCGACCGCCCTTGTTGCATAGGAGTATCTATTTTGAACGCTAGACTGGCCACGGGGGATGCCGCCGAGCCGGCGTCGCCGCACGCCCTCGTATCCGAGTGGATGTCGATCGATCAGGCCCTGATCGATCGTTTTGCCGATGTCATCGACGACCACCAGTTCATCCATGTCGATCCTGAACGCGCCGCCCGCGAAAGTGTCTTTGGCGGCACCATCGCCCACGGATTCCTGCTGCTGTCGCTGCTGACGAAGCTGAGCCGGCAGGTCTTCCCCGCCGTCGCCGAAGGCTCGGCCGAAGTGAACTACGGGTTCGACAAGGTCCGCTTCCTGGCGCCGGTTCCGGCCGGAGCCCGCATTCGCGGACGCTTCGTGGCCGCCGGCCGACAGGAAAAGGGCAGCGGCGTGCTCGAAACCCACAATGTGACCCTCGAGATCGAGGGCAATTCCAAGCCGGCGCTGGCTGCCGACTGGCTTGTACTGACCACGAAATGAGGACGTAAGATGAGCATTTCCTTCGAAAATCGCGTTGCCATCGTCACCGGCGCCGGCGGCGGTCTCGGGCGCGCCTATGCGCTCGAACTTGCCGCACGCGGTGCAAGCGTCGTCGTCAACGACTTCGGCGGCGCGCGCGACGGCAGCGGCGGTTCGAGCGAGGCGGCCGAAAAGGTCGTTGCCGAGATCCGCGCCAAGGGCGGGCAGGCGATCGCCGACGGCGGAAACGTCACCGACTTCGCCGACATGGAAGCGCTGGCCGCCAGGGCGGTCGACACGTTCGGGCGCATCGACGTGCTGATCAACAACGCCGGCATCCTGCGCGACAAGACCTTCGCCAAGATG
>JAEWPB010000133.1 GCA_023399465.1 Pseudomonadota bacterium
GTTCAAGGACGGCAAGATCTGGACGCCGCACCGTCCGGCCCGGCCGGAAAAGTCGGAAGGCGGCATCGCGCTGGAGATGGTCACCGACTACAAGCCCTCCGGCGACCAGCCGACCGCCATCGCCGACCTCGTCGAAGGCCTCGAAAGCGGCGAACGCAGCCAAGTGCTGCTCGGCGTCACCGGCTCGGGCAAGACCTTCACCATGGCCAAGGTGATCGAGGCGACGCAGCGCCCGGCCGTCATCCTCGCGCCGAACAAGACGCTCGCCGCCCAGCTCTATTCCGAGTTCAAGAACTTCTTCCCCAACAACGCGGTCGAGTATTTCGTCTCCTACTACGACTACTACCAGCCCGAGGCCTATGTGCCGCGCTCGGACACCTATATCGAGAAGGAATCCTCGATCAACGAGCAGATCGACCGGATGCGCCACGCCGCCACCCGCGCCATCCTCGAGCGCGACGACTGCATCATCGTCGCCTCGGTCTCGTGCATCTACGGTATCGGCTCGGTCGAGACCTACACCGCCATGACCTTCCAGATGCAGGTCGGCGACCGCCTCGACCAGCGCCAGCTGCTCGCCGACCTCGTCGCCCAGCAGTACAAGCGCCAGGACATCAACTTCGTCCGCGGCTCGTTCCGGGTGCGCGGCGACACCATCGAGATCTTCCCCGCCCACCTTGAGGACGCCGCCTGGCGGATCTCGATGTTCGGCGACGAGATCGACGCCATCACCGAGTTCGACCCGCTGACCGGGCAGAAGACCGGCGACCTGAAATCGGTGAAGATCTACGCCAACTCGCACTACGTCACGCCGCGCCCGACGCTGAACGGCGCCATCAAGGCGATCAAGGAGGAGCTGAAACACCGCCTCACCGAGCTCGAGCACGCCGGCCGCCTGCTCGAGGCCCAGCGCCTGGAGCAGCGCACCCGCTACGACATCGAGATGCTCGAGGCCACCGGCTCCTGCCAGGGCATCGAGAACTATTCGCGCTATCTCACCGGCCGCAATCCCGGCGAGCCGCCGCCGACGCTGTTCGAATACATTCCCGACAACGCCCTGATCTTCATCGACGAGAGCCACGTCACCATCCCGCAGATCGGCGGCATGTATCGCGGCGACTTCCGCCGCAAGGCGACGCTGGCCGAATACGGCTTCCGCCTGCCCTCCTGCATGGACAACCGGCCCTTGCGCTTCGAGGAATGGGACGCCATGCGCCCCGACACCATCGCCGTCTCGGCCACCCCGGGCAACTGGGAGATGGAGCAGGCCGGCGGCGTCTTCGCCGAGCAGGTGATCCGCCCGACCGGCCTGATCGACCCGCCGGTGGAGGTCCGCTCCGCCCGCACCCAGGTCGACGACGTGCTCGGCGAGATCCGCGAGACCGCGCTGAAGGGCTACCGCACCCTCGTCACCGTGCTGACCAAGCGCATGGCCGAGGACCTGACCGAATACCTGCACGAGCAGGGTGTTCGCGTGCGCTACATGCATAGCGATATCGACACGCTCGAACGCATCGAGATCATCCGCGATCTGCGCCTCGGCGCCTTCGACGTTCTCGTCGGCATCAACCTTCTGCGCGAAGGCCTCGACATTCCCGAATGCGGCTTCGTCGCCATCCTCGACGCCGACAAGGAAGGTTTTTTGCGCTCCGAGACCTCGCTGATCCAGACCATCGGCCGCGCGGCGCGAAACGTCGACGGCAAGGTCATCCTCTACGCCGACAACGTCACCGGCTCGATGAGCCGGGCGATGGAGGAGACCGCGCGCCGCCGCGAAAAGCAGATGGCCTACAATCTCGAGCACGGCATCACGCCGGAATCGGTCAAGGCGCGTATTTCCGACATCCTCGACAGTGTCTACGAGCGCGACCATGTCCGCGCCGACATTTCCGGCGTGTCGGGCAAGGGCTTTGCCGATGGCGGCCATCTCGTCGGCAACAATCTCGCGGCCCATCTCGAGGCGCTGGAAAAGCAGATGCGCGACGCCGCCGCCGACCTCGACTTCGAGACCGCCGCCCGCATCCGCGACGAGATCAAGCGCCTCAAAGCCGCCGAGCTCGCCGCCATGGACGACCCGATGGCGCGCGAGGAGGCGCGGTCCGTCGAAGGAACGGCGAAGCGCAGCGGACAGGCATCCGCCGCCGGTCGCCCGGCGCCGCGGAGCGAGGGGCAGGACGAAGACGGCGCGAGTGCAGGCTCCTCGCTCTTCGAGAAACCATCGCTCGACGACATGGGCCCCGGCACCGACATGGTCGTGCCTGCCGGCAAGTCGTTGTTCAGGAAGAACAGCAGCGCGGATGCCCCGGAAGGTGAATCCGACCGGGACAGCGAATCCGCGCCACGGGGAACAAGCTATTTCAGAAAGAACAGCCTTGACGAAATGACCGTCGGCCGCACGGAAAAGCCGGTGATCGGCAAGATCCCGGAAAAGCCGCATGCGGACCCCGCCAGCGCCGACAGCGCGAGCGCGAAAGATGACCCGCGCCCGCTGGTGCGCGGCAAGATCGGCGCCGGCAGCTACGAGGATCCGGCAGAGGCGAAACGGCAAAAGGGCCGGACCAAGGGCAAGACGGGTCGGCCGGGGCGGTAGTCACCTCCGTCCCTGTCCTCTGCTCCTTCCATCGTCCCTTTTGCGCGATGCGCTATCCTCACCTGTCACCCCGGACTTGATCCGGGGTCCAGCAGCGCGATGTCCATCGCGCGCAAGACTCGCTCTCCAACGACGGTTCATTCACGGCGCGGACGCGCCGTGGCTGGATGCCGGATCAAGTCCGGCATGACGGAGCCCGTAGGCTTCAGCGGACCCGAAACGGCAACATAGCTGGACCAAAGGCAAGGCGGGCGGCCGGGCGGTAGCCGTGCCTTGTATCTGGAGCCGGCGCCTAATGCGACGCTTGCCAAGTTGTGCGGGAACATCAAATACCGGCATACCTACTTGAATCTTGCTACCTATGAAAGCAACTTCGCCCCACTAAGGGGACGAGCATTGAGTATCAAGCCATTTTTAAAGTGGGCTGGCGGTAAGCGCTGGCTAGTAGATAGACCTGAGTTCGTAATTCCAGAATACAGCGGGCGGTATATCGAACCTTTCGTAGGCGGCGGTGCTGTCTTTTTCTCCCACTCACCAACATCAGCAATAATTTCCGACGCGAACGCTCGGCTTATTGATACTTATCGAGCCATAAGGAACAACTGGAAGTCCGTGGTTAACGAGTTGGAGAAGCACCAGGAATCTCACTGTAGGGATTATTACTACGAGGTCCGTTCCGCAAAATTTGAGGATATACACTTACGCGCCGCGCAATTTCTCTATCTGAACCGTGCCTGTTGGAATGGTCTATACAGAGAAAATCTACGCGGAGAATTTAACGTACCCATCGGAACCAAATCGAAAATCGTGATGGATGACGATAATTTCGAACTGGTAAGTACACGATTGCAGAATGCGGACATACTTAACGAAGATTTCTCGGTAGTGATATCGCGCGCGACAGAGGGAGACCTTGTTTTTGTCGATCCACCCTACACGGTCGCGCACAATTTCAATGGGTTCGTCAAATACAATCAGCGCATATTTTCTTGGAACGACCAAATCAGACTGCGCAATTCTCTATTTGAGGCGAAGATTCGCGGCGCCAGAATATTGCTAACCAATGCGGCACATGATTCAATTCGACAACTGTATTCTTATATTAATAATACACCCATCGAGATTACCAGAACTTCTGTGATTGCCGGAAGTTCGAAGAACCGTGTGCAGACGTCGGAGCTACTGTATGTGTTCTAAGCGAAGTCCCATCACACTTCGGGGGTTCTATGCCGCCTTTGACAAGCATCCGCGACTAGAGGCTGCTCTTGAAGTGCTATTCAACATAATAATAGGATTTGCGCCATTCGTAATAATTGCAGTTGCGAAAAGTGAGAACAAATCACAGATATCACCGATGTTTTGGTCGTTATTCTCGGCAGGCGAACTGATAATTTCACTATTTTCTACCTGCGCGGCAATATTGTTGCTAACACTTTTCAGGCCCCAAAAAGTTAACGCAAACACCTTGACGTTCTGCCTTCTCATCATAGTTATACTTGGGATACTGTTCTCCGGAGTCGTCATCGGCGAGAACGTGGGATTCAAGGATGAAATAAGCTTGTTCAACCAGAACAAGATTCTAATCATGTATATAATTTCTCTTTTGATATGGTTTTTCATAAGCATGTCAAACACTGGATCAGTCAATACCGAACCAAGTGACCCCACAAAAGCACTGGACGAGAAGTACTTCGGACACGGAGATAGTCGATGGAAGAAGTAAGTCTTAACGTCCTCAAAGTAGACCAGCCAATAGGCGAGTTTTATATCGGCGCCATCAGAAGCGATGTTCTCAATCGAATTTCAACTGTGGATATAAGAAAATTCGACGAGAATGACCCCGACGACATTGCTGGGATACAACGAACTCTGTCCAAAGAGCGCGTGAAGAAGATCTCGCAGTACGTAAACTTTGAGTATGCAACGTTCCCCACCTCGATCGTCATCGCCATAGATGAGCGTTGCGTCACGCTTGGACCAGTTGGCGGTTGTGATGGCCTATTTAAACTCACCATTCGCCCGTATGAAGGCGACGATGAAGAGCCCGGCATCTCGATAGATCGGACAGCCTTCATCATTGACGGTCAGCACCGCCTAGCGGGATTGAAGAACCTCGCAGATGGAAAGGTCTTCGAAGTCAACGTTTCGGTATTTGTTGGGGCTGATTTAGCTGATAAGGCCGAGATTTTCTCGACCGTTAATCTTGCACAAACAAAGGTAAACAAGAGCCTCGTCTACGACTTGTACACCTACGAAAAGAAGCCTAGCCCCGTAAAGGCAGCACACGAAGTGACGATCGCACTTAACCGCGATCCCGACGGCCCTTTTTACCGCAAGATCAAGAGGCTGGGCACGGCAACACCAGGTATTACGAATGAAACTCTCGCGCAAGCGACTGTCGTCGGAGCGATTTTGAAGTATCTTCCCAAGGATGCTGACAAAGAGAAAAACAAGGGCATTTTCGATCTTTTCACACACAGAGAACACGACGAAGATTGGAGAGTAGAGATATTCAGTCCATTCTACAGGAATGGGGATCCGGTATCGATATTCAATATAATTACAAATTACTTCGGAGCAGTACAAAAGCGGTGGCCGTCCGCTTGGAACGATAATGAAAAAGGCCTTATTTTGAATCGGACCAATGGATATGTCGGCCTAATGCGATTGCTTCGCGACTGCTACAATTCTGTGACAACCACCCCCAGAATCGTAACTGTAGAGGAGTTTTATCCGTTCTTTGAACGGGTTGATTTGCGGGACGCAGACTTCAATACGGACAACTTTAAGCCAGGAAGTTCAGGCGCAAGCGCGCTGTACAAAGCGCTTTCTCAAGCCGCGCTTCGCTAAACGATCGTCAAAGCAGAGCTTGCACCCGCGAGTGTTAGCCTGCTTACCGTTCTGGTGAGCACGATTTCTTGTACGACCATGAATAACTTATCCCTTCGTCCCGCTTGGGCTTCGACCCGAGACGAGTCCCCCTCAACCTTCCCTCAACCAATCCGTGCTACCCGCTTCTGACAGCATGACAGGAGAATTGCATGGCGCTGATCGGCTTCAAGAACACCCACAACCAGGACGTCTTCGTCAATCCGGCGCAGGTGCTTTACGTCACCACCTTCGAGGAGGGTGTCACCATCATCGCGCTCGCCGCCGTCGGTTCGGGCGGCAAGCCGGTCGCGCTCTATGTCCGCGGCAACGTCGACCTGGTGCAGCACCGGCTTTGCGGCGGCACCCGCCAGTCCTGAGACCGTCCCCGCGCACCGCTTCCTCCTCCGTCACCCCGGACTTGATCCGGGGTCCAGCCACGGCGCGTCGGCGCCGTGAATGAAGTGAACCTCAGAATCTGGCGCAAAAGGGCGCCCTGCGCGATGGACATCGCGCTGCTGGATGCCGGATCAAGTCCGGCATGACGGGCAGGTTTGAGGTTCCCGCCGTGTCCGGATTGACGGCGAAGCGCACCCTACTGCAACCGTTACTTGCCCATACAGGAATCTTCCCGCATCATCCGCGCATGAAGGGCTACGTCTACATCCTGGCGTCGCGGCGCAATGGCACGCTCTATACCGGCGTGACATCCGACCTGTCGCGCCGCCTGTTCGAGCACCAGAATAACCTGACACCCGGTTTCACCAGCCGCTACGGCGTCCGGACGCTGGTCTGGTTCGAGGAACACGCTCTGGTCACCGATGCCATCGCCCGGGAAAAGGCGATCAAGAACTGGCCGCGTCGATGGAAGCTCGACCTGATCGAGGCGATGAACCCGGAGTGGGACGATATCGCCCACTACCTGCACGGGATATAGGGCGGGCGGCGGCGCCGCCGCCTCTCGGTACTGTCCATCTCCCATCATGCCGCCCCACTTTCTCCACCGTCCCCGAATTGATCAGGCCCCCTCCGTCACCCCGGACTTGATCAGGGGGCCGGCCGCACCTTCGCATCGTGGCGCCTGCGCCCCGTCATGGCGGCTCCGTCGTGACGCCCCCCCCCGGTGGCGCCCCTCTCCTCAGTTATGGTGGCTCCGCCGTAGCGATACCCTCTCCTCCGTCATGCCGGACTTGATCCGGCATCCAGCCACG
>JAEWPB010000134.1 GCA_023399465.1 Pseudomonadota bacterium
GCGAGCACCTGCTGCAGTTCCTTCATCACCGTCGAATTCAGCGCGTTCAGCGCCTGCGGGCGATTGAGCGTGATCAGGCCGACGCGGTCGCGGGTTTCGACCAGGATCGTTTCATAGGACATCTGGGTTCCTCCTTTTAAGATTGTTCCCTGTTACTTCTGGCAGACGCTGCAGAAGAATGTCGAGCGCCCTGCCTGCACGATGCGTCTGACGAGATGGTTGCAGCCCGGCGTGCCGCACGGCTGGCCCTCTCGGTCATAGACGGAAAACGAATGCTGGAAATAGCCGAGCGAGCCGTCCGCCTGGATGTGGTCGCGCAACGACGAACCGCCGGCGACGATGGCTTCGGCGATCACCTGGCGGATGCATTCGGTGAGCGTAACAAGTTCCTGCCGCGGCCGACCGGTCTTCGTCACCAGCGATCCAGCGGCACGTTCCGGCGACAGGCGGGCACGCCACAAGGCCTCGCACACATAGATGTTCCCGAGCCCGGCGATATTCTTCTGGTCGAGCAAGGCGGCCTTCAGCGGCTGGTTCTTGCCGGAAAAACGGGCCGCGAGATAGGCCTCATCGAGGGTATTGCCGGTCGGCTCCGGTCCAAGCGTGCGAAAAGCCGGATAGAGATCGAGTTCAGTCCGGGGCATCAGGTCCATGAAGCCGAACCGGCGCGGATCGTTGTAGATGACGCGGCAGGCGCCGGACGGGCCCTGCAGGTGAAAGACGACATGATCATGCTTTTCATCCTTCGTGCGCGCATGGGCGAAGGCTCCGGGCGTCGCTTGCGCCTCGCCCTCCTCGATCCGGAACGAACCCGACATGCCGAGATGCGCGATCACGGTCAGGTCATCCTCGAGATCGATCAGCAGATACTTGGCCCGCCTGCCGAGCGCCACGATCCGCCGGCCCGAAACCCTTGCGGCAAAATCTTGCGGAAAGGCGAAACGCAAGTCGGGACGACGCAATTCGAGCCGTTCGAGGCGCGCCCCTTCCATCGATGGCGCCAGTCCGCGCTTGACCGTTTCGACTTCAGGCAATTCCGGCATTGTCGCTAACTTCCTGTTTCACCTGCGCGCTTTGTGGTCTATAGACGGCGAAAAGGCCGCAGTCGCCCGCGCTCGCCACAGATAGCGTTCCCGAGGCGATTTCGCTATGGTCATTCGGCCATTTACTGTACCGCGTTTCCTCCCGGGTGCGCGATAATGTAAGAAAGACATGGATATGGCGCATGACATCGCTTCGGCTCCGACCGGACGCGCCTCATGGGCCGCAAAACGGAGTTTCATTGATGGCTGACAGCCGCACCTCCGCCGATGGCGGCATGGAAACATCCTACGGCTTCCGCGACGTCGCGGTCGGCGAAAAGCAGGGCCTCGTCAACGAGGTGTTTCACAAGGTCGCCAAGCGCTACGACATCATGAACGACGTGATGTCTGCGGGCATGCACCGGCTGTGGAAGGATGCCATGGTCGCGGCGCTCAATCCGCGCAAGGAAGCCGGCTACAAGATCCTCGATGTCGCCGGCGGCACCGGCGATATCGCCTTCCGCATCGTCGAGGCCTCCAACCGGATGGCGCATGCCACGGTGCTCGACATCAACGGCTCGATGCTCGGCGTCGGCGCCGAACGGGCGGAGAAGAAGGGGCTTTCGCAGAACCTCACCTTCGTCGAGGCCAACGCCGAGGCCCTGCCCTTCGAGGCCAACACCTTCGACGCCTACACGATCGCCTTCGGCATCCGCAACGTGCCGCGCATCGATGTCGCACTGTCGGAAGCCTACCGGGTGCTGAAGCGCGGCGGCCGCCTGCTGGTGCTGGAATTCTCCGAAGTCGAAATGCCGCTGCTGGACAAGTTCTACGACCAGTGGTCGTTCAAGGCGATCCCGCAGTTCGGCAAGATGATCACCGGCGAAGCCGAGCCATACCAATATCTGGTGGAATCGATCCGCAAGTTCCCCAACCAGGAGAATTTCGCGGCGATGATCCGGGCTGCCGGCTTCTCGCGCGTTACCTACACCAACTATACCGGCGGCATCGCGGCCCTTCATTCCGGGTGGAAAATCTGACCGGATGAGTATGTTTGGTGCATATTTCCGCCTGGCGCGGGTTGGCTGGGTTCTGGTGCGCGAAGGCGTGGTTTCGGCGCTGCCGGATGAGGGCCTGCCGCCGTCTGCCAGGCTGGCAAAGTCTGTCGCCGGCCTTTTTGCGCGCAACCGCGCCATGCGGCAGGATCGCAGCGACCGGCTGGCGAGCGCGGTCGAGCGGCTGGGACCGTCCTACGTCAAGATCGGCCAGTTCCTGGCGACCCGTCCAGATGTCGTCGGAGTCGATTTCGCCGACGATCTCGCCAAGTTGCAGGACCGCATGGCGTTCTTCCCGGAGGATGAAGCCAAGGCGTCGGTCGAGGCTTCCCTCGGCCGCCCGGTCAGCGAACTCTATCGCCAGTTCGGCGAACCGATCGCCGCCGCCTCGATCGCCCAGGTGCATCCCGGCGAGGTCGTAGCGCGAGACGGCATTCGAAAGGTCGCGATCAAGGTCATCCGCCCGGGCGTGCGGCAACGCTTCGCCAATGACCTTGAGGCCATGTATCTCGTCGCCAACCTGCAGGAGAAGTTCCTGCCCGCGACCCGTCGCCTACGCCCGGTCGAGGTGACAAAAACCCTCGAACAGACCACCAAGGTCGAGATGGACCTCAGGCTGGAAGCAGCGGCGCTGTCGGAAATCGGCGAAAACACCCGCAACGATCCCGGCTTCCGCGTACCCGAAGTCGACTGGGAACGCACCGGCCGCGACGTGCTGACGATGGAGTGGATCGACGGCATCAAGCTCTCCGATGTCGAGGGCCTGCGCGCCGCCGACCACGATCTCAATGCGATCGCCGACACGCTGATCCAGTCGTTCCTGCGCCATACGCTGCGCGACGGCTTCTTCCACGCCGACATGCATCCCGGCAATCTCTTCGTCGATGCCGCCGGCGACATCGTCGCCGTCGACATGGGCATCACCAGCCGGCTCGGGCGCAAGGAACGGCGGTTTCTCGCCGAGATCCTCTATGGCTTCATCACCCGCGACTACGTCCGTGTCGCCGAGGTCCATTTCGAGGCCGGCTACGTCCCGGCCCATCACGACGTCGCGAGCTTCGCCCAGGCGATCCGCGCCATCGGCGAACCGATCCACGGGCAGCCGGCCGAAACCATCTCGATGGCGAAGCTGCTGACCCTGCTATTTGAAGTGACGGAACTCTTCGATATGGAGACCCGCCCCGAACTCGTCATGTTGCAAAAGACGATGGTGGTGGTCGAGGGCGTCGCCCGCATGCTCAATCCGCAGTTCAACATGTGGAAGGCATCCGAGCCTGTGGTCGGCGACTGGATCCGCAACAATCTCGGACCGAAGCGCATCGTCACCGATCTGCGCGACGGCCTGAAGGCGGCGCTCAGGCTTGCGGAAGCTGCGCCGGAAATCGCCGCCAAGACCGAGAAGTTCCACCAGGAACTGTTGCTGATGAGCGAGAAAGGCCTTCGCTTCGACCCGGACACGGCGGAAGCGATCGGCAAGTCGGAAGCTCGCCACAGCCGCTCCGGCCGTGCCGCGCTCTGGGTGATGGCGCTGACCCTTCTCTATATCGCCTGGCAACTCACCTGAGCCGCGCCTACATCGGCCGGGGTGCAACTGCAGCCTTCGGCTTGATGTTCTGGTTCATGCGGAACAGGTTGCCGGGATCGTAGCGTCCCTTGATCTCGGCGAGCCTGCGGTAATTGACGCCGTAGGCCTCCTCGACGCGGTCCGGTTCATCCTCCGGCATGAAGTTGACATAGGCGGTCTCGGCGGCTTGCGACTTCGTTTTCTCGAAGACTTCGCGCGCCCATCCGATGCAGGGCCCATCCATGGTCTTTTCGCGCCAGCGGGCATGGACGTTCATGACGAAGTGCGAACTGCGCTGCGGGAACGCCGTGGATTCGACGGCGATGCGGCCGGCAGCGCCGCCGACATGGCCGATGAAGATCTCGCATTCCGGTCCGGGCAGGTTGTCGACCGCTTCGATAAGCACGGTGATCGTCTCGCTCGACAGGGTGGTGAAATCCCGGCTCTTCCAGTAGTTTCGCGCGCCGGGCGTCAGCAGCGGATCGAAGGCCTGCTGCCAACCGACCAGCGGATGGGGAGCCACGACATCGACGATCGGCTTGCCGATGCCCCTAAGCCGCGCGGTCGCCCGCTCGCCGCTCTCCATGTCGCCGCAGTAGCACATCGCCAGAACCACGACCTCCCGGCCATGCCACTCCTCAGGCAGGAACGGCAGCGGCGGCGCCTTGCGCAGTACCACCCAGCAGGTCAGTTCGTCAGGTGCCGCGGCCAGCGCGCTCTTGTACTGATCGAGCACCGTGGCCGCTTCGGAAAACGGATGGATGACCAGCCCGGAGAGCACCTCGGTCGGCACCTCATGCAGGCGGAACTCGAAGGCGGTGACCACGCCGAAATTGCCACCGCCGCCGCTGATCGCCCAGAACAGGTCCGGCCGTTCCGCCGCATTGGTGCGCACCAGTTCGCCATCGGCAGTGACGACATCGGCAGACAGCAGATTGTCGACGGTAAGTCCGTACTTACGCGTCAGCCAACCGAAACCGCCGCCCAGCGTCAGTCCGGCAATCCCCGTCGTCGAATTGATGCCGGTCGGCAGGACCAGGCCGAAGGTCAGGGTTTCCTTGTCGACATCCGCAAGCGTCGCGCCGGGCTCGATCCAGGCGCGCTGGCGATCCTGATCGACCCGGACCGATCTCATCTGCGACAGGTCGATCATCACCCCGCCATCGCATACCGCGTTGCCGGCAATGTTGTGGCCGCCGCCGCGTACGGCAAGCAGGACTTGATGTTCGCGGGCGAAACGCACCGCTCTCACCACGTCGGCGGCTCCGGCGCAACGCACGATGAGGCCAGGCCGGCGATCGATCATGGCATTCCAGACGGACCGGGCATCATCGTAGCCGGCGTCGGCAGCACTCAACAGACTGCCACGCAGGCCCGCCGCAAGCGCTGCGACGGCATCCGCGCCGATCGTCGTATTCCCTCCGTCCAGGGTCGTGAGGCTCAAATCGCCCATGGCCTATTTCCTCCTGAGTTGATCAAGCCCCCCAGTCAGAATTGGCCGGCGAATTTTGCGCCTCTTGTCCGGCATTCACAAGCACCGTCCGGCCGATGATCGGGCGCGTAGCCGCAGTCTTCGCGAAAACAATTCCGAATGCCGGCCTTATGCGCTAAGTTCGCGTCACGACGGCATATTTCCCAGACGGGTCACGGATATCAGCGCATGGTTCTCGACGGCAAACGCATACTCCTCATCATTTCCGGCGGGATTGCCGCCTACAAGAGCCTCGACCTCATTCGCCGGCTGCGCGAACGCGGCGCGGCAGTGCGGCCGGTGATGACTGCAGGCGCCCAGCAATTCATCACGCCGCTTGCCGTTGGTGCCCTTGCCGCCGATCATGTGTTCACCGAGCTGTTTTCCCGCGAGGACGAGCAGGATGTCGGGCACATCCGGCTGGCGCGTGACTGCGACCTGATCGTCGTCGCACCGGCGACCGCTGACCTGATGGCGAAGATGGCGAACGGACTTGCCGACGATCTTGCTTCCACCGTGCTGCTTGCCGCCGACCGGCCGGTCCTCGTCGCCCCGGCGATGAACCCGAAGATGTGGAACCACCCGGCAACGCGACGGAATGCCGGGACACTCCGCGGCGACGGCATCCGTTTCATTGGCCCGAACGCCGGCGAGATGGCTGAAAGCGGCGAAGCCGGCTTCGGCCGGATGGCCGAACCGCTCGAAATCGTCGCCGCCATCGAGGACCTGCTGGCGGCCCGCCCGCGCCCGCTGGCCGGCAAGACCGCGATCGTCACCTCCGGACCGACCCACGAGCCGATCGACCCGGTGCGCTACATCGCCAACCGTTCTTCCGGTCGCCAGGGCCATGCGATTGCCGAAGCGCTTGCCGCTCTTGGCGCCGACGTGACGCTGGTTTCCGGTCCCGTGACCATCCCCGATCCGAAGGGCGTCACCACCGTTCACGTCGAGCGCGCGGAGGAGATGCGCGACGCGGTGATATCAAGGCTGCCAGCCGATGTCGCCGTGATGGTGGCAGCCGTCGCCGACTGGCGGGTCGCCTCTTCCTCCGGACAGAAGATCAAGAAGAAGCCCGGCGAAGCCCCCGCGCCGTTGGAACTGACCGAAAATCCCGACATCCTGAAAACCGTCGGCCACCATGCGAAACGCCCTGCACTGGTGATCGGCTTTGCCGCGGAAACGCAGTCGGTCGAAGCCAATGCACGCACGAAGCTGGAAAAGAAGGGCGCCGATCTGATCGTCGCCAACGACGTTTCCCCCGACACCGGCATCATGGGCGGGTTGCGCAACCGGGTGAAGATCATCGGTCCCGGCAGCGTGGACGAATGGCCTGATATGTCGAAGGACGAGGTGGCGGCAAAGATCGCTACGCTCATCGCCGAGCGGCTGACCCACAAGAACTGAAACGGGAACGTCGATGGATCTTCACGCGCAGAAGGATTTCGATGCCCTTGTCCTGACGATGGCGGGGGTGACGCTGGTCGACCAGTGGGGTTCGCGCGTCGCCAAAGTCGGCGACAAGGTGTTCACCCTCCACAGTCGCGAAAATGGCACTGCCAGCATTGTCGTCAAGGTGAGCGAGGAGAGCTTCGAGATTTTGACCGCGCTCCCTGGCATCGCGCAGGCGCCCTACTTCGCCAAGCGAAAATGGGTATCGATCGCACATGCTTCGCCGCTCGGCCCCGACGAACTTCGCCTCTACATCACACGCTCTTACGCGCTCGTCGCGGCCGGGCTTACACGGAAAGTGCGCGCCGAACTCGGCGTTGTCCTTTAGCGCCGTTACTGCGCCGCGACCAGCGTATCGGGAATACTGTCCTCAGGCTCGAACAAGGCAGCCTCGAGCCCGTTTTCGCTCAGGATCACCGCGCTGCCGTCCGGGATTTCCACCCAGGTATCGGCCTCGTCGTTGAGCGGCTCGGAAACGAGGCAGTAGCCGCCACCATTGCCGACCGGCGCAGCGTAGAGCGTCGGCGCCTTGCGGTCGGTCGCATAGCGGACCGCGTAAAGCACCTTGCCATCGGAAAACGCGCCGGTGAAGCGCACCAGGGCCTCGCCGGTCGCATGCCGCGACAGCCGCTCGACAAAGGCAATGACCTCGGCCATCGCCCGGAGCGGGTCTTCCTTAAGCCCAAGCTGCAGGGCGAGCAGGAACAGCAGCTCGGAATCGGTGGAGCCGGCGCGGGCATGGAACAGTGTGTCGTCGAGCATGTTTTCCAGTTGCCGGCGCAGCCGCTCGAACCCGGCGATCTGGCCATTGTGCATGAACGACCAGTTCTCGTGGACGAAGGGATGGCAGTTGTCCCGGCGGGTGCTGCCATGGGTGGCGGCGCGCACATGGGCAAGAAACAGCGGCGAGCGGATCTGGCGCGCCAGGCTCTTCAGGTTGCAATCCGACCATGCCGGCAGGATGTCGCGATATCGTCCGGGCTCGGGCCGATCCCCATACCAGGCGATGCCGAAACCGTCGCCATTGGTGGCGGTCGGGGCGCGCGTGGCGCAATGCGACTGTTCGATCAGCGAATGGGCCGGCGAGGACACCAGTTCTTCGAGGTAGAGGGGATCACCGCGATAGGCGGCCCAGCGACACATGGCGCAAATACACTCCAATTATTTCCGCAGCACTTGGGATGCGGTATTCCTGCAGCTTTGATAACTATAGTTAACAAACGGTGAAGCGCGGCCATCCCGAAAATAGAGATGACCGATTCACGCGCCAGTTTCGACAACAATGCGATCATATTTTGCATCGAGCGCGACTTTTTTGTGAACACTGCGTTCGATACCCGCAAAGCTGCGCAACGCAGCAAAACATCTATATTGGCGGCAACCAAACTTTTCGAAAGGACGAGCATCCATGTCCATACGCCCTGTAAAGCACGAAAGCACTGCCATGCCGACCATGGAAGGCGCCGGCGTCAAGCTGCACCGCGTCTTCGGTTTCGGCGATCCGTCGATGACCGACCCGTTCCTGATGATGGACGATTTCCGCAATGACGATCCGCAGAGCTACATCCGCGGCTTTCCCTGGCATCCGCATCGCGGCATCGAGACGATCACCTATGTGCTTGCGGGAACGGTCGAGCACGGCGACAGCCTCGGCAACACCGGACTGCTCGGGGCCGGCGACATCCAGTGGATGACGGCCGGCAGCGGTATCATGCACCAGGAAATGCCGAAGGGCGATTTCGCCGGACGGATGCACGGGTTCCAGCTCTGGGCCAACCTCCCCTCGTCGCTGAAGATGACCGCGCCGCGCTACCAGGATGTGAAATCCTCCGACATCCCCGTGGTCGTCGATGACGACGGCACGGCGGTGCGGGTGCTCTGCGGCAATTTCTGGGGCAAGGCCGGCCCGGTCGACGGCATTGCCGCCGAGCCGATCTACCTCGATGTCTCCGTTCCTCCGGGAAAGAGCAAGCGTCTGCCGGTCGATACCTACCGCTCGGCCTTTGCCTATATCTTCGCCGGTTCCGGTACCTTCCGCGATGCCTCGAAACCGTTCGGCGTCAAGGTGGAGAAGGAGTTCAACGGCGAGGAGCTCAACATCCGCGACATGTCGGGCAACCGCACGCTGGTGGTTTTCGACAGCGGCGACGAAGTCACCGTGCAGGCTGGCGAGCAGGGCATCCGCTTCCTGCTGGTTTCAGGCAAGCCGATCCAGGAACCGGTCGCCTGGCACGGCCCGATCGTGATGAACACCCGCGAGGAGCTGCATCAGGCGATGCGCGAACTGCAGAACGGAACCTTCATCAAGCCGGCACACTGAACCGCAGGCAGGCAACTTAGAACGAGACGAGACGCCGGGCCTTTCCGCCCGGCGTTTTGGCGTCCTATTGCCGCCGCTCTTTCGTTGTTCCATTCGACGCTCGACGATTAAGGGCGTCAGTTCGGGGGCGCTGCACTTGGCCTCTGCATCCACGGAGGCGGAAAGGTGACGGCATGAAGGATTTCCCACTCTCCAAGGTCTACCAGTTGATCGAGCCGGGACCGGTCGTGCTGCTCGTCACCAGCAGCGACGGCCGCCCCAACATCATGACCATGTCATGGCACATGATGATGGACTTCACGCCGCCGCGGATTGCCTGCATCGTCAGCACCGGCGACTACAGCTTCATCGCCCTGACCCGGACGGAAGAATGCGTGATCGCCATTCCCTCCGTCGAGATGGCGGAAAAGGTGGTGGCGATCGGCAATTGCTCGGGGCGCGACACCGACAAGTTTGCGACCATCGGCCTGACACCTGCCCCCGCCGCCAAGGTCTCGCCACCGCTGATCGCAGAGTGCTTCGCCAATCTCGAATGCAGGGTCATCGATCAGGATTTCGTCGAACGCTACAATCTCTTCGTGCTCGACGTGGTGAAGGCCTGGCACGATCCGGCCAAGATCTCGCCGAAGACCATCCATCACAAGGGTTACGGCACCTTCGCCGTGGACGGCAAGGACATCACGTTCGAGTCGAAGATGCCGTAGAACCGGCCTATCCGAAGACCAATCCGCCATCGACGATCAGGTTCTGTCCCGTTACCGCACGTGCCCAGGGGCTGGCGAAGAACAGGACCGCGTCGGCCGCTTCCTCCGGCGTGCAGACACGACGAAGCGGGGTATTGGCCGCAATCAGTTCGAACACCGCCTCGGGGGTGGCGCTGCTGGCATCGGTGGTGCGCAGGAGCCCGCCCGAGATCATGTTGACCGTAATGCCATGCGGGCCAAGCTCTGCCGCCGCAGTGCGGGTGAGCGAAAGCAGCGCCGCCTTCGCGGCGATGTAGTCGTGATAGGGCACCACCGGGTTCTGGAACAGGTTGGTGCCGATGGCGATCATGCGGCCGAAGCGCTGCGCGGTCATCGACGGGCGAGTGGCTCGGATGAGATTGAGGAGACCCTTCACCCCCGTTTCCATGTGCGCGGCAATCTCTTCCCAGCGCATGTCATCCAGCTTGCTGCGGGCATCGCCGTTGAACGAGAAGTCGGCGAGAGCGTTGTGCACCACGGTGGTCGGTGACTGGCCGAAGCGGGCCGCGACCTCCCCGATCAGATGCGAGACGGCATGTTCGTCGGTGATATCGGCCTGAAACGCCGCGGCATTCGGGCCAAGCTCACCCGCCAGTCGCTCGGCCTTGTCCCGGCTGTTGCGATAGTTGATCGCCACCCTTGCGCCTTCCCCGGCAAAGGCGGTTGCGATGGCTGCGCCAAGGCCCCGGCCGGCGCCGGTGACGAGGACGATCTGTTTGTCGAGCGGCAGGGGCATCATGAATTTCCTTCCGTTTGCCAGAGCTGATGAAAATGGTGAACCGGCCCATGACCGGAGCCGACGTCGAGGCGGCCCGATGAGGCGATCGCCGCCGAGAGCCAGGATTTGGCCACGGAGCCAGCGTCAAGGAACGAGCTGCCTTTCGCCAGTTCGCCGGCGATGGCACTTGAAAGCGAACAACCCGTGCCGTGGGTGTTGATCGTCGCGAGCCGTTGTCCTTCAAGCCAGTGAATGCCGTCGCGCGTCGCGAGTACATCGGGGCTGGACTGCCCGCCAAGATGCCCCCCCTTCAACAGTACCGCCGATGGTCCGCAATCCAGGAGACGCAGAGCCTGAGCCGCCATGGCCGGTCGATCCGTTGCCTCCGCCTCGCCGAGAAGCGCTGCTCCCTCGGGGAGATTGGGAGTAAGCATGGTTGCCAGGGGAAGAAGATGCCTGACCAGCGCCGAAACGGCGTCGGGGTCGAGAAGCGATGCGCCACCCTTGGCGATCATGACCGGGTCCAGCACCACCGGCACGCCCTTACATCCGGCAAGAATTTCCGCGACGCTTTCCGCGATGCCTGAGTTGGCGATCATGCCGATCTTGACCGCATCGACCCGGATATCGGCAAAGACCATGCGGATCTGCTCGGCGACGAATTCCGGCGGCAGCGCCCGAACGGCCGAAACGCCCTGCGTGTTCTGCGCCGTCAAAGCGGTGAGCGCCGCCATTCCGTAGACGCCGCGCGCGGAGAACGCCTTGAGATCAGCCTGGATCCCGGCACCGCCCGAGGGGTCCGACCCGGCAATCGAGAGCACGTTGCGGATCATCGGCGTGCCCTCCGGATCGCAGTGGCGAGATCTGCCGTTGCGGCTTTCGGATCCGGTTGTCCGCAGATGGCCGATACGACGGCTAGGCCGGAAGCTCCCGCCGCAAGCGTGTCGCCGACATGCTGGATCTTCAGCCCTCCGATACCGACGACCGGCACGGCGCTTGCCGCGGCGACCGCCGCCAGTCCAGCAAAGCCTATTGCTGGCGGATGGCCGGGCTTGGTCGAGGTCGGAAAGACAGGGCCGACGCCGATGTGATCGACAAGATGAGGATCGAGCGCACGCGCCTGTTCGGAGCTGCCGATCGACAGGCCGAGGATCATGCCGGGGCCGATCAGCCGGCGCACCTCGGCAACCGGCATGTCGCTTTGGCCGACATGCACACCGTCGGCGCCGATCGCAATAGCTGCCTCGACGTCGTCGTTGACGATCAGGGGGACGCCGCTGCCCGCCAGGGCGGCCTTCAGCGCCCTGCCGGTCTCGATCCTCTTCCGCGTGGTTGCGGTCTTGTCGCGCAATTGCACCAACGTCGCGCCGCCCGCCACCGCAACGCGCGCCGTTTCGACCATGCCGATCGGCGCACACAGCGTCGGGTCGAGGACGAGATAAAGGGAAAGGTCGAGCTGTTTCACAGGCGTTCCATCCTTGCAGACTGGTCCAGCATTTCAGCCGTGACTGCGGCGAGCGCATCGAGAAAGCGCCAGGCGAAGCTGCCCGGGCCATGGGCCTGCCGATCCGCCAGTTCCCCCGCCGCGGCGAAATGCGACAGCGCTGCCACGGTCGCCTCGAACGGGCATGCCGGACGGATCGCCGCATAGGCGCCCACCAGGCAGGTGAGCGAGCAGCCGAGCGCCGTCACCTTCGGCATCAGGGCCGAGCCCCCGGCGATCCGCACCGCCCGCCGACCGTCCGTGACAAAATCCGTGGCACCCGTCACCGCGACGACGCATCCCTGATGCTGCGCCAATTGGCGGGCTGCTTCTTGCGCCGTTTCGACCGGATCCCGGCTATCGACGCCCTTGGCATTGCTGGCGCCGCCGGCAAGGGCGATGATCTCGGAGGCATTTCCGCGGATCACTGACGGAGCAAGAGCCAGGAGTTCGGCCGTGACCTTCCGTCGGTAGCCGGTTGCGAAATGGGCGACCGGGTCGAGTATCCATGGCCGCCCTGCCGCCGCCGCTCCACCGATGGCGGCCTTCATGCCGGCAATCCATTCCCGGGACGGCGTCCCGATGTTGATCGTCAAGGCGCCGGCAATTGCGGCGAATTCGCCCGCCTCCTCCGATGCGTGGACCATCGCCGGCGATGCGCCCGCGGCCAGCATCACATTGGCAGCGATGTTCATCGCGACGAAATTGGTGATGCATTGCACCAGCGGCGCCATGGCGCGCATTTCGACAAGAAGGGTTCCGGGAGTATCAATGCTGTTCATTTGCCCCTTTCCGGCGGGGCAAAGCGGCTGGGACGTGCGGCCGCGAACGGAGAACGTCCCGAGCGACTCCCTCCGCCAGCATTATCTGGTTCAGGTTCTAAGGGTACGTCTCAGCCCGTCTCGCGACGAGCGCCCCTGTCTCTCAAGCACCGGCATCATTGGCAGCGTTTTCCCTGCGTGTCACGCGAAATCATGCCGCGCGGCAGACGAGCCCGGAAATGCCGCCGCGGCACCGACGGATAAATCGATCCGCTCCCTTGTATTCGACCGGAGGCATCTTACGTTGAAGACATCGGTAACAGCAAAGAAAGGAAGGTGATCCAATGTCGAGTGAGATTTCGATCCGCGTGACAGGCATGGGAGTGATGGTAAGAGCGGGGCAGCCCTCGTTCTGAACCAGGCCTTCCTGCGGGCCAGTCCACGGTCCGGGCCTGTTCACGGGGCCAAAGCTCACGGAGGGTCGCCACTGGCGGCCCTTTTTCTTTGCGCGCATTACCGCATTTTCGGCGATTGACGTCCGTCAAGTCTCAACTTATTCGTAAAGTCATCTGATGATTTTACGAGTCGTGGCATGCGTCCTCTGAACCGAAGCAATCTCGCCGAAACGGCGGCAGAAGCAATTCGCAGCGAAATCCTTGGCAAGCGCTGGCAACTCGGCGAAAAGCTGCCGAACGAGGCTTCGCTTTCATCCACGCTCTCGATCAGCCGAGGCACCGTGCGCGAAGCCGTGCGCATCCTCGTGGCCCAGGGCTATCTGGAAACCCGCCAGGGCTCCGGCACCTATGTCCGCTCGACGGTCGACCCGGCATTGCCGCTGACCATGGCGCGGCGGGCCAGCCTGCGCGACCGCTTCGAAGCCCGATGCGCCCTCGATGTCGAGGCCGCACGGCTTGCGGCACTACGCCAGACGCCCGCGATCATTGCCGATTTGCGCACGCTGCTTGCCGAGCGCGGCAATTATGACGGTGGCGACCGCGCCGCCTTCATCGAGCGCGACCTCGCCTTTCACAAGGCGATCATCGCCGCCTCGGGAAACCGGGCGATGATCGAGATCTACGACTTTTTCTCCATGTCGATCGCCGAAACCATCGAGGCCACGCTCGGCAAGGAATTGCCGGAGCCTGACTTGAAGGCGCACGCGGACATCATCGACGCCATCGAAACGGCGGATCCGAGCCGGGCAGATGCGGCCGTGCGGCGCTTCATGGCGCCCATGCTTTCGGCGCTCGACCGGATGCTGCTGTCATGAACATCCAGACGAAGGACGCCGCGCGTCCGCTGAACCTAGCCGACGAACAGCTGATCGATGCCGAGGCCGACAGCATCCCGCAGCCGCAACCGCCGCCACCCGCCGGGCCGCTCGCCCGCATCGTGCTTGGCGCCAGCCTCGTCCTGATAGCCTTCAATTTGCGGCCGGTGTTCTCCAGCGCATCGGCGCTGCTGCCGGAAGTCCGGACCGAGCTCGGGCTTTCCGCGCTCGGCGCAAGCCTGCTGACGACGCTGCCGGTGGTCTGCCTCGGCGCATTTTCACCGCTTGCGCCCCGCCTCGCCCAGCGGTTCGGCAGCGAGCGCACGCTACTCGTCATGCTCTTCCTGCTGGCGCTCGGCACCGCCGCTCGCGGCCTCTCCTCCGTGCCGCTGCTGTTTCTCGGTACGGCGCTCGCCGGTGCCTGCATCGCCATTGGCAACGTATTGCTTCCCGGCCTCGTCAAGCGCGATTTTGCCGATCGCGCCGCCTTGATGACCGGTCTCTATACGATGGCTCTCTGCGGCGGGGCTGCCGCTGCCGCAGGCTTCACCCTGCCGGTCGAACACCTTCTCGGGGATTCGATGAACCTCGCGCTCGCGATCTGGGCGGTGCCCGCTCTGCTCGTCGGATTGATCTGGCTTCCGCAGGCGCTGTCGCTCGACCGCTCGGTCAAGCGGACCGGCTTTCGCGTAGAGGGGCTCTGGAAGGATCGGCTGGCCTGGCGCGTGACGCTGTTCATGGGTCTGCAGTCGGCACTCGCCTATTGCGTCTTCGGCTGGCTGGTGCCGATCCTGCGCGAACGCGGGCTGGACGGGGTGACCGCCGGAGCGATCGTTTCGGTTTCGGTCATGGTGCAGGCGGCCGCCTGTATCGTCGCACCGCAGATCGCCGTCCGGGGGCGTGACCAGAAGCTGATCCACGTGACGCTGTGCGCTTTTGCGGTGATCGCCCTTCTCGGGCTGCTGTTTGCCCCGCTCTCGACGGTATGGCTGTGGGCGGTCCTGCAGGGCATCGGCCAGGGCGGGCTGATCGCCGTTGCGATGACGGCGATCGTGCTGCGCTCGCCCGATGCGCATGTCGCCGCCCACCTGTCGGGCATGGCGCAATGCGTCGGCTACCTGCTCGCCGCCATCGGCCCCCTGATTGTCGGCCTTCTTCGCAGCCTGACCGGGAGCTTCGATGCCGCCGCCGTTCTCTTTGTCGTCCTCGGCGTTGGTGCCGCGATCAACGGCTGGTATGCTGGCAAGGCGGAGCAGGTCGGTGCCCGCAGCGTTGAAATCGCGGACTGACCGCGCACTCTCGGAGAAGCCCATGCGGATCACCGGCAGATGCCATTGCGGTGCCATCGCCTACGATGCCGATATCGATCCGGAGAAGGTATCGATCTGCCACTGCACCGATTGCCAGAAGCTGAGCGGCTCGCCCTTCCGCGTCACAGTCGCCACCGGCCGGGAAAACATCCGCACAAGCGGAGGCGAACCGCGGCTCTACGTCAAGACCGGCGACAGCGGGCGGAAGCGACTGCAATACTTCTGCGGCGATTGCGGCGCACCGCTGTTCGTCACCGGCACGGGCGAGGCCGCGGAGGTCTGGGGCATCCGCTGGGGCAGCATCGACCAGCGCCGGGACCTTCGGCCGCAACGGCAGATCTGGTGCAACTCGGCCGTCGACTGGCTGTCCGGCATTCCGACGCTTCCGGGACTTCCGCGGGCATGAAAAATGGCGCCGGTCCTGAAGATCGGCGCCATCTGGTCGAAAGCAAGCGCTTCGTGAACGAAGCGCACCAACCGATTAGGCCGCCTTGGCGACGTGATATTCCTTGATCGCAACCATCTTGATCGCAGGATAGCGCTCGGCCTCGTAGCGCAGCGAGAAGGCGTCCTGCGCCAGGAACACCGGGTCGCCGTCGAGGTCGCGGGCGATATCGCCGCGTCGGGCGGTAATGAACTTCTCGAGATCCGCCGAATTGTCCGCGGAAATCCAGCGGCAGACCGAGAAACGCGACATCTCGAAGCCGACCGGAAGGCCATACTCGCCCTGCAGGCGCTCCTTCAGCACGTCGAGCTGCAGCGCCCCGACGACGCCGACGATCGCCGGCGAGCCGTCTTCCGGCGAGAACAGCTGCACGACGCCCTCTTCCGCCATCTGCTGCAGCGCCTCCTTCAGCTTCTTCGCCTTCATGGCATCCTCGAGCCGCACGCGGCGCAGGATTTCCGGCGAGAAGTTCGGAACGCCCTGGAATACCAGCGCCTCGCCCTCGGTCAGCGTGTCGCCGATGCGCAGCGTGCCGTGGTTCGGGATGCCGACGACGTCGCCGGCATAGGCGGTGTCCGCGAGCTGGCGCTGCGATGCGAAGAAGAACTGCGGTGCGCTGAGGCCCAGCTGCTTGCCGGTACGCGCCAGTCGCGCCTTCATGCCGCGCTCGAGCTTGCCCGAGCAGACGCGGGCAAAGGCGATGCGGTCGCGATGATTGGGGTCCATGTTGGCCTGGATCTTGAAGACGAAGGCGGTCATCTTCTCGTCGGTGGCATGGACGGTGCGGATGTCGGCGACCTGGTCGCGCGGCGGCGGCGCGATGTCGCCGAGCGCATTGATGAGGTCGCGGACACCGAAATTGCGCAGTGCCGAGCCGAAGAACACCGGTGTCAGGTGGCCTTCCAGGAACGCCTTCTTGTCGAAGGGCTTGCAGGCTTCGATCGCCAGCGTCAGTTCCTCGGTGAAGGCTTCGCGCTCGTTTTCCGGCAGGCGATGGGAGGCCATTTCAGGACCGCTGACCTTCGTCGGGATCTCCTGCGTATCCGAGCCGCGCACCGTGTTGTCGGCGATATGATAGGCGCCGCAGAACGTCTTGGAACGGCCGATCGGCCAGGTGACGGGCGCGCAATCGAGCGCCAGCTTTTCCTCGACCTCGTCGAGGATCTCGAAGGGATCGCGGCTCTCGCGGTCCATCTTGTTGATGAAGGTGATGATCGGAATGTCGCGCATGCGGCAAACCTCGAAGAGCTTCAGCGTACGCGGCTCGATACCCTTGGCGGCATCGATCACCATCACTGCCGCGTCCACTGCGGTCAGCGTGCGGTAAGTATCGTCGGCGAAGTCTTCGTGACCGGGCGTGTCGAGGATGTTGAAGACATTGCCGCCATATTCGAAGGTCATCACCGAGGTGACCACCGAAATGCCGCGCTCGCGCTCGATCTTCATCCAGTCCGACCGGGTCTGGATGCGATCCTTCTTCGCCTTCACTTCACCGGCAAGCTGAATGGCGCCGCCGAACAGCAGCAGCTTTTCGGTGAGCGTTGTCTTACCGGCATCCGGGTGAGCGATAATAGCAAAGGTACGGCGGCGGGAGACCGCCTCGGCGAGACTTTCGGCCATGAACGAAATTCCTGTTGATTGGCGGGTCTTCTACCGGCTCGCCGCCAAATATGCAATTGACCTCGGTATTGGACCTATTCCTAGTGGCCGCCATGACCAACGAAAGCACCCTCCGACCGGTTCTCCGGCTCATCCGCCTGGCGCACGGCGCCGGCATCGAACTCCCGTCTTACCAGACTGCCGGCGCCGCCGGCATGGATCTCATTGCCGCAGTTCCCGACGACCAGCCCCTGACGCTGCTGCCCGGAAAACGCGCGCTCGTGCCGACCGGGCTGGTGTTCGAGATCCCCGAAGGCTTCGAAGGCCAGATCCGGCCGCGCTCGGGACTGGCGTTCAAGCACGGCATCACCTGCCTGAACACGCCTGGTACCATCGACAGTGATTATCGCGGCGAAGTGAAGGTGCTGCTCGTCAATCTCGGTGAAGAGCCTTTCGAGATTACCCGCGGCATGCGGATCGCCCAGATGGTGATCGCCGCCGTGACGCAGGCAACCGTACTTGAAGTCTCGGAGACTTCCGAAACCGGACGCGGCACCGGCGGCTTCGGCTCGACGGGGGTAAAGTGAGCACGATCGCGGACAGGGACGACGGCCTCGTCTTCAGGCAGGACTATTTCGACGATCCCGCCGCTTGGCGGGCTTTTGCGGCTCTGCTCGAGGGCGTGTTCGGGATCGATCTCGGCCCGCTCGCGCTGTTGGGCGGCCACGACAGGACGAGCATGCCGTCGGCCCTGTTTGATTCAGACGGCGCCTGCGTCGCCAACTTCACCGCCTTTTCGATGCCGCTGGTCGTCAACGGCAGACCGGTCAAGGCCGCAGGGCTGCAATCAGGCGCCGTTCGCCCTGATTACCGCGGCCGCGGCCTCTTCCGCGACCTCACCCGCGCGACGCTCGACCGCTGCGCCGAAGCCGGCTTCGAAGCGATCGTGCTCTACACGGACAAGCCCGGGCTCTACGAGCCTTACGGCTTCCGGATCGTGCCTCAGTCCCGGTTTTCCGGTCCGCCGCCGCAGCTCCAGAAGACGGCAACGCTTTCGCGCCGCCTCGATATCCGTGAATTCGACGATCTGGCTCTGGCTCAAACCGCGCTCGCTGCACGCCTGCCGGTATCGGCACGGTTTGCGGTTGCCGATCAGGCGACGATGTTCCTGCTGAACGCCTACTACAATGATCGCCTGATGCTGGACTATCTCGCGGATCATCGCGTTGTCGTCGCGTGGCAGGAAAGCAGCGACGGCGCGTTCGAACTGCTCGACATCGCAGGGCCCGAAATCCCGCCGCTCGACGCGATGCTCAGCGCGCTCGACCTTCGACCCGCTCATGTGACCGTTCATTTCCCGCCGGACCGGCTCGACTGGCAAGGCGCAGCCGAACCCATCGACGGCGATCTGGTCTTCATGATGCGCTGCGCGCCCGAACTGATACCGGTCGAGCCGTTCTCACTTTCACCAATGGCCGAGTTCTAGGCTCACCCCGGCGGATCGCCTAGCGCTGATGCCGGGTCGCCTCGAACAGGAACCAGGTGCGGCGCTCGCCCTCGTCGATCCAGGTTTCGAGCAGGCTCGTGGTGGCAACATCGCGAAGCTCACTACACATGTCGTGGGTTTCGCGCATCATCGCCACCAGTTGCTTGTTGTCGTCGCGCAGTTCGGCGAGCATATCTTCCGGCGTGACATAATCGGCATCGTTGTCGAGGATCCGCTGCAGGCGGCCGATATGACCGATGGAACGCAGCGTCGTACCGCCGATCTTGCGGCAGCGTTCGGCCATCGCATCGGTTGTTTCAAAGATCTGGTCACCCTGCTCGTCGAGGAGAAGATGGTAGTCGCGGAAGTGCGGCCCCGACATATGCCAATGAAAGTTCTTGGTTTTCAGGTAAAGCGTGAACATGTCGGCGAGAAGAGTGGTCAGCGCCGCGGAAATGTCGGTAACCGAGTTTGTCTGCAGGTCGGTGGGCGTCGTCATCGGCGCGCGCTTGCGTTTTTCGGCTGATGTATTGTTCATCGTTCTCTCCTTGCGTGACGAAAGCAATTGGCCGATCGGTCGATAAAGGCAATGATTTCCCAGCGAATGGCACCACAGCGATGCAGGTGCCGCCGGAGTAAGCCACTTAGAGCGCGAACGGGAAAAGTGAAGTGCAGCACGCCCCTCATTCGTCCCCGCAGCAAGGCATTTTCGCCACCACCCGCGACTTGCCCGACTTGCCCGACTTGCCCGACTTGCGGCCATAGGCATCGCCTCGACGCTTGCAACCGGGGCGCGACAGGCGTAGAAACCGCCGCGAGGAGTTAGGAACCGATGACCCTGACCGCATTGTTTGCCTATTGCACGGCACTGTTCATTGCCGCAGTGATCCCGGGTCCCGGCATCACCGCCATCGTCGCACGCGCGCTCGGCTCCGGCTTCCGCGAGACCTTCTTCATGGGCCTCGGCCTGGTGATCGGAGACATCACCTACCTCACCGCCGTCATCCTCGGTCTCGCATTCGTGGCCCAGGCCTTTGCCGAGATCTTCATCGTCATCAAGATCGGCGGCGCGCTCTACCTTGCCTATATCGCCTGGAAGCTCTGGACCTCAGGCCTTCTGCCGCAGGACATCGCCGCCCGCAAGGCGAGCGGTGCGCTGTCGGCATTCGCCTCAGGCCTGCTGGTCACGCTCGCCAATCCGAAGACCATGTTGTTCTACATCGCCCTCGTTCCGACGCTGATCGACATCAGGAGCATAGGCCTTTCCGAATACGGCGTGCTCCTCGTGGTCACGGCCGTCGTGCTGCTGATCGTCCTTGTCCCCTACATGCTTCTGGCGGCGCGGGCGCGCAGCATGCTGCGCCGGCCGAAATCCCTGCAGATGCTCAATCGTGTGGCAGCGGGTATCCTTGCCAGCACCGCAGCATTCATCGCGACCCGTACCGCCTGAAAAATGCGTTCCCCTTTCGGGAAATCTCGATGCATTTTTTCTAAACCGCGCCATAGTTGCGGATCGATACACACTGGCCGGGGCCGCGCTTTGACCCTATTCTCTGGGAAGATTTAAGAAGGAGCCAATAATGTCCGACACTCGCAAGCCCGGCCGTGGCCGCGTCTATTCCTCGATTACGGAAACCATCGGTGACACGCCGATCGTTCGACTGGACAAGCTTGCCAAGGAAAAAGGCGTCAAGGCAAACCTGCTTGCCAAGCTCGAGTTCTTCAATCCGATCGCATCGGTCAAGGATCGTATCGGCGTTGCGATGATCGAATCCCTGGAGGCCCAGGGCAAGATCACCCCCGGCAAGTCCACGCTGATCGAGCCGACCTCGGGCAACACCGGCATCGCGCTTGCCTTTGCCGCCGCCGCCAAGGGCTACAAGCTGATCCTCACCATGCCGGAAACCATGTCGATCGAGCGCCGCAAGATGCTGGCCCTGCTCGGCGCCGAACTGGTGCTGACCGAGGGCGCCAAGGGCATGAAGGGCGCGATCGCCAAGGCCGAGGAATTGGCGGCGACGATCCCCGACGCGGTCATTCCGCAGCAGTTCGAAAACCCGGCCAATCCGGAAATCCACCGCAAGACGACCGCCGAGGAAATCTGGAACGACACCGACGGCAGCGTCGATATCCTCGTCTCCGGCA
>JAEWPB010000013.1 GCA_023399465.1 Pseudomonadota bacterium
GTTGAGGTTCCGGACAGCGTCGTCCAGTTCAGCGCGCCAACTGCGATCTTGCGATAGCTGGACTGCGCGGACAGCCGGACAAGGTTTGAGAGATTGGTGACCGTCGGCACGTTCGATGCGTTGGTGACGACCCTCGAAACGAGCATGTCGTCATAGGATGAGTCGAATGTGGCGTCGCTCTCCGCCCGTGACGACGGATTGTAGGTAAGATCCGCCAGGTCATTCAGGGCAAACCCGCCGGATAGAGACCACCGCAGGTGATAGGTCTTGTTGGCGGCCGTCGCAAAATCCGCCTGGACAGTCGTGACGTTGAAGATCCCGCGGTGCAGGAAGTCGTAGCCTGCCGGCACCCGCACCTGCCCCGTCGAGGGAGAGACGACGGGAATGCGTCCGTCCGTCGTCTGCACCGCGGGAAAGATCGGCAGCCGTGCCCGCGCCTGCGCCATCAGCACGAAATTGGAGGTATCGCCGGAGCCGGTCGCCGCGGCAATCAGTTGCTGGATGGCCTGCAGCAATTGCGTCAGATCGGTTCCCGAGGCGGTGAGGCCGGCGCCCGCGATCACGGCCATGATCTCGCGCTGTGGGTGCTCGATCGCAGCGGCCGGCACCCGCGAGCCCGACTGCGCTCCCTGCGTGTTCCGGTCGACAAAGGCGGCATTGGGATCCGAGCTGCCATAAGGGGGATTATATTTCATCGCAGAACCTCAAAGCGGGAAGAGAAGGGAGTTTCCGTATTCGTCGACAATTGGAATGCCGGCCTCGGTGACCAGCGCACCGTAGTCTTGCCAGGGGCCAAGCACCGGGATGGTCCAGGCCGGCGCAATTTTTCGCAGCAGGCACAGGATCTGTTCGGCCACGCCAAGCGAAAACAGCGGATCGTAGCCGCACTCACTGGCGCCGGTTTCGAAGTAGCTGATTGCAGAATCACGGACGCGAACGATCCAGTAGAGCTCTTCGTCGCTGCGGCCGGTTTCGTGCAGTGCGCCAAGTTCCGAGAAGCCGCATTCGAACAGGGACGGCTCTTCAATTTCGATTTCGAAGCCATAGCCGGCGGCGATCCGGATAAAGTCTTCCGGATGGATCGCCGCACCGCCCCGGACCCGATCGGCCAACGCCCCCAACCGCTCCGTTGTAGAGCGATCACCGGTGAAGCACGCTTCCGGCAAGCCGTAGTCCGCTTCCCATTCCGCCAGCAATTCGAAGGCGCCTTGCGGACTTGCCTCCAGCGCCAGGCGGAAAGCGCGGGCATAGAGCCCGCAAAATCCGTTGATCAGAACCCGGGTGAAACGGGCAAGCACCGACGCCAACGGCACCGCCTCGCCGTCCGGAGACCCCCAGGCCGGACCTTGCGGCCACATCGCCAGGGACGCCGTGATCAGATCATCATTGGTCGGCGCGGCAAGCGCATCAAACGGCTCCGCTACGGCTACTCGGTCGAGGGTGGAATAGCCCCGCGTGACGGTGTGGGTGTAGGGACTACGCGACATAGGTGATCTCGCCCGGCACGGGATATTCCCCGGCCGTCAGCATCAGGTCACCCGCCGGTTCGACGAGCACATGCTGATACTCACCGGTCACGCCGGAGATTGCCTCCACCAGCCAGGAGCGCGAAAGCATGAATGGATCGCCCGATATGCCCGGCCGGCCCCGCTCGAGGAGCACATCGGCCACGGCTGCTGCAATTCCCTCGCGCACATCCGTCGTATCCAGGGACAGATCGGAAATGGTCAGGTCGATCGGTCGGGCCATGGGTGCCGCCGCCACACTGTCATCAATCCGGATCAGCCGCTTCGCGTCGATTGCCGCTTGCACGACGGCAACATCGCCCTCTGTGGGGATAAGGTCCGGTCTGCCGCTGAAGAGGAAAAGGACGGCGATGAAACCGGGTCCGCCCGGGTCCCTGTACGCCCACGCCTTTTCCACGCCGGGGACAGCGAGCGCCAGCTGCTCATAGTCACTGAGCGTGCCACCGCCAGGCGGATTGCGCTTGCGCACCAGCGCCCGTGCTCGCAGCGACGCATCGGACTCGATGTCCGCGCCGCCGCCGAGACCGCCCGTATCGATGATCCATTCCGCCGACAGCGCCGGCCACAAAGCCGGGTCGGCCAGTGACAGCACGCCACCGGCGTCCCTGTTGGTATCCGCCCCCTTGCTTTCCGCCTGAACAGTAAAGGACAGCGCGCCAAACGGCCCGGCTTGCGCCGGCGCGGAAGAAAGATAGGTCACGTCGCCGGAAACGAACCGAACGCCGGCGGGATAGATGGCGTTTGCTTCGCCAGCACCGGAAATCGGTCCGGATGCCGCGGCGGCCGACTTGCGATAGATGCCGATATCGGCCGCATGCCGCACAAGGAATTGACCGTCTGCGGTCGAAAGAAAGATCTGTTGCGCCAGGTAGGCCATGCGCAATTCGAATTCGTGGCCAAGAGCCGCCAGCACTTTGCCCGTCACGGTCACGAAGTTGTTTGCAAGCGACGAGTCGGTACCGGGCATATATTCGCGATAAGCACCGCGAACCCGCCGGGAAATGTCAGCTAGCGAGCGGACGCTCCACGCCATCGATCTGCCTCCAGAGAATCTCGAATTTCTGCTTGAAACTCTGCGCGCCGTTGCGGCCGTAGAGCGTGATGGTGAGTTCCAGCCGGTTCCGCGCTCGATCGGCGACCGCCGCCGCAGTCGCCTGTATTGCCGCCCCCTGATCGATCAGCGGCTGCAAAGCCTCGACCGCATAGGTCTCGGCGATGGTTTCGATCCCCTCGTAGAGAGCCGATCGCCGTAGCAGCCAGAGCTTCGAGCCGAGCGCCGTTTCCCCCGGTCCGAGATCGAAACTGTCTCCGATCCATCCCCTGTTCACGTCGCCGTCACGCAGCTCGTAATCCTCGACGCGGCGATCGGTCATGAGGCAGATCAGCACCTGTGTCGCCAGCCCCTGCTCTGCCCTGAGGTCACCAGGTGCTGTTGCTTGGTAGAGGCTGTTGAGGATGAGATCGCCGGCCATCCCGTCCCAGCCGAGATCGGGCGAGCGATAGGGCTCCTCGCCCTCGTCGAGCGGAATAATTCTGAGCATGGATACAACCCTTAAACAGGCGCGCCGGTGGAGCTGCTGCCAGATTCGACCCCGCCATGACGGTGCGTGTCGCCGATATCTGTGCCGTTGTGCGTGACGGTTCCGCCCTCGATCGCAAGACCGGCCGGCGAGATGGTGATGGTGACGCCACCAGCTCGAAAGACGAAGCTGTTGCTCCCGACGTCTGCCACAATGCCGTCGCCGACGAGCTTGATGATGTTGCCGTTTGCGTCGTAGATCGCTGTCGCCCCGGCCGGCAGTCCGGTCGGCCGCTTGCCGGGATGCTCGCCGCCGAGCACGTAACCCTCGTCTGACTGGCTGTTCGGGAAAAGCAGAAGGCCCTTGGCACCGGCGATCGGTTGTGAGGCAAACCCATGTGACTCTGGCCGATGCAATCGGGTAAAGCCCTGGCTGTGGCGGCCGCGGCCGTTCACGAACTGCTGGCCCTTGTTTTCCTCGATGGTCCCGTCGAACTCGAAACGCGCGCCGCTCATTCCTGCTCCCATGTCGCCGAGATGTTCCCGGGCGCTGAATAGGCGTCGGCAGAACTGCCACGCGGATTTTCGCCGCCAAACCCGCGGGGATCGGCGAGCGAGAGTGTCGCTGTCGTGCCGTCCCCGTCATTGCTTTCCTGCTCGAGCGTCACCTTCTTGATCAGCATCAGCCCATCAATACCGATCCAGTCGTCCTTGACGTGGACGAGATAATTTGGCGTCCAGATCCTGCCGCCACCATCGCGCCAGCCCATGACCTTGATCTCGGCGGTCGCAGCATTGCCGGCAGCCCGTTTAACCTGCCATTCCGCCCGCTTCTTCATCCGGTCCGTCGTCGACTCGCCCTCGTGCTGCAACACGAGCGGCCGATCGCGAGAAACGCCACGGTCGGTGGCGACCGCCTGTCCACGCAACTGCTGTGCGTCGACGCCCTCGGTTGCCTGTCCGCGAACATGGACCTTCGAATGCCTGCCCTGCTCGGTAAACGTCGCCGAGGCGTTCTCGATATTGACCCCGAACCGCAAACCGCCGACATGGGTGCCCGCAGGCCTGGTGGCCAGCTTGAGCTTCCCCTCCGCCGTGTCGTGGATCAGGATGCCGCGACCACGCGCCCGACGTTCGATCGTGCTGAACTGGCTTTCACCGACCCGCAGCCGGTGAACCGGCTCGGTTGGCAGACCGCCGTCGTCTTCGACACCGATCCCAAGCTGATCGAACTCCCGAGCGATATCGGCAAGGTTCTTGTTCAGCACTTCGCCCGTCGGATGAATGGCCGAACATTCCGTCGCATCGATCGTCCGAGAAACCAGAGTCACGTTCAGTACCCGAGTTTCACGATCATGCGACGGGTTGACGTCACGCACATAGCCGGTCAGCACCGTGGTACCGCTGGCCGACAACACCACCTCCTGCCCCACCGTAACCGATATGCCCACCCCGGCTGGAACGAGTGCAACCGATGCGGTGCGTACCGCCTCCTCGACCGACATTTCGATGGACACGGCAATGATCGGCGGCAAGCCGGCAATCGTGACGGTTTCAAGCATGGTTTCAGCTGTCTTCGGGTTAGCTGGCGAGCGCGTCGAAGCGTGTCGGCATCAGCATCGGAGTGGCCGAGCCGGCGAGATCGACCAGCTGCGCGGCGCGGGTTGCATCGCCATAGAGCTGGTAGGCGAGCACTGTCGACGGAAGAGACAGTCCGGCCATGACCTGCACCATCGGCGTCGAGTTGGCGGCAATCTCTGACACGAGACGAATAGCCACCTGCACCAGCGACCGAAGCCATGAATAGAGATCGGCATCGATGGTGGCAGCAACTGCATAGGCTTCCTCGGCAATCGAACCGAGAGCGGCACGCGCCGTTCGCGCCGAGGGGCGCGACGGCCATGCTACACGGCCGATCGCCAGCGCCTGTCCGATTGCCGCCAGCAGCACCAGGGCGCTGCGCGTTTCAGCATCGATATCGTCGGCAATCACGAAATTCTCGAATCCCTGCACATCCCGGACACTCTCTGCAATGATGCGAACGAGGTCGACGGACTCGGCCGCAAACTCTGCCGCCCCCAGGACATCCGCGACGGCAATCCGCGCTGCTATATCCGTCTGGTCCTCAGTATCGGTGACCACCTCGGTGGAAATCGTCGCCAGCCAGTCCAGGATGATCGTCTTGTCGGCAGCCATCAGAACAACCTCCCGAAAGCAGATGTCGCCAATGCAAGCCCGGTAGAAAAAGCCGCCCCGACGTCACCGATCGTGAGACCTGAGACCGATGCGGGAAGCGCTGCGGCGGCACGGAAATCGATCGCAACAAAACCGTTGCGGTCGCGTTCGCGCATCCGCCGCCATTCCAGGATGTGCACCATCTGGCCGGGGTCGATTGGCAGGACAAGCATGCCTGGTCCTGCGGTATCCAGCGCGGCAGCCAGGCGGTGGGCGCGACCATCGGCAGCATCCCCCGTCACATAAGCCGCGACGTCGAAGAGCCGTGTTCGCCTGCCCTGATCCTCGATGACGGAAACCTCGCCGCCCGCAAACTCATGGATCGCGGCGCGACGGCCGCCGGACACGTCCTCACGTTCGACATAGAAGCCGACGCCGCGATACGAGGCGCTCAGCAACGTTTTCGTCCATTCGCGCATCAGAAGCCCCCGCCACCATTGGCCGATGCAGAGACCGCCGACATGCTGCGTCCGGTGTCCGCGTTCACTCTCGGCTTGCCGCTGATCGCGGCATTGGCGACGGTGATCTGCGCATTGCTGATCTTGTTTGCGGCCTGGAGCATCTTCTCGGCCGCCGACTGCAATGCCGCACCGACGTCAACACCTGCCACCTTGAAGAAGGCGGCGCCTTTCTCGATCGCCTCACCGGCAGCCCGACCGCTTTCGGCAACCTTTTCGGCAGCCTCATCGCCGGCCGAGAGCAGTTCGACCGGTGCAGTTTTCTCCTGTGCGCCTGGACGCTCAGATCTCTTTAGCCCCGTCGCGTCGACCTTGAACGCGTCTCGCAACTCCTGCCGTGACGGCACCCGGAAAACGTCGCCGGCAAGCTGCCCCATCGACGCCATTTCCGGCCGGGAGCGCGGAACCGGAGCGCCTGGACGCTCAGATCTCTTTAGCCCCGTCGCGTCGATCTTGAACGCGTCTCGCAACTCCTGCCGTGACGGCACCCGGAAAAAGTCGCCGGAAAGCTGCCCCATCGACGCCATTTCCGGCGCGGGCCTCAAGGCCGGCGGCACGCCCTCCAGGCGCTTCGGCATCGCCGGAAGCTGCATCTCCGGCCGGGAGCGCGGAACCGGAGCGCCCTCGCCCCGAGAGCCCGGAAACTCAGTGGTGACAACCGGCTGTCCCTGCCGGCCGACCGATGGCTTTACCGAGCCGTTGAGGTACTTGCCGGCGTGATAGTTTTTGAGAAACTCTGGATCCTTGAGCCCGCCTTCGAAAGCGACCTGATCGCTTTCCTCATCGCGCGAAAAGGAGCCGAGAGGCATGTTTTTCAACATCCACGTCTCTCTCTCCCAATAGCTCATGCCCCGCTTTTCGAGCCCGCGACGCACCGCCTCGCCATAATCGAGATCTTCCGACACGGCATCCATAACAGTCGACGCCGGCTTGGACGCAGCTGCGCCGAAGCTCGTCATAAGCTTGCTCCAGCTGTTCGACAGGCGGTCGATGCTCGCCTGCGTATCGCCGGTGACCTTCTGCAGGTCGCGCAGGACGGTTCCCTCGACCTGAGAAGAATTCACCGCATCGACGAACCTCTTGTAGCTGTCGGCGCTCGTCATCAGCGACTGCATGCCGAGGCGGAATTCCTGGTCGGTAAACAGCAGAGGCAGCTTGGAAAGGTCGCCCTTGACCGCTTCCTTCGATAGCCGAACGAATGCCGCGACGGCGTCCTCACCGCTCTTTTTCGCCGCCTCCATTTCCGCGCGGAGATTGATCCCAAAGCCGGCAAATTTCTTCGCCGTGTCGGCAGTGAACATCTTGCCGAACACGTTCTGAGCCTGCGTCGCAGCCCCGCTCGCGCTGCCCGTGTCCTCACGCAGAGTTTGCAGGATGGCAATCAGTTTCTTCAGGCCGTCTTCACCCTCATAGCCGAGCGAAGCGAACGAATTGGCGAGTTCGGGAATGTAGGTCGCCATGTCCTTCAGTTCGAACTGGCCGGCCTTGCCGCCCGTGACCATGATATCGAAAGCCCGCTGCATCTCGCCCGCCTCGATCTTGAGAGCAGACGATGCCTTGATCGCCGTGTTTGCGATATCTTCAGCAGCCGATCCGGACGCCTGCGCCGTCGCCAGCACCGACGGCAGAAAGGCCAGGGCTTCCTTCAGCGACAAGCCCGAAGATACCAGCGTATCGAGCGCTGAGATTGCGTTCTCGACCGGCATCGCCAGCGTCTTGGTAATGTCCTGCATGCGTGAAAACGCCGCCTCGGTTTCCGCCGCACTCGCATCGGCGGTGATGCCGATACGGGTCATCTGCCGCTCGACCGATGCGAACTCGGTAATCGCCTTCTTGGCGCCGTAGGCAACGACGGCGGGCGCAGCGAAGCGGCCGACAGCCGCCATCATGGACGCCGTTCCGCGACCAACCAGCGACTGCTGGCGATTGAGCGCCGCAGCCTGCCTGTTGACCTGCTGCAACTTGCCGGCAAGCGACTGGAAAACCTTGCCAGTCCTGTCAACAGCGGAGATCTTCAGCCTGGCTTCGACTTCACGCGTCATTTGAAGTTTTCCCGAAATTCAAGATAGCGCTCATACCAGTAGAGGATCTGGCGCAGGGTCATCAGCTCGACGCGTCCGGCGTCCCAGCCGCGACGGAAGACGAGCCAGTCGGCGATGTCACGGGCGCTGGCTGTTCCCGAAAAAAATCGAGCACCGCCTTTTGCAAGGCCAGCGCATCGCGCGCACCGAGCATCGTCAGTTCGTCCGCCGTCGGATTGACAGCAAGTTTCTGCACATAGGCATCGACAACGTCGGGCAGCGTAATGAGGACAGCCGTGCCGGTTGGTCCCGGCTGCCATTGCTGCGGCTCGCCAAGGGCATCCATGAAGATGTCCTTGTAGGTGGGCTCGCGCAGGGTGACGTTGTCAAAATGACCTTCGTGGCCCTGATAGCGGCGTGACAACTTTACGATCACATTCCCCACAGATTAGCCCTCGGTCTTCCGATAGCCTTCGGCGGCAATCGAGCAACCGGTGACTTCGCCGTTGATACGGTTCTTCTGCGGATCTCCAACGACGAAAGCCCGGGTGAAGTAGTGCGTGACGTTGGTGTGATCCTCGATAAAGGTCACGTTGAAGCGATCAGCCTTCATCAGCTTGTCGTGGTCGAGGCCGCGATCGGCGAAGGTGAACTCGGCGCGTCGGGCCACGGGGGTCCCGATGCGATCAACGCTGCCGTCCTGGTTGGCAATCGCCTCGGTCGAGACACCGGCGGTATTCATGGCCAGCGTGCCACGCAGCGGCAACACCTCACCGGAGGAGAACTTGAGGCGGATGATCCCGCCGAAATCTTGCTTTCCCATTTGCAGATCCTTTCTTGCAGGTTAGGCGCCGACGGCGTCGAGCTGGCTGTTGGCGACCGCAAGGCCGGCGAAGATGTCCATCGCGTTGACGAAATCGAGTTCGAGATGAATGTTGACGCGATTGGCATTGTCGGCATCGCGCGTCACCCGCAGCGCCTGTATCGCCGCATCGGCGTTTTCAAGAACGCCGCTCATCTCGATGTAAGAGTGGATCAGCGTCGCCTTGATATCCTTCGGCGTGGTGATCGCCGCCAGGTTGTCGGGATTGTCGTTGGCGAGCGCCTTGCTCGAATGCTCCGCAGCGAGATCCGCGCGGAATTTCTTCAGCGCATACATCAGCTGATAGGGACGCTGGACATCGCGGAAGGTGGTATCCGGTGCACCGTTTGTCGTCTGCTGCTGAGTGATCAGCTTGTCGATCAGGACGTTGCCGGTGCGGTCCACCTTCCAGGTAGACACGCCGTTTTTCAGGAAGGCATCGCGGGTGGCAAAATCCAACCAGTAGGCACGATCGCGAGGTGCGGAGACGCCATCGACGGCAAGGCCAGTCTGGTTGCGCGACACATCGCCATTCGCTCCACCGCCAAACCAGGCAGCGACACGGCCAACGACGGCAGACACGAATTCATAGTCCGGATCGGCGTTACCGCCGGCGGTGAAGCGCGGCACGAGCGTCAGATGCCAGTCGTCCTTCGCGAGGCCGGCCGCGGTGATCTCCGAAGTTGTTCCGGTCTTCGGGTAGAAGAAATGGCCATAGAGCTGCTGGGCATAGGACCAGCGGCCGGCGATGTTGTTCAGGAAGCTCGAGGCGAGCGCGAGATTGGCGGTGTCGCCGAAAGCGGAGATGATCGTCTCGAACGGATCGTCACCCATCGATGCCAGCACGTTGGCGATCGACGGAACGCCGGCACCAGGCGTGGCCGTGGCAAAGGCAAGGTTGCCGGCGAACGCATTGATGCCATCGACGACCGGCACGAAGATGTCGATCCCCGTCGCGTAGGCTCCGGCATGCCGCGCCGTCAACGTCACGACAGCAGCTGCTGCCGAGGCAATGAATGGCAGGGACCGCTTCGACAGCCGATCATAATAGTTATTGATCGCGGCAGCGAGCGCTGTCGCGACTGCGGTCGGCGTAGCGCCGGCGGCGATGTCGATCGAGATCGAGCGGCCGGCAATCTGCAGTATGCCCTGCCCGCCGGATGCCGGAACCGTGTTGATCGTGATGGTGCGGACTTCCGGCGTGCCGGAGGCTGCGACATGGCCGATCCAGATCTCCTGCGCCGGGGCATTGCGACGGGCAGCGAGATACATCGATTCCAGCATCGAGCCGGCGCCGCAGAGAAGCCGCGCATCCATATCGGTGTTGCAGGGCGCGATGGCACCTGCGGCAAGGGCAGCACCGATGTTTGCGTGACCGAGCAGGATTGCCCGACTTTCGTTTTCGAACTGCCCGCCACTGACAACGTCAAAGGCGAGGATCGGCGCAGTCAGATTGGCCGGAATGTTCATGGATCTAGCTCCTGAAGATTGCGTTGGTTACTTCTTCGGCTTTTCGGCCGGCGGATCATCTGTGACCGGCACGAGGTCGCCATCCTTGACGAGCCGCGCCTGGTAGGGCTTGGAGCAGTCGACCGGAAGTCCGTCTTCCGGCCAGTCGGTGTTGCTGAGAGGCACGGCCACGCGCCGCCCGGGAGCCGGGCGATAAAGCTTGGACATCAGAGAGCTCCGAGGATCAGGGTTGTGGTAGCGCTTCGGCGATCGCACCGGGCGCGGTCTCGATCGCCAAACTTTCAAGTGGCGGGAGCGGCTGCTGCGCGAAGTGCGCGGCAAGCGCGGTCAATTTGGCCCGGGCGTAGGACTGCTCCGGCAGCCGCAATAGCAAGGACCGGCACGGTTCCGGCAGTTCGCCATCAGGCACATCGAAATCGTCGTCGCAGATCGCGCAATGAAGCCTGATCGTCTGGCGCTGCCAACGCAGCCCCAGCTCTGGAGCGGCAAAGGTTTTGATCTCGACATTGGTGACAGCGCGAACCACACGCCGGAACAATGATCCCGACGGGGCGTGTTCGAGCAGGTAGCGAACCTGCGAGGTCAATGCCGCCAGCACCAGGCGCGCCTCGGGATCATCAGACGCCATCGCATCGGTGAAGGTTTCGCCGTCGTCCTTCACGCTGACCGCAAGTTCGGCAACAATGTCGATGACGGCGTCAGCATCGCGGTCGATTGCAACCGAGATGTTGCTACGCAGCTTCGATCCGCTCTCGACTGTGTAAAGCGACAGCACCGGCGTAAACGCACGATATCGATCGAGTTCCCGCACCGACACGGCACGACTGTCAAACACGCGGTTTCCGGCAAGCGTCGGGAATCCTGTTCCGGCGACGTTGGCCGCCGTCGGGCTCAACACCTCGATCGCGGCGAGCCGGACGGCTTCGGCAGCAAGCATCCGATCAACCCTTCGTCAGATAGAAGGCCTTCCGCACACCACCATCGGCGGCCTCTGCGGCGAGCTGCCAGACTAGTTCGCCATCAAGGACGAGATCGCCCTTGCGCGGCAGGTAAGGCCAGGCTTCGGTGTTGGCGGTCAGCACAGCATCAAAGTAGGGATTAGCATCGCGAGAGCCCGGATCGCCGCCACGATGCCGACCGAGAAGGTCGCCGGACGGTTGTTCGTCGATCGTGCAAACGAAATCGAACGGATCCCGGCTGCTGTCGTCCTGGCGGCCATGATTGACGCTGACACCATCACGACGCGGCCGGAGCGTGCACGGACGGCCATCGAATACAGCCGAGACCTTGCGCACCGTCATCTGCCGCGCCGCTGCCCAATCGACCATGATCAGGCCGTCAGGACAGCAAGTGCGTCTTCAGCAGCCTTGACGGCATCTTCAGCCGCGGCCTTGGCCACCAGGTCGTCGCCGGCCTCGGCAAGCGTGGCCCTTGCCTCGTCGACAGCCTTCTCAGCCGCCGCGATCGCATCGGCCTTTCCATCGGCCGGTTTGCTCGATTTCGGAGCCTCAGTCTTCGCAGTCTCTGCCTTCGGCTTCTCAGCCTTATAGGCAAATTTGTTGTCGACGAGCGTCCGCCCGTAGGCTTCCGGCACATCGACCAGCTCGTGCGGCGCGACACGGACGTCCTTTTCGGTTTTCATCGCCGACGCCGCCAGAAGTCCGCCCATATGCAGGGCAATGGTCATTAATTTCTTGGACATGGAAAGCTCCTTCCGGTTGCCGGATCCCTGCTCTCAGTAATCGGAAAACCGGAAGCCGGGCAAAACCCGGCTCCCAAAACTCGCAACGAAATCAGGTAAGCGTCAGCTCGCGCAGCGCCTGCGGACGCGTGCACAGCGAAATCGAGTTCATCTGCACTTCGAGGTCGTAACCCTTGTCATTCGGCTTCTCGGTCGCGCGAGAGTAGAACGGCAGGCCCGGTGTATTGACCGTGGACCGGTAGTCGGCCGGCGCAAAGCGGGTGATAAAAAGATCGCGAACACCCTTCGGCACAACGCGGGCCTTGTTGGCTGCGATGTAGGGTGCCCCCAGATCGGACGTCGCCTTGGCGCCTGTCTTGTAGCGTTCCCAGGTCGCACCGCCGAAGTCGAAGGTATCAGGAACGTCCTGACGGAGAACGACCGCGCCGCTACCGTAGAGGAAGGTCTCACGCACCGACTTGTGCTGCCACAACGCCGCATGGAAATCGCGGCCGGTGAAGACGTGCAAACCATCGTAAGGCTCATCGAGCGCGTCTTCGATCGAATAGACGACATCCTGCCAGAGCTTGCCGACTGCGGTCGCATCGACATCGAGTTCGAGCGAAACCGGCGCCGGCACGGCAATGCCGAACTTGTTATAAAGGTCGTGCAGAACCTTGCCCGACTTTGCAGTGACGATACCCTTGATGGCGCCGACACGCTGGTATTCCAGTGTCATGGTCAGGTCGGCAGCATGACGCTGGGCCTTGCGGTTAACCCGGTCCTCGAGCACTTCGGCGGTGTCCTCGGTACCGAAGGCGCGAACATTCTGAACCTCGTCGGCGAGAATGCTGTCGTTGCGCTGGTAGTGATCGACCTCGAACGGCACTTTCGTGCGGTTTTCGTCGCCGGTGGTTTCGCCGTCGCCACCGCGGGCGCTGGGCTCGACAAGCGCCAGCTTGCCGTCACGAAGCTCGACCGACACGATGGTGGTCGTGACACTGTCTTCTTCGAACAGGCCCATCGCACCGATCTGGCCGGGGCGATAGTGTTCCTGGTTGACGGCAGCCGTGAGGCTATCCAGGCTGAAGGGATCGCCGGAATGTACGTTCTGTCCTGGCATCGGCAGGGTCTCCTTATCGTGCCTTGATGCCGACGGCGCGCAGCTGCGTCAGCTTCGTGTTGCGTTTGGTGGAGTCATTGACCGTCGAATGAACGATCAGCATCGGGTCTTTCACCTCGGCGTGGTTGGCGATGCAGGCGACCTGGACATCGGCGCTGGTGGCGTCGACCGGATAGCCGAGGATGGCGACCGCGGTTTCCGCCCCTTCGATGCCGACAGTCGAAGCATTCGGCGAGAACGTGTGCTTGCCGCTCGCGGTGATCTTGCCGAGCAACGTGCCGGCCCCGAGCTTGCCGGATCCGGAAGCGATGGTGAGGACCTCGCGGGAAACGTAGCCGTTCCCCTCCGACAGGACGAAGGCGAGTGGCCGGGCTTTTTCGGTGAATGTCTCCATGATCAGGCTCCTTTCGTGGCCTGTCGGCGAGCGCGATAGATCGCCGAGGGATTGAGGTTGGCTTTCGGCTTGCCAGCCGCAGAAGCGGCCGCCGGCGAAGCCAGAGAAGCTGCGGCAAGCCGCTGCTTTTCGTAAGCGTTGTCGCTGGCTGCTGCTTCCGGCTTGGCCGTCGGCACGTTCGCCGTGACAAAGGCGACGACAGCATCGGCGGCCATATCGGGCGAAGCCTTGGCCAGGTCGAGCGCTGCGCTCATGCGGCCGGCATCGCCCCTGATGCCGTCGGCCGAAAGAACCGCATCCATGCGATCCATGGCAGCCTTGAAACCGTCTGCTCCACCACCCTGGGCGGCAGCAGCGACGGCGGCGAGTGTTCCGACGGCTGCGGATGCAGCGCCGGGCCCTGTCTGAATTCCAGACATGTCACCTCCGGTGGTTATCGCCTCGGGCTGAGGCGCTTCGAAAATGGACGCGGCGGCGTCCGGCTCATCCGATTCCAGAGAATCAGGTATCGCTCCGGGCAGCACGGCCGCCCGAATGGCAGTCAGAAGTTTCGACATGGATCAGCTCCGATTGAGGGCTTTCACGAAGGCCTCGAAGGCTTCGAGCGGATCGCCTATGGCATCGACGAGGCCAAGCGAGACCGCCTCGGTGGCGTCAAAGACGTCAGCCCGCGTCGAAAGTGCCTTGGCTTTGGTGATGCGGTTGCTGCGCCCCTTGGCAACCACCTCGGCGAACTTCTCGCGCATCTTCTCCGCAGTCGCCTGCCAGCGAGCCGCCAAGGCTGCATCGAGCGTTTCCCACGGGTTGCCCTGCGCCTTGTTTTCGCCGGCGCGAATGATCGTGACCTTGACGCCTTCCTTTTCCAGCCAGGCCGAATAGTCGGCGTGGATCATGATGACGCCGATCGAGCCGGCGCCGCCAAACTCCGGGATCACGATCGAGCGCGCCTGCGACGCCAGAAGATAACCTGCCGAATAGGCATGGTCGGTCAGGATAGACAGCGTCGGCTTTTCCTTCGACAGTTGCTGGATCGCAGTCGCCGTCTCGAACCCGCCATTGACCTCGCCGCCGTAGCTATCGACCTCGAACACCACACCGCGGATGCCGGGTGACTTGCGCGCCATTGCAATCTGGCCCTGCAAGCCTTGGTAGGACGTTTCACCGGACTGGGAACCAACCCAGGCGCCCTTATGCACCAGCGTTCCCTCGATCGGGATGATAGCGACGCCTCCGACGACATCGAACGGCAACAGATTGGCACTCTGATAGGCGCGCTCGACGCGGTTGCCAAGCTTGCCCGCCAACGGTCGGCCGTTGGCGCCGGCGACGTGATCGACCGCCCCTTGCGGGTTGGCGATAACGAGTGTGTCTCCGGCAATCCGGCTGCCGAGACCGCGCAGAAAGGCTTCCGCCTTGCGCTCATCGTAAAGCAACGGCGTGTTGAACAGGCGCTGCGCCAGTTGGGCATAGGCAAACGACATGATGACCTCGGATCAGCTGAAGCGGATTCGCTTGGCGAAGCGTGTCCGCCTTCCGCTGGTTTTCTTCTCGCAGGCGTCACGCAGCCGGGCGAGCTCGGCCTCGAGTGCCGCCATGTTGCCGCGCGCGACCTTCAACCGCTGCTGGGTGACCGGCGAGCGGATCTCGGTCTCGTCGATTTCCTCGCCGGCGAGCAGCCGGACCTTGACCGCATAAAGCGCCCCATAGAGCGCGCACGGATCCTCTGCGTCGACAGAAACACCGGCGATGTTGACCAAGTTCGCCATCAGACATCTTCCTTCCGCTTTGCCGGCGCATCGTCTGTCTCGGCCTTGCCGGCCGGATCGCTTGGCAGTCCGCGCTCGAACGGCGACGGCATGCCGGCGTCGAGATGGCGCTGGTGCCAACGCTGGCGGCTTTCGAAATTCTCCTCCGGGTCGATGCCGAGTTCGGCGCATTCAACTTCCAGATTGCTGGTACCATTGGCGATGCGCTCGCTTGATGCCTTCGCCCGCTTCAGGTCGTCGGCCGTCGGCTTCGACGGGCCGAGGCACGACGCCCATAGGATCGCATCGCGATTGGCGAAATAGGCCTCGCGGCCACCCTTGAACTCGATCCGGCCCTCGCCGATCTCCTCGTCGAGCCAGGAGGCGTAGGGAACCAGCACGTGCGGTGCCGCGATCCGGTCGGTCCGGCGCACCGCAATCGGCCACACCGCTGAATTCTCCATCATCGTCGAGGCATAGGTCGCGTCGGTGTAATCCATGGTGTAACCACCATAGGTGACGCCGAGGGCGCGCGCCGTCTCGCGATGGAGCGCACCGGCAAACGGCAGATAGTCGCGGCCAGGGATCTTCGAGGACTCGATGGAGAGTTTCTCGCCCGGCGCCAGATGCGACACCGTCGGATCGCCGCCGACCCGCAGTTCCGATTCCGCTGCGCGATCGAGCTGAGCCTTGAAGTAGTTGGTGAAGTCCGAAGCGACCGCCTCGGCGTTTTCTCCGCCATGCTCCTTCAACACCTCCAGCGCCTCGAACGCATCCGCACTCGGGCGATCGCTCGTCAGCGTGACGGCATAGATCGTCTGCAGAAACGCCATTTGCGCGGTGGCATCGTCGAGATTTTCCGCCATCAGATACTTGCGGAAGGTTGCGGCCAACGGCGTGATGCCGCGCACGTCGTCCGCGGAAAGCGGATCGAAGGTATGCATGACCAGCTGACGGCCGTCGCGATCAAAGGCTGCGTGGTCGCGCTTGACGGTAACGCCGGCTTCCTTCTGCTGCAGCCGATAGTGGGTCGGGCGTCCGTTCTCGTCATGGACGATGCCCTGGAACAGCCCTTCCACCTCGCTTGTGTCCTGCACCAGCTTCTGCGGCGACACCAGCAGGAACTTCGTGCCCGAACGGATGCCGTAGCGACGGCGCATCGCCGATGGCATGTAGCTGACGACACCGAGGCTCTCGCCGAAGGCAAGCCAGTTGCGCAGGCCGATATCGGTCTGCTGCGGGATCGTGAACTTGCCGCGAAAATCACACTCGGCTGCATTCCATGCCCACACCTTGAAGCGGTTTTTGACCATACGGATCCATTCGGCCGCTTCCTTCTCGTCATAACCGAAGCGAGACAGATCCGGTTGCGGGTTAAGCGACAGCTCGACGCCGACGGTGTCAACGATAATCTGGTCGGCAACACCCTTCAGCCGGCCCGAATTGGCCAGCATGTCCATGGCAAGCCCGGCGGCACGCCACCACACCCGGCGCACCTCGTCGCGATGCTCGCGCAAGGACGCTGGACGAGCGGCGATGACGCCCGACTGTGTGTCGCGGAGATAGGCAGCCTGCGGGCGTGAAGCGTCGCCGCCCCTGCCCGCCGGTACCTTGATCCTCGGTTTGCTCACTTGCGCTTTTTCCATCGGTTTTCGGTGATCGACGCCGGTTTAGGTTGTGGCTTGGTCAGCGCACTGGTTGCCGCGGCGACCGCAAAAAGCCCGTCTTCGAAATCGAGCTGCCGGTCTGCAGGCGGTGTTTCCCGCTCGGTTTCAAGGCGGTCCCATATCTTGTCCGGCAGGCCGCGAATGCCATAGAGGATCGCGGCGACCTCCGCCTGGTTCATGGTGTCCAGCGCCTCGTTTGCCTGCGCCGGATCCTTTTCCCACTTGTATTCCGTGAAGCCATCCTTGCGCTTCTTCGGCACGCGCCGCTCGGCGGTAAGCTGTCGGAAGTAGTCGTCTTCAAGGCCGGTCGGAAACGCAACATAACCGCGTTCAAGCGGGTCCGTCTTGGCCGCATTCCGATAAAGCGCCATCTTCAACACGGAAGCGTTGAAGTTATAGAAGCGACGCGAATATTTGAGCAGCTTGCCGGTCTTGCTATTGCGTTCCTTCTTCACCCTCTGCGTCAGCGGAGCGCTTTCGGTATTGCTGCCGCGCACCATGACGACGCGCGATGCAGGATGACGTCGGGCCCAAGCCCAGACTTCCTCGGTGTAGGCGTTGCCGTCGATGGCCACGCGATCGGGCGCGATCTTCTGGCCCACGCTGTTTGGCCAGGTCTGCACCACCAGTGCGTCGAGCCGTTCCTGGCACTTCGCATCCGAGATGTGTCCGTGGATCACGCCACAGTCGACTACGAAGCGCCGGAAATCCCGCCCGAAAGCCACAGCCTGCCATTCGACGCGGTCGACCTGACAGTCGATGCCGATCGTGAACACGAGCCCGCCCGGTGGAATTCGTCCCCGCGGATAGTCGGACTGGGCGCCACGATCGCGAAGCCCTTCCCACGGCGGCGCCTCGCCAGCCGTGACATACGCCCGACCGACGGTGTCGTTCAGGAACGTTTGCTCCGACGCTGGGTCACCCTTGGCCGCCAACCACTCCCGCGCGATCCGCTCCCAGCTCTGCAGGACCGAATAGGCCGACCAGATGTAGAACGACCGATGCTGCCGTTTCGCCTTCGGATTGTGCGAGCGGAACTCCAGCCGCCGCATCAATTGCGGGCGATGGTGCTCCTCGATTTCGCAACCGCACTCGATGCAGGTAAAATGCGCCTTTTCCGGATGCTCCTCATCCAGATTGGCCAGCATGTTCTCCCACTCCAGCACCTGGAAGTGGCCGCAATGCGGGCACGGAACGTAGGGATATTCCTGACTGCCGTCTTCGAAGTTCCGGGTAATCCGGCACCCAGGCATGACCAGAGGCGTCGATATCTTCAGGATCTTCGCGAATTCGTGGGCGCGCGACCGACTGTCGGCCTGCGTCTCCGGATCCCCAGCAGAGTTGTTTTCCCATTTGGACAGGTCGTCCTGGACCTGCCGCTTCATCGTCACCTGAGAAAGCGACGCCGGCGAATTTGCGCCGGAAATCTGGATGGCGCCACGACCGTCGACCCGCTCCTTATAGAGCACCGAGTCCAGTCCATCCCGGTTCTTCATCGGGAAGAGCCGCGAGAGCGCGGTTGTGTTGCGCAGCATCGGCGCAAGCTTCATCTTGCTCCAGCGCTGCGCGTTGTTGTCGGTCGGATGAACGTAGAGGAAATCCCCCGGGTCCATGTCGATCGAGCCGCCCGTGAAAATGTTGGCGACCACCGTTCCGCCGATCTGCGCGGACTTGGCGATTGTCACCACCCGGCACGGATCGTCAGGTGAAAGTGCCCTCAGAACCTCGTCGAAATAGGCGAACAGGTTCCGGTTGTAAGGACCCGGATAAGGGCTTTCCCGTTCCGAGAAAACGATGTTCCGCTCTGCCCAGGCGAGATAGTTCACCTCCGATGGAGGCGTGAGCACCTCTGCCATGACGGCCCGGCCAAGACGTTGCACATTGGCCGTCGGAACGTGAATGCTCATCTCAGTTGATCAACTCGACGTCCTCTGCGGACAACTCCGTTTCGATGGTCTCCGGCAGTTCCAGCATCTCCGCTTCCATCTGTCTGGCAGCATTGGCGCGGATGCTCCGGAACTGTCTCCGAAGAAGATGCAGCACGTCGCGGTGGGGCACCTTGAACTCCGCAGCAACGGCCGCGGCGAAGTCGGTCATGCGGCCGAGGCCGGACTGATGCTGGTCGCGACCGACGGCCACCGCCTGGCCAAGCGCCTGCTGCGCGCCGGTGATAGCACCGCGGGCATGCCGGCGATCATCGTTCCGCGCAAGACCATCGACATTCTCGGCAAGATCCTGCCGAAGGAAGGCGCAGTCACGCTGAAGGCGTCGGATGCGAAGATCGTCATCGAGGTCGCCGGAACGACTCTTGTCTCCAAGCTGATCGATGGCACCTTCCCCGACTATACGGCTGACCAAACGTGATCAATCGCAAGTTGGAAGGCGTTCAAGGAATAACCGACACAAGATTTGAGTCCTGAGCTTCGTCTGGGATTTTTTGAGCAAGCCTTCATAATACCGGAAGAGTTGATCTGGCTTATCTGGGAGGGCGATGAGCGTCCGACTGTCCTCCCTGAGTCCAATCCTGTTTTCACGGCCGTGATGCAACTGGCGATGCGCGGTGAAGTCCGCCTCGACCTCGGCAAACGGCTGACCATGAACTATCTGATCCTGAAGGTGTAACCTGTGTCCATCGATTCTGAATCGTTCGAGAAGCTGCTGGCCAAGTCAACCGCGATCCTCTCCCCCTTCGCGTCCTCGACCTTCCCGGCATCCTCGAAAACCGTTCGGACAAAATCGGCTACCAGGCGGCGGTCTCACACCATGGTCTGTCCGGACGTCGTTCACGTAAGGAAAATGATGCCGCAATAACCTGGGTTGATATTCGCGACTGGAAAACATGTCTGCCGAGCAGCAGCAGTTCTACCTGCTTCGCGTCGAGAAGCTGAAAGAGCTGGTCGGAAGCGTGTTCATGTCAGGCGAAGCGCCTAACGTTTACGATGTCTCGGCACTCGTCGGCAAGCTGCCGAATCAGGACATCTCAGACTGGAAAGGTGATGACCTTGTCGATATTCCGGGTACTACACCGCTAGATTTAACGCAACAGTTGTATCGTCAACGATCCCCACGCTAAAAATCCATATTTGAAGCTAAACCGATTCGCCGGTACTCAGTATGGATCGCGGGATTTCAGTGCACATTACAAAAGTCGTCATCAAAAACTACCGGTGCTTGCTGGACTCGTCGGTTGATCTCAATCCGAACCTAAACGTCATTGTCGGCGACAATGAATGCGGGAAATCGACCCTTCTGGAAGCAATACACCTTGCCTTGAGTGGGCAGATCAACGGCCGTGCCATCCAGGGGGAACTGCACCCTTACCTCTTCAATTCCAAGGTGGTCACCGAATACATCGCGGCATTGCACAAGAAGTATGTCGGTCCGCCGCCTCCCATACTGATCGAGCTTTATTTCTCGGACGAGCCCGACCTGACAAAGCTGAAAGGAAGGATAAATTCGCTGAAGCTTGACGTTCCAGGCGTCAGAATGCTGATCGAATTCAACGAAGGCTACCGGGCTGAGTATGAGGACTATATCGCCGATCCCTCGCTCATTCGAACGGTTCCAGTAGAGCATTACATTGTCCGGTGGCGCGATTTCGGTGACAACGATGTGACAGCACGATCCATTCCAGTTCGACCCAGCTACATCGACGCGAGCACCCTGCGGAACAATGGTGTTGCCAATCGATATGTCCTGGATGTGGTCAAGGACAGCTTGACGCGGGAGGAGCAGGTTAGTCTCGCTCTCTCATATCGGCAGATGAAAGATCGCTTCCTGGCCGACCCTAAGGTGGCAGCGATCAATTCAGGTCTTGAAGCGAAAAAGGGGCATGTTTCTGACAAGGCGATCACCGTGTCGCTCGACAGCTCGGCTCGGGCAAGCTGGGAGTCGGGTGTGATGCCGCACCTTGATGAGATTCCGATGACGCTTGTTGGCAAAGGTGAACAAAGCTCCGTCAAAATCAAGCTAGCCCTGGATGTTGCGGACAACTCGCACGTTTTCCTGATCGAGGAAGCTGAGAACCATCTTTCATTTACAAATCTCGCAAACTTGATCGCTCATATCGCCGCCAAACGCGGAGACCGGCAGCTCCTGATAACCACCCACAGCAGCTACGTGATGAACAAGCTTGGGGTCGATTCGGTTTTGATGTTCATGAATGGCATCGCAACCAAGCTAACCGCGCTCGACCCGAAGACCCGGGATTACTTCCTGAAACTGCCCGGCTACGACACGCTTCGACTGGTGCTATCGAAGCGCGCGATCCTGGTTGAAGGGCCTTCCGATGAGCTAATTGTGCAGAAGGCCTTTCATCGAAAGCACGGAAGGATGCCCATTGAGGCGGGCGTCGATGTCATCAGTGTCAGCTCTCTCGCATTCAAACGCTTTTTGGAAATCGCTGACATATTGAATACCAAGGTCGACGTGGTGACCGACAACGATGGGGACGTGGCTCGGCTGCAGAAAAAATACGCCGATTATCTCACGCATAAACACATCGCAGTTCAGTACGACCCCGACGAGAATGCGAGGACATTGGAGCCGCAACTTCTCAAGGCCAATGACCGGGGTGTGTTGAATGATATCCTAGGCACCACGTACACCACGGATGAAGACCTGCTGAAGTTCATGCAGAATAACAAAACCGAGGTCGCTCTACGGCTGTTTGAAACCGATAAAGCGTGGAACGTACCGGGGTATATCAGCCGTGCGGTCGCCTAACCGGATCGTCATTGCCGCTGCTGGTGGTGGAAAGACAACACGCATCGTTGACGAAGTGCTGGCCGACAAGTCGGTCCGGTCGGCAATCATCACCTACACCAGAAACAACGTCCGCGAGATTCAGGCCAAGTTCTATCAGCGTGGGCAAGCCATCCCGCCCCATGTGGACATAATTCCCTGGTACACCTTCCTTCTGCGAGAAATGGCTCGACCGTACAGGAACCACAAATACGAAAAGCGCATCGACGGGATTTTTTGGACGGAGACGACCGTCGACCGGTTTGCTCCCAAATCGAACGCTGGTCGCTATTATTTCGGCAATTCGTCGAACATCTACTCGAACAAGCTCGCGGAGTTCGTCTGCGACTGCAACGCGATATCCGACAACGCGATCATGCATCGGTTGGAGCAGCGATTTGAACGCGTCTATATCGACGAAATTCAGGATTTCGCTGGATATGACCTCGACATCCTCGAACTGATGCTCAGGTCCAATCTCGAAGTCGTTCTTGTGGGCGATCCCCGACAATCCACGTTCACGACCAATAATTCGAACCGCCACAAAGGTTTTCGCGGACCTGATATCATCAAGAAATTTCGGGAGTGGGAGAAAAAGAAGCTCGTGGAACTGCAGCATCTGGTCGAGACCCATCGGTGCAACCAACTGATCGCAGACCTAGCCGACAGCTTTTATCCCGAGCACGAAAAGACACAGTCGCGAAACGAGGACGTGACCGGTCATGACGGCGTGTTTTCGATAAAGACAGGGCACGTTACCGAGTACATCAACAAGTTTAAGCCGCAGGTCCTACGATTATCTGTGAAAACGGAATGCGCTGGTTATCCAGCCCTGAACTTTGGAGAGTCGAAGGGCATGACTTTCGACCGGATACTAATATTCCCGCATAAGAAGGCGCAGAAATGGCTGAAGACGGGAGACTATGAGCTTGTCAGCGGTGTCAAACCCGAGCTGTACGTCGGGGTTACCAGGGCCCGCTACAGCGTGACATTCGTGTATGACGGAACCTCGGCTCTGAAAGAGGTAATACCACACTAACTCATACGGTGCCTCGCGCGGAGTAGGACTGAGTTCAACCGTTCGGCAATTTCGCCGCTAGTCACGCCTGTCGCGGAGCCGATTCTCACCCGTTGCGTCTCTCGCCCATGTGGCTCACCGACACCGGCCTGATGAGATCAAGGCGAAGATTGTTTCGGAAAGCTTGAGGGCTGGCACGACGGTCAATGAAGTTGCGCAGCGCTATGGATTGTAAGCGGTGTTGCCAGAGCACCTACCTGAAATTTTCGGTCATTCAGGTCTGCCTGCTGCGCATGAATTCTCGCACCTCATTCAACATCCAGTTCCGAAACGCGCGGACCTTCGGGTGGTCTTGGGTAAGCGCCGTTACGCCCCCACCTTGACTATAAAGCTTGATGCCGTTTCGAATAGTGCCGCTTTGTCGGGGACGGCACGCGCCAATAGCGGCCCTTGACCTCCGCCTTGCGCCTGGGGCAATTCAGGCCATCGATACCGCAGACTTGCTGTTGTTGTGGGGGACTTTGCGTGCAGCGATTGGCTGAGATAAAAGAGAAGGAAATTGGTCGCGGAGCGGTATTCAGAGTAAAGGCTGAATACCCTTACGAAGCGGTAGTGGATTTTATGCTGGTCGAAACGACCGATGCAGAACGTCCGCTAGGAGTAATGGTCGCAACTGGCTACAGCGCGGGCCATACCTTCGTCCACCTACCCCACGAAGCACTGATGAAGGGCACGCGGATGCTGTCGACGGCGTGGCTCAAGCAGAATTGGGAAAAGTGGGTGTATCCACCTTGTCCGCCGCAGGAGGTAATTTTCCTGGAGCACTATCCAGAACCGGCACGGTCAGGTGCGATGAGCCTGTTGTATCCGGCATAGCCGTCCACCTGCAGGATGCCGGAGAAGCCTTGCAATATCCGTTCGGCATGGAGCCCGCCGCGACCGGGTGCATAGGTGAAGGCGACGCCCGGCGGAGCGTTACCGCCCCATGGTCGATCATCCCGTGCGATCGCCCAGAAGTATCCGGTCTTGGTTTTGCGGGAGCCGGGATCGAGGACAGGGGCACGGGTCTCATCCATGAACAGCTTGGTCGAGTGCTTCAGGTCGGCAATTAGCGCATCGAAGACGGGACGCCATTCGAACGCAGCATGGCCAACCCAGTCGGCAAGCGTGGACCGGTCGAGATCGACGCCTTGGCGGCTCATGATCTGGGCCTGACGGTAAAGCGGAAGGTGATCAACATATTTGGAGACCAGCACATGGGCGACAGTCGCCTCCGTTGGCAGGACTGCCTGGATCAACCGTGCCACCCAGGGCGACCCCGATTTCGCGGCGCTAGCTCGCGGCAATCCGAACCACCTTATCGACACATAACTGCAAGTTCGGTCATAAGCTCAGGCAGAGGCAAATACAGGCCCTAGACCAAACCCAGCAGGTTCTCAACAATCTCCTTTATTTCCGACCGCGTCGTGCCGCCATCTTGAAATTCTGAGCGAGCAATTATCTTGTCCGCCGTCATGCGTGGCCAGAACCGCTCAATTACGTCGTCGGGCTTAACCGAGGCGGCTGTGCCGATGATCTTCTTAGCATCACATGTTTCTGTAAATTCGACTTGCACCCCCGTAAGAGCCTGAATTAGGTCGGGGCAAAGGTAGTTTTCAATTTCTCGCTTTCGCGTGGAATAGAATGGCCGTCCCAGCGCCTCAACTTCCTGCCGACGCTTCTGAGTCGCCTTAATCTGCCCGGCATCGCCACCGATATCCGAATCCAGGAAGACGCACCACGGTAGGCCTAGGTCATTGGCGAGGTTAAGTGTGACCCAGTGCTTTACACTGCCACAGCCGCCGATAAGGATCGGAACGACACCAACATCCTCCAAATTTGTGGCAACATGCCCACTATCCTTCAGGCTGCGCGCTGCGTGCTTCAGAAAGATTACGTCCGACTTTCCTTCAACGAGAACGACCGCTTTTGCTCTTTCCATTCCAGTTTCTGGGAGGACACCAAGGCTCTCGGCAGCCTCTTTGAGCACATCGTTTGTAGGTAATTTCACGATCGGCTTTCCCGCCTCATTTTTCGTAACGAAGCGGATTCCTTCGACCGGTACCAGACCCGCGAGAGCGGGGACATGTGTGGTGACGATGATTTGCCGATTGGGCTGCTCTGAAAGCGCAAGGAGCGCTTTCATCAGCATCAATTGATAATTGGGATGTTGGGATGTCTCAGGTTCTTCGATAGCGTAGATCACATTTCGCGTTGTACCCGTTACAGCTTTCTCGGCCTCCGCACGGAAAAAGTTCAGAAGGATCAAACGACGCACGCCGCTCCCACGCTTGTTGATTGGGATGCCGTTCTCTCCATCGAGGGTGAAGCTAAAGGCCCACTTCGGCTTTTCCTTGAAACGAGGCACCAATTCGCTAGCCAACTCTGGAGCCATCTCCCGCAGCTTTTCAAGGGTGCGACCCGCTACGTCAAGCACACTCCTTTCAATCTCTGCCTCAAGGGAGCTGATCCTTTCCTGCAAGGCCGCCTGAGCGTCTTTCACAGCTTGCTGCAGAGGATTTTTCGCCTCAACGTCACCATCACTGCTCTCGCGGTCCGACTTGAATAGAGCGAAGGTGGGAAGCTGATCCTGGATTTTTCCCCAGATCGACTTGCTTTCGACCGACAGCCCCTTGTCGATATCGAGCATCGTTTCCCTCAGCGTGGCCTCGCCAGCCGCCGCTCGGATTGCGTTGCGCCACTGAGAGGCTACACGCTTGTCCGCAACATGATCTGAGACACCCTGTGCATCGCCCAACTTTTTAAGATCAGTTATCTTAAGAGCGAGCAACCCGCTACGCCCATTCTGATGAAGACTTTGCGCACGTACGACTTAACGTGAGCACGATGGAATTCCCGAACGGTCAATTCGTGTTGCCCCATCTGCAGTTCGATCATGGCTTGGAGTTCGCAAGTTTTTTCAAGCGAGAAGCGGCAGCATATCTTATGCGGAAGATCATGAGCGGTTTGTTCGAGACGGTAAAAGAACTTGCGACTCGCCAACCTGAGACGTCGCTCTACATGCAACCAACTCAAAACGCAGTCGAGCCCGACTGGCGCGAGATTTTGATCCAAAACGCCTCGGTCACAGTTTTAAAGCCCGTGTCGGACAAAGTCTGAAATAGCCTGGTTGAGCGTAAAGGTTCCTTCGTATGCCGCAACCGGGAAGTGGGCTACTACCAACTCTGCGTCACCGGGCATGCTCAAATGAACTGGTCGCCTTCATTTTTCGTTGCCCAGCTTTAGTACGCGATAAACTGAGGTTGTCCCAAGGCCAAGCTCACGGGCAATTTTCTTGCCGCTGATTCCTTTCCCATACATGTAAACAATCTCCTCATAACGAGCATGAACTAGGCTTTGCTTTCCGAGGGAACTCCGTAATATCTTGATATTCCAAGATGTTTCCGGGTTCGTATTATTGTTCCGCTTCTCCCGCCAGAAATTTCCACACCGACACGCTTTGGTCTTTCCACGGCTTGATGTGCTTGCCGGGTGGCAGGAAGCCTGCCGATCATCTCGTCCTTGGTGTAATACGGTCGCCATGGATCGCAATCATCGGCCAGTTGCAGTTATCCCCGACAATGATGCTCGACCGCAACCATAGTCGTTGACTGATTCCGGCGATCGTCTACCATATCTAGTATTCGAGGTTCTTCCGACGCGAGTCGGGAGCTAAGATGGGAATTCGGTCGGCGGACATGATGATCGCCAAGCCGGAGCTGCCCCCGCAACTGTGAACGGAGAGTGCCGTTCGATTTGGTCACTGGATGAAAATCCGGGAAGGCCGAGCGAGCACGACGACCCGTGAGCCAGGAGACCTGCCTCGAACGAAACGTCCACCGGCGGGGTGCCGGCAGGAATGCGATGCGCCGCGGCATGACGTCCGCGCACCGCTTCCCGAAGCTCCCGCCTGAGCCACTTCGGGGTGAAGTCCATGTCAAGCTTTTTCCGTCTGCGTCAGCGTGAGTAACGGGTCCAGGTCCCAAGGCCTGGGCTGACTGCGTCCAAATTCCGTCTCTTGAACGGCCGCTTCCCGCTGGCCGAACGATCCCGCATGCCAATCGATCTCACGAGGATACCCATGACCATCACCGTCTACAGCAAGCCCGCCTGCGTCCAATGCACCGCGACAACCCGCGCGCTCGATCGCCAGGGCATCGATTATCAGATCGTCGATGTTTCCGAGGACGTCGATGCATTCGCGCTCGTTCAGGGTCTCGGCTACCGGCAGGTTCCGGTCGTCGTTGCCGGTGAGCAGCATTGGGCGGGCTTTCGCCCGGACATGATCAGCGCCCTGGCGTGAGTGTCGCAGTGGGCGATCTCGTCTACTTCTCCAGCCGGTCCGAGAACACCCATCGCTTCGTCGGCCGACTCGGAAAACCTGCGATCCGCATCCCCGTCACCGCAGGCGACCTGCGGGTCGGCCGCCCCTATGTGCTGGTCGTCCCGACCTATTGCGGCGACGGCCGCAAGGGAGCTGTCCCCAAGCAGGTGATCCGCTTTCTCAACGACCCGGACAACCGCTCCTTCATCCGCGGCGTGATCGCCGCGGGCAACAGCAATTTCGGCGCGACCTTCGGGATCGCCGGCGACGTCATCTCGGCCAAGTGCAAGGTTCCCTACCTCTACCGGTTCGAACTCCTGGGCACCGACGATGACGTCATCAACGTCAGACACGGATTGGAACGATTTTGGACACGCTCACGCTAGAACGCCCGGCAAAGGTCGGGGAACCCGCGCTGGACTACCACGCGCTGAACGCCATGCTGAACCTCTACGACGAGAATGGAAATATCCAGCTCGACAAGGACCGGATGGCAGCGCGGCAGTACTTTCTCCAGCACGTCAACCAGAACACGGTGTTCTTCCATAACCTGCGCGAGAAGCTCGATTACCTCGTGACCGAGGGCTACTATGAGCGCGACGTGCTCGACCAGTATTCCTTCAACTTCGTCCGCGACCTGTTCGACGAGGCCTATGCGCGAAAGTTCCGGTTTCCGACGTTCCTCGGGGCGTTCAAATACTATACCAGCTACACGCTGAAGACGTTCGACGGAAAGCGCTACCTGGAGCGCTACGAAGACCGAGTCTGCATGGTGGCGCTGGCGCTGGCACGCGGCGACGAGCAACTCGCCCGCGACCTCGTCGACGAGATCATCACCGGCCGCTTCCAGCCGGCGACGCCGACCTTTCTCAACGCGGGGAAGAAGCAGCGCGGCGAACTCGTGTCCTGCTTCCTGCTGCGCGTCGAGGACAACATGGAGAGCATCGGCCGCTCGATCAACTCGGCGCTGCAGCTCTCCAAGCGCGGCGGCGGCGTGGCGCTGTCGCTCACCAACATCCGCGAGGCGGGCGCGCCGATCAAGCATATCGAGAACCAGTCCTCCGGCATCATCCCTGTCATGAAACTGCTGGAGGATTCATTCTCCTACGCCAATCAGCTCGGTGCGCGCCAGGGAGCGGGAGCGGTCTATCTCAACGCCCACCATCCCGACATCATGCGCTTCCTCGACACCAAGCGCGAGAACGCGGACGAGAAGATTAGGATCAAGACGCTATCGCTCGGCGTCGTCATTCCCGACATCACCTTCGAACTCGCGCGCAACAACGAGGACATGTACCTGTTCTCGCCCTACGACGTCGAACGGGTCTATGGCGTGCCGTTCACGGAAATCTCGGTGACGGAAAAGTACCGGGAGATGGTCGCCGACAGCCGCATCGCCAAGAAGAAGATCAGGGCGCGCGACTTCTTCCAGGTGATCGCCGAAATCCAGTTCGAGAGCGGCTATCCCTACATCATGTTCGAGGACACGGTGAATCGCGCGAACCCCATCGCCGGCCGCATCACCATGAGCAATCTGTGCTCGGAAATCCTGCAGGTAAGCGAGGCGAGCGAGTTCAACGCCGATCTCTCCTATGCGAAGATGGGCAAGGACATTTCCTGCAATCTCGGCTCGCTCAACATCGCCGCAGCGATGGATTCGGCTGACTTCGGCAAGACCATCGAGACATCCATCCGGGCGCTGACAGCCGTTTCCGAGATGAGCCACATCTCGTCCGTACCCTCCGTCGAGAAGGGCAATGACGACAGCCACGCCATCGGGCTCGGCCAGATGAACCTGCACGGTTATCTCGCCAGAGAGCGCATCTTCTACGGTTCGGAAGAAGGCATCGATTTCACCAATATCTATTTCTACACGGTGACCTATCATGCGATCCGCGCCTCGAACCGGCTGGCGGTCGAGAAGGGCGTGAGCTTCAAGGGCTTCGAGAACTCGAAATATGCGACCGGTGAGTATTTCGACAAATACACCGAAACCGAATGGCTGCCTGCGACGGAGCGCGTGGCCGAACTGTTCGAGACCGCCGGCATCGCCATCCCGACGCAGGAAGACTGGCGCGACCTGAAGCAGACCGTCATGGAGGGCGGCCTCTATAACCAGAACCTGCAGGCCGTGCCCCCGACCGGCTCGATCTCCTACATCAACCACTCGACCTCCTCGATCCACCCGATCGTCTCGAAGATCGAAATCCGGAAGGAAGGCAAGATCGGCCGCGTCTACTACCCCGCCGCCTTCATGACGAACGACAATCTCGACTACTACCAGGATGCCTACGAGATCGGCCCGGAGAAGATCATAGACACCTATGCGGCCGCGACCCAGCATGTCGACCAGGGCCTGTCGCTGACGCTGTTCTTCCGCGACACGGCGACCACACGCGACATCAACCGGGCCCAAATCCACGCGTGGAAGAAGGGCATCAAGACCATCTACTACATCCGCCTTCGCCAGATGGCGCTGTCCGGCACGGAAGTGCAGGGCTGCGTATCGTGCGCGCTTTGATCGCAGGGGAATAGAATGAACATCCAAGTGAAAACCAAGTCCCCCAAGGCTGCCGCAGCCGTGCGCGCCATCAACTGGAACCGTATCGAGGACGACAAGGATCTCGAGGTCTGGAACCGCCTGACCGGAAACTTCTGGCTTCCGGAAAAGGTACCGTTGTCCAACGACATCCCGTCATGGGCAACTCTCAAGCCGGAGGAGCAGGAACTCACCATCCGCGTTTTCACCGGCCTGACGTTGCTGGATACGATCCAGAACGGCGTCGGCGCGGTGAAGCTGATGGCAGATGCCGTGACGCCGCACGAGGAAGCGGTGCTTTCCAACATCTCCTTCATGGAGGCGGTGCACGCGCGATCCTATTCCTCGATCTTCTCCACGCTCTGCCTGACGCCCGATGTCGACGATGCCTATCGCTGGTCGGAGGAGAACGAGTTCCTGCAGCGGAAGTCGCATCTGATCATGGAGCAGTACGCCTCGTGCGACCCAATGAAAAAGAAGGTCGCCAGCGTCTTCCTCGAGAGCTTCCTGTTCTATTCGGGCTTCTATCTGCCGATGTACTGGTCGAGCCGCGCCAAGCTGACCAACACCGCCGACATGATCCGCCTGATCATCCGCGACGAGGCCGTGCACGGCTACTATATCGGCTACAAGTTCCAGCGCGGGGTCGAGCGCCTGAGCGCGGAGGAACAGCAGGAGATCAAGGATTTCGCCTTCGATCTGCTGCTCGAACTCTACGACAACGAGGCGAGATACACCGAGGCGCTTTATGACGGCGTCGGCCTGACTGAGGACGTCAAGAAGTTCCTGCACTACAACGCCAACAAGGCGCTGATGAACCTTGGCTACGAGGCGCTGTTCCCGCCGGAGGCCTGCAAGGTCAATCCTGCGATCCTCTCGGCACTTTCGCCCAATGCCGACGAGAACCACGACTTCTTTTCCGGTTCCGGTTCGTCCTATGTCATCGGCAAGGCGGTCGCGACGGAGGACGAGGACTGGGATTTTTAGGCGTAGCAACCTTGCTTTTTGCGTCACCACCCTGCCCCGGGCTCGGCGCGTCACCGTGCATCTCCCTGCTCTCTTCCTGGACGATGACAGCAAGAACACGCCGCGACTCCGGAAAACCGGTCCAATTCACGTGATCAAAATAGCGCAATGCTTGTCGCTATTATTTTTTATCGCAAAAAGTGAAAATATTAGCGATTGCAAAAATACTGCTAGTTGCTATTTATTTTCCTGAAGCTCCCATTAGTGGTTTGCCGGAACCACTCAGCTTCAGAGCTTCGGCGGGCTCTTTCACGCTGGTTCCCTTGGGCTGCGGTCGGCGATTGCTGCTCCGCACCCCGTTTCCCAGCGCAAGTCATCCAACTGTACCTTTTTGATCTGCGAGCCTGCATTTTGAACTCTATAAGCAGCCCGAACTGGGACGATAGCCTCCGGCAAAGTGCCTTCCAGGCACTTGAGTGCGCGCCGGATAGCGCCCGGGAAGCCGCTCTTGCCCGCGCCTCGGATTTTATCGACCTGCTGCCATTCATCGGCGAAAAACTCTCCGAAACACAACCGCGCGCATGGCCGCGCCGCGGCGCCTTGTCAGAATCCGGCATCGAAATCGAGGGTGTGCCGGCGGAAATCAAGGAAGCCACCTGCCTGATCGCCGGCTTTCTTCTTGCCGGAATTCCCTATGACGTGCCCTCCGTGGCCTGGGTGATCCGCTTGCTGGGTCCGCTGCTTCGCAACCTGGACTGCCCTCACGGCCGGCAGTCCTTCGGGCATTGAGGGGCACGCATCGACAATTGTCTTCCCGTTTGCAGGCAATCACCGTATGCACCTGACGACTTCCCTGCGCGTACAGCAGCAATGGGTCACTCAACCCTACCGCAGGCGCACCTCACCTTGCCGGGCCGCTGACCGAATGTTTGTATCGGCCGCGCAATTGCCGCTTCAGTTCCCGAAAGAGTGAGGAAATATGGCAACACTGCCAGAATCAATCCACCGCCCACAACATTGACGTTTGAATTTCCCGCCCGGTGTGCAATTCAGCGAATATGAATGTGCTGCCGCTTTGCTCGGGGAGTTGGACGTGAATATCAAGCCCTATGTTTCGTTCTCGGAGGCGGACACCGAATCGTTCAGGCAGGAGCGCCTGGATGAAATCTGTCGCTACTACAACAGCACGCCCGAAGACCTGAGGGACCGGTTCAAGCCGGGTTCGCACGGCTGTCATGAGGCCATGCATGCGGCCGCCCTTCTGATGGAACTTCTCGATAACCGCCTGGCCGAGCACCCGGCCGTTGTTCTCACACCGGAATGGCATCGGCTTGCCGCCAACGCCCATGACGCGATCTTCAATCTCTACCGTTCCATCAGCGACGCGCACCTGCCGAACGTCAAGGAGTAGGAGCGCGGGGCAAACAGCCCGACACGCTGCCCGTCCCCCGACAGGCAGCCGTTTATCCGGACATTAGAAGGTGGCGGCGCGCCGGCAGGCTAGCGCCGGCTCAGCAGGCCGATGAGATATGCCACGCCCGCAGCGACTGCCAGGGCGAAGATCGGATCCTCGCGAACGCGTTCCCTCACCCTTTCAGTGGCCTGCGCCGCTTCGTTCGATACCGCGGCCCGGGCTTCAAGACCGAGCGACTTCACCGTCTCCGACAATTTGGCAAGATCTTCGCGAAGCGTGGCAATCTGCATCGACAGGTCGTCTGAAGCAGCCCCGGTGGGCATGCTGGGATCGGGGGTCTTGGGCTCGGCCATCATCATCTCCTTTTGACAGGCTATTAAAGATATAACGTCCGTCGATCGTCTCTGTTCCCGACAGGCGATCGGAAACCTCGGTCCGTGCCCTGCCGCGAGCAACACGCCCCTGCTCGGGGCCGCTGCAACGATGCGCAGCTTTTCGCTCGAATTGCCTTCATTTCTGCTGTGCTTTGTTCTAAGGAACATGACACAAATCGCTGGACAAGCGAAGAAAAGACAGACGAGGTTTGCGTCCCCATGTTCGAATTCCTGAGAAGAGCCTCCCAGACCTGGATCGCCAAGGGGCTGATGCTATTGCTGGTCCTTTCCTTCGGCATCTGGGGCGTTGCCCATTCCCAGCTGTCGGGGGGATCCGATACCGTCATCACCGTCGGCGACCAGACCATACCCTCCGGCGAGTTCCGCCTTGCCTATCAGCGGCAGGTTGCGGATCTCAGCCGCCAGTTCGGCGTGCAGCTGACGCCCGAGCAGGCTCGCGCCTTCGGCGTCGAGCAGCAGGTCTACGCAACGCTTGTTGCCGGGGCCGCACTCGACCAGCTTTCCGCAGACATGGACCTCGGCCTGTCGAAGGACCGGCTCGCCACCCTGATCGCCGAAGATCCGGCCTTCCACAATCTCAGCGGTCAGTTCGATCGCCAGCTCTTCTCGTCGCGCCTGCGCAATGCCGGCCTTCGTGAAGACGACTACATCGAAGAGCGCAGCAAGGTCGCCGTCCGCAGCCAGATCGTCGATGCGGTATCCGACGGCTTCGTCCCGCCGCAGACGCTCGTCGACGCGCTGAAGCAATATCGCGAAGAAAGCCGCAGCATTGATTACTTGCTGCTCAGCAACGCCAATATCGATCCGGTCAAGGCACCGGCCGACGACGTGCTGGCAACCTGGTTCGAAGGCGCCAAGGCTCGTTACCGTGCGCCGGAATTCCGCAAGATCGCCTATGTGAAGCTCGAGCCCGTCGACATCGCAGACGAGACGACCGTCACCGACCAGGCCGTTGCCGAGGATTTCGAGAAGCGCCGCGACCTCTACCGCACGCCGGAAACCCGTACCATCGAACAGCTCGCCTTTGCCGACAAGGAAATGGCGGAAGCTGCCGCGAACCAGCTGGCGACCGGCATCACCTTCGACCAGCTGGTTGCCGACCAGGGCAAGACGCAGGGTGACGTCCTTCTCGGCGAATTCACCAAGGACAAGGTGCACGATGCGGCCATCGCCGATGCCGCTTTCGCGATCGCCTCTGATGGCGGCACCTCGGGCGTTGTCCAGGGTTCGTTCGGCCCGGTGATCCTGCGGGTCACCAACATCAAGCCGGAGACCACCAAGACACTCGAGGAAGTCAAGGGCGAACTGCGCAAGGAACTTGCACTGCAAGCGGCTGGCGAAGAAGTGATGAACGTCCATGATCGCTTCGAGGAACTGCGCGCCAGCGGCGTTCCGCTCGATGAGGCCGCCAGGGAACTGAAGCTCAAGGCAGTCGTCGTGGATGCCGTTGATGCCAGCGGCCTCAATCCGAACGGCGAGGAAGTCAAGGATATTCCGTCTCCCGAACTGCTGCGCGAAGCCTTCAAGTCGGAGATCGGCGCGGAAACCCTGCCGCTTCACCTCGGCAACACCGGCTATGTCTGGTTCGAGGTCATGGACATCACCCCCGAGCGCGACCGCAGCCTCGATGAAGTGCTTGAAAAGGCAACGGCCGACTGGACTGCCGAACAGCAGAAGGCCGCCCTCTCCGCCAAGGCCGAGAGCCTGAAGGCCGAGCTCGACAATGGCGCGTCGCTTGCCGACATCGCCGCTTCCATGGGGCTTGCCGTCGAGACCAAGGCCGGCATCAAGCGCAATTCCGACGATCCGGTACTCGGGCGCGCCGCAGTTGCCGGTGCCTTCTCGGGCCCGGTCGGAACCGTTGCGAATGCCGTCAATGCCGACGGCGAAGGCCAGGTTCTGCTCAAGGTGACCGAAGTCAACGAACAGGCAACCACCAGCATTCCCGAGGAAGAGGAACAGCAGTTGAACGCGGTGGCAAACGCTGCCGGTGACGACATCCTCGACCAGATGGTCAATCGACTGCAGGGCGACTATGGTGTCACAATCAATCGCACCCTCGCCGAACAGGCGATGGTTCGCTAACCCAAGGAAATCGGGAACTACATAGCATGGCCGAACTGAAACCGCTGATAGCCAAGGTTGCTGGTCGCGAAGCACTGACGCGTGATGAGTCGCGTCAGGCATTCGACATCATCATGTCGGGCGAAGCGACGCCGTCGCAGATCGGCGGTTTTCTGATGGCGCTGCGCGTGCGCGGTGAAGCCGTCGACGAGATCGTCGGTGCGGTCGAGAGCATGCGCGCCAGGATGTTGCAGGTCGAGGCTCCGGCCGATGCCGTCGACATCGTCGGCACGGGTGGAGACGGTACCGGGACCTACAACATTTCCACCCTCGCCGCGCTGATCGTCGCCGGAACCGGCACGCCGGTCGCCAAGCACGGCAACCGTGCGCTCAGTTCGAAGTCGGGTGCAGCCGACGCGCTTTCAGCGCTCGGGGTCAATCTCGAAATCGGCCCCGACATGATTGCCCGCTGCATTCGCGAAGCGGGCATCGGCTTCATGTTCGCGCAGATGCACCATCCGGCCATGCGCCATGTCGGCCCGACCCGCGTCGAACTCGGGACCCGGACGGTGTTCAACCTGCTTGGGCCGCTCGCCAATCCCGCCGGCGCCCGCCGCCAGTTGCTCGGCGTCTACGCGCCCCAGTGGCTGGTGCCGCTCGCAGAAGTCCTGCGCGACCTCGGCTCGGAGAGCGTATGGGTGGTGCACGGCAATGGTCTCGACGAAATCACCACGACCGGCGTGACCCAGGTCGCGGCGCTCGAGGACGGCAAGATCCGCACCTTTGAACTCACGCCATCCGATTTCGGCCTCGAGCCGGCAACTCTTGCCGATCTCAAGGGCGGTGACGGCATCGCCAATGCCGCCGCACTCAAAGCCGTCATGGCCGGCGCCAGGAATGCCTACCGCGACATTTCGCTCGCCAATGCCGCCGCAGCTCTCGTTGTCGCCGGCAAGGCAGAGACGATCGCCGCCGGCATGACGCAGGCGCGTGAGGCTCTGGAAAGTGGCACAGCCGATTCCGCCCTGCAGCGCCTGATCGCTGTTTCCAACGACGGCAAGTGAGGGCCGCAGCGCATGACCGATATCCTGAAGAAGATCGAAGCCTACAAGCGCGAGGAAATCGCGGCAGCCAAAGACCGTGTCCCGCTCGCCGATCTCAAGGCTATGGCCGAAGGGCAGTCGGCGGCGCGCGGCTTTTACCGCGCGCTGAAGGCAAAGCAGCAGAGCGGTCTCTTCGGCCTTATCGCCGAGATAAAGAAGGCCAGTCCGTCCAAGGGGCTGATCCGCCCGGATTTCGATCCGCCCGTTCTGGCGAAGGCCTATGAGGACGGCGGCGCCGCCTGCCTGTCCGTACTGACCGATACGCCGAGCTTTCAGGGCGCCCCCGAGTTCCTGACTGCAGCGCGCCAGGCCTGCGGCCTTCCGGCGCTGCGCAAGGATTTCATGTTCGATACCTACCAGGTGCGCGAAGCACGCGCCTGGGGTGCCGACTGCATCCTGCTGATCATGGCGTCGCTCAACGACGACGACGCCCGTCGCCTGCAGGACGAGGCCTTCGAGCTCGGCATGGACGTCCTCGTCGAAGTCCATGATGCGGAGGAAATGGAGCGGGCGCTGAAGCTGTCGTCGCCACTCGTTGGCATCAACAACCGCAACCTGCGCACCTTCGAGGTGTCTCTCACCGTTTCCGAAGACCTCGCCGCCATGGTGCCCGCCGACCGGCTGCTCGTCGGCGAGAGCGGCATTTTCACCCACGCCGATTGCGAGAGGCTGAAGACGTCGGGGATCACCACCTTCCTCGTCGGCGAAAGCCTGATGCGTTGCGACGACG
>JAEWPB010000040.1 GCA_023399465.1 Pseudomonadota bacterium
GGTCAGGATCCGGGAAATAGCGATAGTCGTGCGCATCTTCCTTGGAACGCATCGAGCGGGTCTCGCCCTTGCCCGGATCGAACAGGCGTGTTTCCTGATCGATCACGCCGCCGTCCTCGAGGATGGCGATCTGGCGGCGGGCTTCATACTCGATGGCCTGGCCGACAAAGCGGATGGAGTTGACGTTCTTGATCTCGCAACGCGTACCGAAGGCTTCGCCCGGACGGCGGACCGACACGTTGACGTCGGCGCGCATGGATCCCTCGTCCATGTTGCCGTCGCAGGTACCGAGATAGCGGACGATCGAGCGCAGCTTGGTGAGATAGGCCTTGGCCTCGTCGGAGGAGCGCATGTCGGGCTTGGAGACGATTTCCATCAGGGCGACGCCCGAACGGTTGAGATCGACGAAGGACATGGTCGCGTGCTGGTCGTGCATCGACTTGCCGGCGTCCTGCTCGAGGTGCAGGCGCTCGATGCCGATCTCGATGTCCTCGAAATTGCCCTGGCGATCGGGGCCGAGCGAGATCACCATCTTGCCCTCACCGACGATCGGATCCTTGTACTGGGAAATCTGGTAGCCTTGCGGAAGGTCCGGATAGAAATAGTTCTTGCGATCGAAGACCGAGCGCTTGTTGATCTGCGCCTTCAGGCCGAGACCGGTGCGGACCGCCTGCCTGACGCACTCCTCGTTGATGACAGGAAGCATGCCGGGCATCGCCGCGTCGACCAGCGACACGTTGGAGTTCGGAGCCTTGCCGAATTCGGTCGAAGCGCCGGAGAAGAGCTTCGAATTGCTTTTCACCTGGGCATGGACTTCCATGCCGATGATGACTTCCCAGTCGCCTGTGGCACCGGGAATGAAGCGCTTCGGGTCGGGTGTGCGAACGTCGACAATGGTCATGGGATGCTCGTTTCAGACTGTTTTCCTGACCCCGTGAGGTAGAGGAAATAGCGTTGCGGTGCAAGGCTTGACGCGCCGGGCAGCGTGATTCCTGCCATTGATGCGCGGCTCCTTGGAAAAATATTAAACCTGCTGGCGCATACTGGCTGCATGGACACGATGTCAATGCTGACAATCATCGCCCTCGTCGCGCTCTTCAACGGGCTGACATTTGTCGTCTACTGGGCCGACAAGCAGGCAGCCCGCGCTGGCAACAGACGCATCAGCGAGGCAACGCTGCTGTGGCTTGCCTTGCTCGGTGGCTGGATCGGCGCCATCGCCGCACAACGCCTGCTGCGACACAAGACCCGCAAGCAACCGTTCGCGACCATCCTTGCAGGCATCCCCCTCGTTCATGGCGCCGCGCTCATCGCCGTGGCTCTCGCGCCGGAGATTTTCGATGCGGCGACGGCCCTGCTTCCCGGCGGCGGTTGACCGCCGGGATCGCCGCGCACCGGTCAGAACACGAAATCGGCCTGCGTCAGTTGCGTTGCGTCGATGCCGCTCAGCATGATCCGGATGCCGCCTACGGCAACCAGGGCCCCATCCGTGGCATCGCTGATCGAGACATCGGCGAATTTCACGGATGGAATATTGATCTGGATGCGATCGACACCGTCCTCGAAATCGGTGATCGTGTCGGCTCCTGCCCCCTTCGCGAACACGAAGACATCCTTGCCCGCGCCGCCGATCAGCCGGTCATTGCCGGCACCGCCGAAGAGGCGATCATTGCCGGCGCCGCCATTCAGGACATCGTTGCCGGCACCACCGTAGAGGAAATCGTTCCCGGCCTGGCCGAAGAGCTTGTCCCAGCCCTTGTAGCCGTTCAGCACATCGTTGCCGCCACCGCCCCGGACGTCGTTGCCGACGCCGTTTCCGTGCACAGTGTCGCTGAAGACCGAGCCGATACAGTTCTCGATGATCGTACCGAGCGCGATCGTGACATTGTCCTGGTAGCCATTGATGTCGGAAAAGGATCCAGGCCGGAGGTCGATGACGCACGCTGCCGAAGCATTGCTGAAATCGATCTTGTCCACCCCACCGGTGTCCCTGATCGTGAAGGCGGCGTTGGGCGCATCGCTCCCCGCCGTCGGGTAGTTCGCCAGATTGGTGAAGGCAAGCTCGGTCGCCGCCCCCTTGCCGTAGACCGTGTTGCCGGCATTGATGGCGAGGTTACCGTAGATTTCCTTGATGGCGAGAATATCCGCGATCATCGGGCTCGACAGGTAGAGGTCCGATGCCTCGCTTTTCCAGTAGTCGCTCTGGGTGAAGTACGACATCACCGAAAACTGATAGGTGTCGATGTTGAAGATCGCGTCCCAATCATAGGTGCCCTCGCCGTTGTAGGGACCGCCATGATTGAGGCCGAGGGCGTGGCCGAATTCGTGGATAAAGGTCTGGAGCCCGTAGGAGCCGTACCCCCACTGCTCGGATACCGGGAACCCGTCCATCCAGTCCGCACCGATGTTGATGAAGACCGACGTCGTGTATTCCGAGCTGTTGTAGGTACTCTGCGCGTAGGCCTCGCCCCACACTTCGTTGTCGACGACGATGTTCGCCTTGGCGCTGGTGCTCAACGTGAACCGCAAGCCGGTCGTCACTTCCCACGCATCGAGCGCTCGGATTGCCGAGCGGTACATCTCGGCGTGGTCCTTCAACCCCTGCAGGTTGACGGTAATTGTCGACTGCCGGAACGGATGCGATTGGCCTTCATCGCCAAACACCAGATAATCAACATAGTCATTCAATTCATTGGAAACGGTCGAAATCATAATAACTCCTGCAAAATCAATATAATCGCTGGCGTACCGGCGAAGTGAATCACGTCAGTGGGCAAAGACTATCCCGCAAAGGTTACAAATGAACAGGCGGAAGGGGAACTTCTCGGCCTTCTTGCCGATCGTGGCCTTAGCGGGCGTAAGGCGAGTAGTCGTACCCGTTATCGCCGACGAGCGTCTTCGAAAGCCCGATCGTCTCCACATTGCGATCAAGCATCGGCACATAGGCGACCGTCAGCCAGCTGACGGCAAATCCGTGCGCCTTGAAGAACGCGATCGCCGCCGCATTGCGCGCATGCGTCTTCAGGCGCAGTTCATCGAAACCGAGCGCAATGGCGCGTGCCTCGATGGCGTCGAGCAGAAGACGTCCAAGTCCCCGGCGCTGGTAGGCCGGATGCATCCAGAAATCGGTAATTTCCTCATCGTGACGCTCTCGCGCGGCCCAACCGACGATCGCCCCGTCCTCCTCCACGACCGTGATCGTCTTCCATGACCTGCTGACGAAGTTCATGAAGGCATCGAGCGCATTCTGCTGGACCTTGCTTGCTTCACCACTTGCCGCAAGGGCCGATTGCCAGGCCGCGATACCGATCGCCACCAGGGCTTCCGCCTCATCGGCGCGGGCGCTGCGCGTGCGTGCCATGGTGTCTTCTCCGCATTACCGTCGCCCGGCGCCTGCTCTTCTGCCGGTCCCAAGCCATACCGAATCTCTGGCAAAGGTCGCCGGATTGACGGTCCCCAGTCAATTCCCTAAAAGCGATCCCGAAAACACAGGAGCTTTTTTGTTCTTTATATCTGAGGCCCGGTAAGGGCCCCTGCCCGCAAGGATCCGTTCCTGCGCGCAAGGGCCAGAAAACGAGCAGCTGACGTTCAGCCGAACGCCAGATCGTTTTGGCGCGCTCACTCGAGCGCAAGTTACCGGATTTCCCAGATATGGACATTTCCCGCGCCGAACAGCGCATCCTGCACATCATGGCCCAGGGTGGCCGCATCGAAGTCGTTCGCGACGACAGCCGCAAAATCGAAAAGATCAACTTCTTCAGCCGCGACGGGTGGCTGTGCCCGCCTCTGAACACTGAACTGTTCAGGAAACTGAAAAGGCTGAAGGCCATCCGATCGATCAGCGGCAACCCCTATCGCATAACTGAACGCGGGCTCGAACTGGTCCGCTCGCAAGCCGATAACCGATAAATGAAGACCGGCGCCCTCTTGCCGAGGGCGCCGGTCTCAAAAAATCGTTCGTGCAGAGGGCTTTCGGGCGCCTTGCTTACCACCACTTTGCGGGCGTGAACTTTCCAGCCGCCTGCTCGATCACATGGGCGGTCTTGAACAGGGTCTCTTCCTCGAACGGACGGCCGATCAGTTGCAGACCGAGCGGCAGACCCTTGTGGTCGAGACCTGCGGGAACGGCGATGCCCGGCAGGCCGGCCATGTTGACCGTCACTGTGAAGATGTCGTTGAGGTACATCTTCACCGGATCGGCAGCCAGCTCCTTGTCGCCGATGCGGAATGCCGAAGACGGCGTTGCCGGGGTCAGGATCGCATCGACGCCCGCATCGAACGCCAGTTCGAAGTCGCGCTTGATCAGCGTGCGGACCTTCTGGGCCTGCAGGTAGTAGGCGTCGTAGTAGCCGGCCGAGAGAACGTAGGTGCCGATCATGATGCGGCGCTTGACTTCCTTGCCGAAGCCGGCGGCGCGGGTCTTCTCGTACATGTCGACGATGTCCTTGCCGTCGACCCGCAGGCCGTAGCGGACGCCGTCGTAGCGCGCGAGGTTCGAGGACGCTTCCGCCGGAGCGACGATGTAGTAGGCGGCCAGCGCATACTTGGTGTGCGGCAGCGAGATGTTGACGATCTCGGCGCCGGCATCCTTCAGCCAGGCGATGCCCTGGCTCCAGAGCGTTTCGATTTCCTCCGGCATGCCGTCGACGCGGTACTCGTTCGGGATACCGATCTTCATGCCCTTCAACGACTGGCCGAGAGCGGCCTCGTAGTCTGGAACCGGCAGGTCGACGGAGGTGGTATCCTTGTCATCGACTGACGCCATCGACTTCAAAAGGATGGCGGCATCGCGCACGTCGCGGGCAATCGGGCCGGCCTGATCGAGCGAGGAGGCAAAGGCGACCGTGCCCCAGCGCGAGCAGCGGCCATAGGTCGGCTTGATGCCGACGGTGCCGGTGAAGGCGGCAGGCTGGCGGATCGAGCCGCCGGTATCGGTCGCGGTGGCGCCGGCGCATAGATGCGCGGCAACGGCCGCGGCAGACCCCCCCGAGGAACCGCCCGGAACCAGTTTCTCGTCGGAACCCTTTTCCCGCCACGGGTTGATCACCGCGCCGTAGTACGAGGTCTCGTTGGAGGAGCCCATCGCGAACTCGTCCATGTTCAGCTTGCCGAGCATGACGGCGCCGTCGTCCCAGAGGTTCCGGGTGACCGTCGATTCGTAATGCGGCTTGAAGTCGTTGAGGATGTGGCTGCACGCCTGGGTGTGAACGCCTTCGGTGGCGAAGAGATCCTTGATGCCGAGCGGAATGCCTTCCAGCGCGCCGGCCTTGCCGCTGGCGATGCGCTCGTCGGAAGCCTTGGCCATCTCGCGCGCCTTGTCCGGAGTCACCGTCACATAGGCATTGAGCGCGCCATTGGCCGCATCGATGGCCGAGAGATATGCGTCGGTGAGCTCGACGGCTGAGAACTGCTTGGAACGCAGCTTTTCGCGGGCTTCGGCAATGGTCAGGCTGATGAGTTCGCTCATGGTCGGTTCACTTCATATCAGGCAGTTGGCTGCCATTTGGAAACTGGCGTTACAGCGGGCATCCTGCTCGAATCCCGCCGCGGTCCCGGTCTTCCCGCGGGCCTGCCGCAGGAAGGGGTCGAAAGCGGATTATTCCACAACCTTGGGAACGAGGAAGAAGTTCTGCTCCGTTACCGGCGCATTGGCGACGATATCGGCGGCGATGTCGCCGTCATTGACGACGTCGGCGCGCTTCTTCATCACCATCGGCGTGACCGAGGTCATCGGCTCGACGCCCGAGACATCGACCTCGGAGAGCTGCTCGACGAAGCCGAGAATGCCGTTCAGCTCCCCGGTCATGCGTTCGGCTTCTTCTTCTGTGACGGCGATGCGGGCAAGGTGCGCGACGCGCTTCACGGTGGCGAGGTCTACGGACATCTGAATTCTCCGGTCACTTATTCACCCCCGCTATAATCGCAGCGCCGCGCCCGCGCAACCGGTGCAGCGGTTTTGACGGCGCATAATTCCTTGCCCTTCCCCGCCGGGACGCTGTCCTACAGCGTCAGGCTTTCGCCCGGCTTCGGGGTTGCCACCCGCGTTTTCGTACCGTCCATGCCGGCCACGAACTTCTCCGGCGTCTGATCGATGATCGGGAACGAGCCGTAGTGGCAGGGAATTGCGGTCGAGAACTGGAAATAGCGCTGGCAGGCAAGCGCCGCCACCGCGCCGCCCATGGTGAAGCGGTCGCCGATCGGCACGAGACCGATATCGGGCTGGTGCAGTTCGTTGATCAGCGCCATGTCGGAGAAGATGTCGGTGTCGCCCATATGGAAGAGCGTCGGTTCGTCGTCGAAATGCAGCATGGTGCCGTTGGCGTTGCCGAGGCAGTGCGAAACGCCGTCCTCGGTGATCGCGGCCGAAGAATGCAGCGCATTGGTGAAGGTGACGCTGAAGCCTTCCACGCCGATCGTGCCGCCGGTATTGCCCGGCGAGAACTTCTCCAGCCCCTTCTTCGCCAGCCACATGCAGAGGTCGAAATTGGCGATCACGGTGGCGCCGGTATCCTTGGCGATCTGAAGCGTGTCGCCGACATGGTCGCCGTGCCCGTGGGTCAGCACGATATGGGTAACCCCCGCGGCAGCGTCCTTGGCATTCAGGCCCTGGAACGACGGATTGCCGGTGAAGAAGGGGTCGATGAGAATATGTGCCTTTGCCGTTTCCACACGGAAGGCGGAATGTCCGAGCCAGGTGATCTTCATGGAGTAGCCTCTTTGAGTACTGGAAACGATTCCTGACGGAACATATGGCACAGTTGCCTATGGGGAAGCATCAAAAAGACAAATCCGGAGAAATCACCCCCATCTAGAGCCGAATCTGGACACCGATCTCCGCCTTTCCGAAACCATTCGAAAAGAACAGAACCATCATTCCGAATAGGAAAAGAGCCATTCCCAAGCGCGAAAACCACTTTGCCTTGGGATCATTCATTTGCAGATTTGAGAAAGTCTCAGGTGCTTCTTTGTCAACTCCCTCGCGGCTGGGATCGAACAGGTATCGGTTGCTATCCGAAAAAGCCCTGGGATGGCGGACCATGGCCACGAAGCCCCCTACCGTAAACAGCAGCACACCCGCACCAATCGCTCCAAAACCAAAACCAGTCGACCAAGTCACTCGAAATCCACCATCATCGCGTTCTCTGTTCCGGACAGGTATCCGAGGCTCGCTGGATTCGCCACGAGCGATTTCAGCAAGGAGCGCCGTGCTGGTCATAGGCGTTGGTCTTTTTGCAGGAAACGGCTAAAGGTGGCGGCATATCCGTCAGGCAAATGACCAGAGAACCAGCAAGCCCATGACCGTACTGACCATCGAAGAACTGGCCGCAATGCTCGCACCGGCGCAGCCCATCGCCGGGCTCGACCTTGGCACCAAGACCATCGGGCTGGCAATGTCCGACGTCGGGCGCCGTCTTGCCAATCCGCGCCCTGTTATCAACAGGGTGAAGTTCACCAAGGACGCCGAAGTGCTGCTTGCCTTCGCCGCAAGGGAGAAAGTCGCGGCCTTCGTCATCGGCCTGCCTGTGAACATGGACGGCTCTTCCGGCCCTCGCGTGCAGGCCACCCGTGCCTTCGTTCGCAGCATGTCCGAGAAAACCGACATCCCCTTCGTCTTCTGGGACGAGAGGCTATCCACAGTCGCCGCGGAACGCGCGCTGCTCGAAATGGACGTATCCAGAAAGAAGCGGGCCGAACGCATCGATTCGGCCGCAGCCAGTTTTATCCTTCAGGGAGCCCTCGACAGGCTGTCATTCCTCGAAAGGGAACTGCGTTCGGCCAACGATGCCTGACGCTGCTTCCACCAGGCGATGATCTTCTTGCGCCTGCGGAAAAGGATGATCGAATAGAGGACGATCGTGTCGACGACGATCGCCCGCATCACCAGTGGCGGGATCGTTTCCGGCGGAATACCGAGCACATTGCCGTACACCTGGAAGACCAGGTCATGCGTCTGGCGGGTCAGCATGAAAAAGCCGAAACTGATGTCATTATAGGACAGCCCGTACCAGGCGCCGAGAAACAGGATCGGCCCGCCCCAGAAAATCAGGAACCATTTCATGCTGCTTCTCCCAGTTGCCGGTAGGGTGGAAAGGCGGCAGGCAGGCCCCATTTCGCCAGCGCCATCGCGCTGAGCACGACGGCAGGCACGGCGATATCGAGAGCCAGCACGGCAAAAAACATCATCATTGCAATCAGCAACAGCGTCCTTGCCATGCCCTTCCCCGTCCTTGCGTTCACCAACGCGAATTCGAGAAACACAGTGGCCGCTTACCCCGTGGCGCGCAACGTAAACCATTTGTTAAGGTTAACGCGCATGGGAGGGGCTGTGGATTGAAAGACGGACAATGGGTGGCGCGAACGCCATCAAAACCGGATCTGAAGGCAGGACACATCAAAAAGGCGGCGGCGCGCAGGCCGTGGCAGGTCGCTGTTAGCCGTAGACCCCGCGCACCACGCGCTTGACCGCGCCGACGAGCTTGTCCCAATCCTTGCGGGATTTCAGCGGCTGGCCGAAAAACTGCCCTGCCGTATCCGCCGACAGTACGAGATGCTGGATGGCAGCGAAAATCAGGGCATTGACCGCCGCGGTATCGACGCCTTTCGGCGCCGCCAGCGTCCCCTTCATGCGATCGAGCCAGAGCGAAAGCGCCTTCGAACGCGCGTCCGCCAGCCGCCGCACCACATCGGAACGTTCGGAGACCTCCCAGGCCATGATCCGGCACACCAGCGGATCCTCGCGCAGGGCCTCGAGGTAGTAAAGCGACAGCCGCTCCATGAGATCGCCATAGGTGAGCAGGAACATGCCGCCGGTATCTTCAGGGATCTTGTCCTTGACCCAGCTGCCGAGCTCCGTGCCGATCGCCTCCACCAGGCCGTCGAGCCCGCCGTAGTAGCGGTAGATCAACTGCTTGTCGCAACCGGCCTGGCGGGCAACGGCATTGATCCCGAAGCCCTGGAACCCCTGCTCCGCCAGCAGCGTCTTCGCCGCCCGGAGGATGGCCTTTTCCGTCTGGGCGCGATCGCGAACGCGCTTCTCCGGTTGTTTTGCCATGCCGGCCGTTGCATCCATCGCTTATCCCTCTCCGCCTTGGCGCATGGCGATGTCACTGGATGGTGATGGCCGAATTGGCAAGGCCTCATGGCATCCCCTCCCGCGGCACGGGTGAATTGGCTGTGGATGACGGCGGTTCCTGCCCTATGCGGCCGGCGCCGCCCCGGGCTATCCCATGGCACCCACGGGAACCTGCCATGCTCATCATCTTCGAAAGCATTCTGCCGATATTCCTGCTCGTCGTGCTCGGCGGCATACTGAAACGCAGCACGTTCATCGACGACGGCCTGTGGCCGGGCCTGGAGCAGTTCGGCTTCTACGTGCTCTTCCCGGCGTTTCTTTTCCTGTCGCTCGCCCGCGCCGACTTTGGCGGCATCGAAGCCGGCACGATCAGCCTTGTTGCCATCCTCGCCGTCGTCGCGATGTCGATCCTGGTGCTTGCCCTCTGGCCGCTCTTTTCGAGCGCCGGGGTGACGGGCGGATCGTTCACCTCGGTGTTCCAGACCACGACGCGCTGGAACGCCTTCGTCGCGCTGGCGATCGCCGAGAAGGTTTCGGGCCCGACCGGCCTTGCCATCGTGGCGCTGGTGATGGCGTCGATCATCATTCCGATCAACCTGATCAACGTCGGCGTACTGATCTGGTTTTCAGGAGCACGGCGGGATTTCGGCGCCTTCGTGAAACGGATCGTCGCCAATCCGCTGATCATCGGCTGCGGGCTCGGGCTCGCGGTGAACCTGTCGGGCCTCACGCCCTACGAGCCGTTGATGATGACCGTCGATCTGGTTGCCCGCGCTTCGCTCGGCCTCGGCCTGATCATGGTCGGCGCCGGACTGAAGATCGCCGACGCGCTCAAGCCCCGGCCGCTCGCCATTCTGTCCGTGATGCTGAAGTTGACGGTGTTTCCTGCCATCATGCTCGCCGTTGCCATGGCCTTCGGCATCGAGGGCGACGCATTGGCGATGCTGGCGCTTAGCGCCGGCGTTCCGACAGCGATGCACGGCTACCTGCTTGCCAAGCAGATGGGCGGCGACGCGCCGCTCTATGCCGCCGTCGCGACGCTGCAGACGGCGGCCGCCTTCGTCACCATCCCGTTGCTGTTGATGGTGGTCGGCTAGGCCGACGCCGGATAGAGCAGGTCGACGATGTAGCTTGCGTCGAAACGGGCATCGAGCATGCCGTAGGTCGAGCGCCAGCCGGACGCGAGGCGTGTTTCAAGGAAGGCATCGGCGATCTTGCCCGCACCCAGGCGGTAGAGTTCGGCAGCGGCAGCGGCCAGCGCCATCTGCTCGACAAGCATGCGCGCCGCGCCTTCGTCGCGCTCGCAAAGCGCCATCGCCGCCCTCAGGACCGCGATCGTCTTCTTGCCCGCCGGACCGAGGTCGCGGGCAAAACCGGCGAATACCGACTCGAATAGGTCCCTGCCGCGGTTGAGAACCCGGAGTACGTCGAGCGCCATGACATTGCCCGATCCTTCCCAGATCGCATTGACCGGGGCCTCGCGGAAATGCCGCGCGATCGGGCGTTCTTCGATGTAACCGCTGCCGCCGATGCATTCCATCGCCTCGTAGATCAGCGCCGGCGCCATCTTGCAGCACCAGTATTTCGCCACCGGCGTCATCACCCGGGCATAGGCCGCATCCTCGGCGCTGTCGCGCGCCCGGTCGAAGGATTCCGCCAGACGGAAAGCGAGCGCCGTCGAGGCGGCGACGTCGAGCGCCATATCGGCAAGCACGCGCGTCATGATCGGCTGGTTGACCAGCATCTTGCCGAAGACGCTCCGGCCGCGGGTGTGATGCACGGCCTCGGCCAGCGACGCCCGCATGATGCCGGTAGAGGCCAGCGCGCAATCGAGACGGGTGAGCGTCACCATGTCGAGGATGGTGCGGATACCGTCGTCCGGGCCGCCGAGGGCAAATCCGAGCGTATCGTTGAACTCGACTTCCGCCGAGGCATTGGAACGATTGCCGATCTTGTCCTTCAGGCGCTGGAACTGCAGGCCGTTGGCCGAACCGTCGTCGAGGAGGCGCGGCACCAGGAAGCAGCCGATGCCTTCGCGCGTCTTGGCCAGCATCACGAATGCGTCGCTCATCGGCGCCGACATGAACCACTTGTGTCCGGCCAGACGATAGACCCCCTCGCCCACGCGTTCGGCGGTCGTGCGGTTCGCGCGCACATCCGTGCCGCCCTGCTTCTCGGTCATGCCCATGCCGATGGTCACGGCAGTTTTCTGGCTGGCCGGGCGGTTCGAGGAATCATATTTGCGCGACAGGATCCGCGGTGCCCATTCCTTCTGGACCCGCGGCGAGGCGACCAGAGCCGCCACCGAGGCGCTCGTCATCGTCAACGGGCAGAGGTGGCCGCTTACAAGCTGCGCGGTCAGGTAGAAGCGTGCCGCACGCACCTTGTGGGCTTGCCCCTTGGCCTCGACGTCGGCCTGTCCGTCCCAGACGGAGGAATGCAGGCCGCTGTTCATCGACCGGCGCATCAGCGCATGCCATGCCGGGTGGAACTCGACCACATCGAGTCTCTCGCCGCGCGGTCCGTGGGTGCGAAGCTTCGGTACGCCCTCGTTTGCCATCCGCGCCAGTTCCTGCGCCTCGTGCGAGGTCACGTAGCGCCCCATGGTATCGAGCTCGTCACGGATCGTCCGCGGCAGTCCCGAGGTCAGATCGACGATCAGCGGATCGGTACGATAAGCGTTGATACCGGACCAGAGTTTCGGCTGGTTCAGTTCGGCGAGTTTTTCTTCAGTCCGATTCGTCTGGGTCATTAGGCGCTTCTAGCGGAGTTGGTTCAAAATTGCATGCGGATCGCTGTCGCAGCTTCGTCAGTTGTCGCAGATCAGGTTTACGAAATTGGATAGATCAAGCCAAGAACCGAAACGGGAGCACTTTTTCCCTGGCTGCAAAAGCGATCGGCGAAAAACCGCCTCACTCTTTTCCCCATCCCGTTCTAGAAGCTTGCCCCCGATGCGGGCAGTCACTATACACCGCGCAGACCACTCTCGGAGGGCAGGTTTATGGCAATTTTTCCCCACCGCCATCTCATTGGCATCAAGGGCCTCACCGAACAAGACATCACTTTTCTTCTCGACAAAGCCGACGAGGCGGTGAAGATCAGCCGCCAGAGGGAAAAGAAGACCTCCACCTTGCGCGGACTGACCCAGATCAACCTCTTCTTCGAGGCATCGACCCGCACGCAATCCTCGTTCGAACTCGCAGGCAAGCGCCTTGGCGCCGACGTGATGAACATGTCGGTCGGCAATTCGTCGGTCAAGAAGGGCGAGACCCTGATCGACACGGCTATGACGCTGAACGCCATGCATCCCGACGTGCTGGTCGTACGCCACTCTTCCGCCGGCGCTGCCGCTCTTCTGGCCCAGAAAGTTTCCTGCGCGGTCGTCAATGCCGGCGACGGTGCCCACGAGCATCCGACGCAGGCGCTGCTCGATGCGCTGACCATCCGCCGCGCCAAGGGCAAGCTCTCGCGGATCATCGTCGCGATCTGCGGCGACGTACTGCATTCGCGCGTCGCGCGCTCCAACATCCTGCTCCTGAACGCCATGGGCGCGCGGGTGCGGGTCGTCGCTCCGGCAACGCTGCTGCCTGCCGGCATCGCCAACATGAGCGTCGAAGTCTACCATGACATGAAGGAAGGCCTGAAGGACGCCGACGTGGTGATGATGCTGCGCCTGCAGCGCGAGCGCATGTCCGGCTCCTTCGTGCCATCGGTTCGCGAGTACTTCCATTACTACGGCCTCGACGCGGAAAAGCTTGCCTATGCCAAGGAAGATGCGCTGGTGATGCACCCCGGCCCGATGAACCGCGGCGTCGAGATCGCCTCGGAGATTGCCGACGGACCGCAGAGCGTGATCGAACAACAGGTGGAAATGGGTGTCGCGGTACGCATGGCGGTCATGGAAACGCTGCTGACGCAAAATCAGGAGGCCCACGCATGAGCAACAGCATCGTCCTCAAGAACGTTCGCATCGTCGATCCGTCCCGCCTCATGGACGAAGTCGGCACCATCATCGTGGAAAACGGCCGGATCCTGGCGGCCGGCGCCGATGCCGCCGACCTGATCGCTCCAAAAGGCGCCGAAGTGCGCGACTGCACAGGCCTGGTGGCGACACCGGGGCTCGTCGACGCCCGCGTCTTCGTCGGCGAACCGGGGGCAGAGCACCGCGAAACGATCGCGTCGGCCAGCCGCTCGGCAGCGGCCGGCGGCGTCACCTCCTTCATCATGATGCCGGATACCGACCCGGTGATCGACGACATCGCGCTGGTCGAGTTCGTGCTCAAGACCGCGCGCGACAATGCCGTCGTCAACGTCTATCCGGCAGCAGCCATGACCAAGCGGCTCGGCGGCGACGAGATGACCGAGTTCGGTCTTCTGAAGGAAGCCGGGGCGGTTGCCTTCACCACCGGACGCAAGACCATCGATGATACCGTCGTGCTGCGCCGCGCACTGACCTATGCCCGGGAATTCGACGCCGTCGTCGCCTGCGAGACACGCGACAAGTATCTGGGCGCCACCGGCGTCATGAACGAGGGCCTGCTCGCCAGCTGGCTCGGACTGTCGGGTATTCCGAAGGAAGCCGAGATCATTCCGCTGGAACGAGACCTGCGCATCGCATCGCTGACCCGCGGCCGTTATCACGCTTCGCAGATCTCGGTGCCGGAATCGGCGGAGGCGATCCGCGCGGCCCGCGCCCGCGGCGCCAATGTCACCTGCGGCATCTCGATCAACAACCTCGCGCTCAACGAGAACGATATCGGCGAGTACCGCACCTTCTTCAAGCTCGCTCCGCCGCTTCGTTCCGAAGACGACCGCGTGGGCATGGTCGAGGCGCTGGCGGACGGAACCATCGACATCATCGTTTCCTCCCATGATCCGCAGGACGTTGATACCAAGCGCCTGCCGTTCGCGGACGCGGCCGATGGCGCCGTCGGCCTCGAAACCATGCTGGCGGCCGCACTGCGACTGCACCACAGCGGGCGGGTGAGCCTGATGCGGCTGATCGACGCCATGTCGACGCGCCCGGCGCAGATCTTCGGCCTCGACGCCGGGACGCTGAAAGCCGGCGCACCGGCCGACATCACACTGATTGATCTCGACGAGCCCTGGCTGGTATCAAAGGATGCACTGCTGTCGCGTTCGAAGAACACGCCGTTCGAAGATGCCCGCTTCAGCGGCCGTGCCGTTGCCACCTATGTGGCCGGACGGCTCGTTCATTCAATCTGACTGCTGATTGCCAGCACCGTATCCGGGGGGAACCGTGACCGAACTATTCTCGTGGCAGATCGGCCTTTCGGCCGCTTTGGGGGCTGCCGTGCTCGGCTATGTGCTGGGCTCGATCCCCTTCGGGTTGCTGCTGACCCGCATGGCCGGCCTTGGCGACGTCCGCAGCATCGGCTCGGGCAATATCGGCGCCACCAACGTTCTGCGCACTGGCAACAAGAAGCTGGCGGCGGCAACGCTTCTCCTCGACGCGCTCAAGGGCACGGCGGCGGTGTGGCTCGGATACCTTGTCTTCGGGCAGGACGCCGGCCTGATCGCCGGCTTCATGGCCTTCATCGGCCATCTGTTTCCGGTCTGGCTCGGCTTCAAGGGCGGCAAGGGCGTGGCCACCTATATCGGCATCCTGCTCGGCATCGCCCCGGCGCTGGTGCTGATCTTCGCCTTCGTCTGGCTGACGATCGCCTATATGAGCCGCTACTCCTCTCTATCCGCTCTGGTTGCAACACTTGTCATTCCGGTTGCATTGTGGATACTGGGCCAAGAAAAAATGGCGCTGGTCATGGCGGCGATGACCGTCATCACCTGGTGGAAGCACAAGGCGAATATCGAACGCCTGATACTGGGCACGGAAAGCAAGATCGGGCAAAAGGGATAGGCTTCGATGTTGGACGGCAGCGCAAGGCGAACAGGAATTGCGCTGACCGACAAACAAAGGATCGCCTGGCTGCGGCTCATTCGCAGCGACAATGTCGGGCCGGTCACCTTTCGCGACCTGATCAACCAGTTCGGCTCCGCAGAGACCGCGCTTGAAGCCCTGCCCAAACTGTCGCAGCGCGGGGGCGCCACCCGGTCGATACGGATCGCAACCCGCCAGGACGCCGAACGCGAACTCGACTTCGCCGAAAAGTTCGGCGCCCGCTTCGTCGGCATCGGCGAACCCGACTATCCTCCTCTCCTTAGACACATCGACGGCGCGCCACCGCTCCTGGCGATACGGGGCGACCCGCTAGTCGCCGCGCGACCGGCAATCGGTATCGTCGGGTCGCGCAACGCCTCCATCAGCGGCGCGAAAATCGCTGCCGCGATCGCCCGCGACGCCGGGCGCTCCGGATATGCGGTCATTTCAGGCCTGGCGCGCGGCATCGACACCGCCGCCCATCGCGGCAGTCTCGAAACAGGAACGATCGCCGCGCTGGCAGGTGGCCTCGACTGCCCCTATCCGCCCGAAAACCGTGACCTCCTGGACGAAATCTGGAGCGGCAACGGCCTTGCCGTCAGCGAGATGCCGTTCGGCTGGGAGCCGCGCGCTCGCGACTTTCCCAGGCGCAACCGTCTGATCGCCGGCATAGCAAACGGACTGGTGGTCGTGGAAGCGGCCGTGCGGTCCGGCTCGCTGATCACCGCGCGACTGGCAGGTGAGTTCGGGCGTCTGGTGTTCGCCGTTCCGGGCTCGCCGCTCGATCCGCGCTGTCATGGAACGAACAACCTTCTCAAGGACGGCGCCATCATCACCACAGCGGCGGAAGACGTCCTCGAGGCACTGGCGCCAAGTACGAGACCCGAAGTCTTCTCCGAGCCGGTTGGCGACGAACCCTATGAGGAAAACCCGAGGCCCCTCGCCCTGCCGCCCGACGACAGCGATCGCGATCGCATCGTCACTGCCCTCGGGCCGACACCGGTGGAGATCGACGACATCATCCGCTACACCGGCTTGCCGGCGTCGTCGGTCTATCTGGTTCTTCTGGAACTGGATCTGGCGGGGCGGCTGCACCGCCACAGCGGCGGTCTCGTTTCACTGGCCCTGGCGCAGTGAAAGCGCACGCTTTCCGGCCTGCACGTCGCAGGCCTCGATGAAAGCCATCTCGATCAGGTAGCAGAGCATGTCGGCGCCCTCGTTTGCGGCAACCTGCCGCAGTTCGCCGAGCATCTGGCAGATATAGGCAATATTCTCTGCCGTCCGGGGCTTGCCTCCTTCTCCATTTGCAATCCTGGGAACCATGGTTCATTCCTGTCCTTGCAGTGCAGTAAGGTCACAGAACAACTTGCACGTTACATCATGCCGAACAATATCGCACTTATCCATAATTGCAATATTATGCATAACATCTTTTGGTTGTATTCAGAAAATCAGACATGCCTCTTGACCGCGACGCAATCACTGTCCATGTCGGAAGCCATGAAACCAGAGATCACTGATCTTCGGCGTGCAACCGGCTTTAGACATACAATTCCGCCGGGCGGTCGAGGGACTTCAGTTTAGAGAAGCGTTATGAATGTTGTGGTGGTAGAATCGCCGGCAAAGGCGAAGACAATCAACAAGTATCTGGGGCCGGGATATAAAGTTCTCGCCTCCTTTGGCCATGTGCGCGACCTGCCGGCCAAGGATGGATCGGTTTTGCCCGATCAGGACTTCGAGATGCTGTGGGAAGTCGACGGTGCCTCGGCCAAGCGGATCAAGGACATCGCCGACGCGGTGAAGTCCTCCGACAGCGTCTTTCTCGCGACCGACCCTGATCGCGAAGGAGAAGCAATCTCGTGGCACGTCCTCGATCTCTTGAAGAAGAAGCGTGTCCTCGGCTCCAAGCCAGTCAAGCGCGTCGTCTTCAATGCCATCACCAAGAAGGCCGTCCTCGATGCCATGGCCAACCCGCGCGACATCGACGCCGCGCTGGTTGATGCCTATCTCGCGCGCCGCGCGCTGGATTACCTCGTCGGCTTCAATCTCTCGCCGGTCCTGTGGCGCAAACTGCCGGGCGCCCGCTCCGCCGGTCGTGTCCAGTCGGTGGCGCTGCGCCTCGTCTGCGATCGCGAATCGGAGATCGAACGCTTCGTATCGGAGGAATACTGGAACATTTCGGCGCTGCTGCGCACACCGCGCGGCGACGAGTTCGAAGCCCGCCTGGTCTCGGCCGACGGCAAGCGCCTGCAGCCGAAGGCGATCGGCAACGGCGAGGACGCCAACCGCCTGAAGACCTTGCTGGAAGGCGCAAGCTACGTCGTCGACACGGTCGAGGCCAAGCCGGTCAAGCGCAATCCTTCCCCGCCCTTCACCACCTCGACGCTGCAGCAGGCCGCTTCCTCCAAGCTCGGCTTCTCCGCCTCGCGCACGATGCAGGTCGCACAGAAGCTCTATGAAGGTATCGACATCGGCGGTGAAACCGTCGGTCTCATTACCTATATGCGTACCGACGGCGTGCAGATGGCCCCGGAGGCGATCGATGCGGCCCGTAGCGCGATCGGCGAGCAGTTCGGAGCCCGATACCTTCCCGAAAAGGCGCGCATCTATTCCACCAAGGCGAAGAACGCCCAGGAAGCGCACGAAGCCATCCGTCCGACCGATTTCAACCGCACGCCCGATCAGGTGCGCCGTTACCTCGACCCCGACCAGCTGCGGCTCTACGACCTGATCTGGAAGCGCGGCATCGCCAGCCAGATGGCATCGGCCGAAATCGAACGTACAACGGTCGAGATCCTGGCCGACAACAGCGGCAACAAGGCCGGTCTGCGCGCAGTCGGTTCGGTGATCCGTTTCGACGGCTTCATCGCCGCCTATACGGACCAGAAGGAAGACGGCGAGCAGTCGGACGATGGTGACGAGGACGGCCGTCTGCCCGAGATCAATCAGCGCGAAAACCTCGCCAAAGAGAAGATCAACGCCAGCCAGCACTTCACCGAACCGCCGCCGCGTTACTCTGAAGCGACGCTGATCAAGAAGATGGAAGAGCTCGGCATCGGCCGTCCGTCGACCTACGCGGCGACGCTGGCGACGTTGCGGGACCGCGACTATGTCACGATCGACAAGCGCAAGCTGATCCCGCAGCCGAAAGGCCGCCTGGTCACCGCCTTCCTCGAGAACTTCTTCACCCGCTACGTCGAATACGACTTCACCGCCGATCTCGAAGAAAAGCTCGACCAGATCTCGGCCGGCGAGCTCAACTGGAAGGACGTCCTGCGCGAGTTCTGGAACAATTTCTTTGCCCAGATCGAAGACACCAAGGAACTGCGCGTCACCAACGTGCTCGACGCCCTCAACGAGGCGCTGGCGCCGCTCGTCTTCCCCAAGCGCGAGGACGGCTCGGACCCGCGCATCTGCCAGGTCTGCGGCACCGGCCAGCTGTCGCTGAAACTCGGCAAGTACGGCGCCTTCGTCGGCTGCTCCAACTATCCGGAGTGCAACTTCACGCGCCAGCTTTCCACCGAAGGCGGCGCTGAGGCAGAGGCCATAGGCAACGAGCCGAAGAGCCTCGGCAAGGATCCGACGACAGACGAGGAAATCACGCTGCGCAGCGGCCGTTTCGGGCCCTATGTCCAGCGCGGCGACGGCAAGGAGGCCAAGCGCTCCTCGCTGCCGAAGGGCTGGAAGGTCGAGGATATCGATTTCGACAAGGCACTGTCGCTTCTGTCACTGCCCCGCGAGGTTGGCCTGCATCCGGAAACCGGCAAGGCGATCTCCAGTGGCCTCGGCCGCTACGGACCGTTCCTCCTGCATGACGGCACCTATGCCAATCTCGAGACGATCGAGGACGTGTTCACCGTCGGCCTCAACCGCGCTGTGACCCTGCTTGCGGAAAAGGCATCCAAGGGCGGTGGACGTGGCCGCAGCACCCCGGCGGCACTGAAGGAACTTGGCGAGCATCCCGATGGCGGTGCCATCACCGTGCGCGACGGACGCTTCGGTCCCTATGTCAACTGGGCGAAGGTCAATGCGACCCTGCCCAAGGGCAAGGATCCGCAATCGGTAACGCTCGAGGAGGCTCTGGCGCTCATTGCCGAAAAGGGCGGCAAGTCGGGGTCCAAGGCCAAGGCGAAGACGACAAAGGCCACGAAGACGACCAAGACAGCGAAGGCCGCAAAAGCCGAGGGCGAGGACGGTGAGAAGAAGACCGCCGCCAAGAAGACCAAGGCAGCGGCCAAGCCGAAGGCGACAACAGCAGCGAAGAAGAAGAGTTGATTGTGAAGAAAGAAGCGCGCGATCGCACCAATTTCCCGGGCAAGCGCCCGGGCAAACCCCGTCGCGCGGATGCTTCGGCTGGATCATCCGACAATCTCGCCATCATCCACGGCGAGGTTCCGCCGCGTGACGTGGTCATGCGCTTCATCGCCGAGAACCCGCAGAAGGCTTCCAAGCGCGAGATCGCCAAGGCCTTCGGCCTGAAGGGCGAACACCGGGTGGAACTGAAGGCACTGCTGCGCTCGCTCGAGGAAGACGGGCTGCTACAGAAGAACCGCAAGTCGCTGATGCGGCCGGGCGCGCTGCCACCCGTGGCCGTGCTCGACATCACCACCCGCGACAAGGACGGCGAACTGATCGGACGCCCGGCCGAGTGGCCGGAAGAAGCGGGCGTCGCCCCGGCTGTGGCGATCCGCCAGTCGTCCGCGGCGCGGCGCGAGAAGGCGCCGACTGCCGGTCTCGGCGACCGCATCCTGGCAAAGATCTTCCCCGCGAAGGACCGCGCCGGTCCGGCCTATACGGCGCGGATCATCAAGGTGCTCGACAAGCGCAAGAACGCCGCGCTCGGCGTTTTCCGCACCACGCCCGGCGGTGGCGGTCGGCTGATGCCGATCGACCGGCGCGGCGAGGAACTGCTGGTCGATCCCGACTTCACCGAAGGCGCCAAGGATGGCGACCTGATCGAGGTGGAAGTTGCCCGGATCGGCCGCTACGGCCAGACGCGCGCCAAGGTGCTGAACGTGATCGGCTCGGTCGCCTCGGAAAAGGCGATCTCGATGATCGCCATCCATGCGCACGGCATCCCCTATATCTTCCCGCAGGCGGTGATCGCCGAAGCGGAAGCCGCCCAGCCGGCGACGATGTCGCACCGCGAAGACTGGCGGCATGTGCCCCTCATTACCATCGATCCGGCCGACGCCAAGGACCATGACGACGCCGTCTACGCCGAACACGACCCCTCGCCCAACAATCCGGGCGGCGTGATCGTGACGGTCGCGATCGCGGACGTCTCGTGGTATGTCCGCACCGGTTCGGCCCTCGACCGCGAGGCGCTGAAGCGCGGCAACTCCGTCTATTTCCCGGACCGGGTGATCCCGATGCTGCCGGAGCGGATTTCCAACGATCTCTGCTCGCTGCGCGAAGGCGTCGACCGCCCGGCGCTCGCCGTCCGCATGGTATTTTCCCGGGAGGGCCGCAAGGCCGGCCACACTTTCCATCGCATCATGATGAAGAGTGCCGCCAAGCTCTCCTACCAGCAGGCACAGGCAGCCATCGACCGCAAGCCCGACGACAAGACCGGGCCGCTGCTCGAACCCATCCTGCGGCCCCTGTGGCACGCCTACAAGGTGATGACGATTGGCCGTGACCGCCGCCAGCCGCTCGAACTGGACATGCCGGAGCGCAAGATCCTGCTGAAGCCGGACGGCACCGTGGACCGGGTGGTGGTTCCGCCACGCCTCGATGCGCACAAGCTCATCGAGGAAATGATGATCCAGGCCAACGTCGCCGCCGCCGAAACGCTGGAGAAAAAGCGCCAGCAGCTGATCTACCGCATCCACGACACACCTTCGCTCGCCAAGCAGGAGGTGCTGCGCGAGTTCCTTGGCACGCTCGGCCTGTCGCTCGCCCGTGGCAACCTCAGGTCCAACAACTTCAACAGCGTGCTGGCGAGCGCGGAAGGTACCGCGCACCAGATCATGGTCAACGAGATGGTGCTGCGCTCGCAGAGCCAGGCGATCTACAGCCCCGAGAATATCGGCCATTTCGGCCTCAACCTGATGAAGTACGCCCACTTCACCTCGCCGATCCGCCGTTATGCCGACCTCATCGTCCATCGCGCGCTCGTCGGCTCGCTCGGCCTTGGCGAAGGCGGCATCACTCCCGCCGAGGAAGGCCAGTTGGACGACATCGCCGCCGAGATCTCGACCTTCGAGCGCCGCGCCATGGCGGCCGAGCGCGAGACGGTCGACCGGCTCATCGCCCATCATCTCGCTGGCCGGATCGGCGAGGAATTCGATGGCCGCGTTGCCGGCGTCACCAAGTCGGGTCTGTTCATCGCGCTTCCGGACTACGGCGCGGACGGTTTCGTCCCGGTATCGACGCTCGGCACGGACTACTTCGTCTATGACGAGGCGCATCAGGCACTGACCGGGGAGAAGACCGGGCTCGGCTATCAGCTCGGCGATGCCGTCAAGGTCAAGCTGGTCGAGGCGGTGCCGCTAGCCGGTGCACTACGCTTCGAGATGCAGAGCGAGGGGCGCAAGATGCCCCTGGGCGTGCGATCCTTCCACAAGGCCGCGCGCGCAACCAAGAACCGTCGTCAGGCCGGAACGCGCCCCCCGCGCGGCCGCCGCTGACGGCAAACAGCATGAAAGGCAGGAGGAAGCCCCATGTCAGCCAATCAAGGCGATGATATCGTTCACTACGGAAGCGCCGGTCCTTCGGACCGCCCGATCGGTCAGTCGATCACGCGAGGCTTGCTCAACACCTGTCCGGCCTGCGGCAGCGGCAAGCTGTTTCGCGGCTTCCTCAAGCCTGTCGAGGCCTGCGCCGCCTGCAACGAGGACATGTCGCACCAGCGCGCCGACGACCTTCCGCCGTACCTGGTGATCTTCGTCATCGGCCACGTGGCGGTCGGCGGTTTCATGATGACTGACCTGGCATTCCCGATGTCGATGTGGATCCATCTCGCGATCTGGACCCCGATCACTATCCTGGCCGGGCTGTTGAGCATCCAGCCGATCAAGGGCGGTGTGATCGGCCTGCAATGGGCTTTGCGGATGCATGGTTTCGGCGGTCATGAGGATGACGCCGCCGAAATTCCCGGGCGGGATCGCAAGGCATGACGGGAGCCGCCATCCCTGCCGAGCAGCACGCCGGCAGCGAAAAGCCGGCGCGCAAGGTCAGGCTGCGTCCGCGCGACGCCGCGTCGTTGATCCTGATCGACCGCTCCGGCCCCGGAATGCGCGTGCTTGTCGGTCGCCGCAGCAGCGGCCACGCATTCATGCCCGATACCTATGTCTTTCCGGGCGGACGCTGCGACCCAAACGACCATGCCCTGCCGTTCTGCAGCGATCTCCATCCGCTGGTGCTGCAAAAACTCTCCGAGCGGGAAAGAACCCGCAAGACCGCGCGCGCCATGCGGGCGCTGGGTCTGGCGGCAATCCGCGAACTGGAAGAGGAAACCGGCCTCATCATCGGCACGGACAACGGCACGGCCGCCGACGGCCGGCGGCTGGTCGACGCCAATCTCTCGTGCCTGCGCTACGTGGCGCGGGCGATCACCCCGCCAACCTACAACAAGCGATTCGACGCCCGCTTCTTCCTTGCCTTTGCGGACGAAGCCGGGATCGAACCCGGCGATGCGCGCGAAACGCACGAACTCCAAGACATGAGATGGATCGATCTCGATAATTTTTCTGACGTGAACATGCCCGATATCACCCGACTGATTCTCGGCGATATCCAGACGCTCGTCAGCATGGACCCGGCCATGCCCTATGGCAGCGCCGTCTCCTTCTATTTCAATCAGCGCGGACAGCATGTTCGGCTGACCATCTAGGAAATACTGCATGTCAAAGCCGAGCAACGGCATCTCTGGCCCAATCGAAGATATCCATTGGCCATCGCTCGTCGCCGCCATATCCGCGATTACCGCGGTCGGCATCGCCATCGGTCTCGGTCTCCCGCTCCTGAGCATAGTGCTCGAGAAGCGCGGCATATCGTCGACGCTGATCGGCCTGAATTCGGCCATGGCCGGGGCCGCAGCGATGATTGCCGCGCCCATCACCACCAAACTCGCCCGCAGATACGGCGTGGCCCACACCATGCTCTGGGCCGTCGTCATTTCGTCGCTCAGCTCGCTCGGCTTCTACTATGCCGAGGCGTTCTGGATGTGGTTCCCGCTGCGTTTCGCCTTCCACGGGGCTACCACGACGCTGTTCATCCTCTCCGAATTCTGGATCACCGCGGCGGCGCCACCCAAGCGGCGCGGACTGGTACTCGGCATCTATGGAACGGTGCTGGCGCTGGGCTTTGCCACCGGACCGCTGCTTTTCTCGCTGATCGGCAGCGAAGGCGCCCTGCCTTTCATCGTCGGTGCGACCGCAATCCTGCTTGCCGCCATCCCTGTCTTCATCGCACGCGGTGAAAACCCGGTCCTCAACGAGAAGCCCGAGCTGCATTTCATGCGCTACGTCTTCCTCGTCCCGGCGGCGACGGCAGCGGTGTTCGTCTTCGGCGCCGTGGAGGCCGGCGGCCTGTCGCTCTTCCCGATCTACGCCACCCGCAACGGCTTCAGCGAATCGCAGGCCGCCCTGCTGCTGACGATCATGGGTATCGGCAACATGGTCTTCCAGATCCCCCTGGGAATGCTTTCGGATCGAATGCGGGACAAACGCCCCTTGCTGGCCCTGATGGCGCTCACGGGCCTTCTGGGGGCCCTGGCGCTGCCCATGCTGGTCCAGAACTGGGTGCTGATGGCCGTGGTGCTGCTCTTCTGGGGCGGTTGCGTGTCCGGGCTCTACACCGTCGGGCTTAGCCACCTCGGCTCGCGCCTGACCGGCGCCGACCTTGCCGCCGCCAACGCCGCCTTCATCTTCTGTTACGCGGTCGGCACCGTCGCGGGACCGCAGGCGATCGGCGCGGCTATCGACATCTACGGCAATGACGGCTTTGCCTGGGCCATCGCCATGTTTTTCGGCATGTTTGTGGCTCTTTCTGTGGCGCGGCTGTTTTTCCGGGCGAAACGGGCTTGACTTTTCGGACACGATTTGTAGTTTCCGCCCAGATTTCGCCGTGGGCTCCAACTGGCCGTCCACGGCTTCATACTTCTCAGAGGCAGATTTACCATGGCGAAAGCTACCACTATCAAGATCAAGCTGCTGTCGACCGCCGACACTGGTTTCTTCTACGTCACGACCAAGAACAGCCGTACGATGACCGAGAAGATGACCAAGACCAAGTATGACCCGGTCGTCAAGAAGCACGTCGAATTCAAGGAAACCAAGATCAAGTAAGATCCTGGGTCTTTCCTGTCCTTTCAAAAGGCGCGCTGCACCAGCAGCGCGCCTTTTGCGTTTGCGGTCGCTGCCGCCCCTGCTTACCTCGGTGGAGGTATGCCGCGACTGATTCGCCTCTCCGCGAACACAAAAAGAAAACGCCACTTCCCTTTCGGAAAGTGGCGCTCAATTGGGGGTCGACCAGCACGCACCAGCGGCACGAGGAACCGCTCTTGCTGCTTGCCAGTCGACCGACCCCACGACCCAGGAGATGCGGCGGACCTGAGCATCATGGGGTATATCTGTCCCTAAACGGGACCAACCTCTGAAACTCTGAAGTTAAAGTCGCCCGAAACCGGGGAAAAATCAACATTCTCTTAATGCATGCGACCGTTGGCATGCATTTATGGTTAAGAATCACGCAGAGATACGGTGAATTAATATCCTGATGCCACCACTAATTGCCGCTTATACAGCCTGGGATTTGCAGCCATCAAGTACTGCAATGCAGGGCGGTTGAAGTGCCGCAATGGCGCAGTCGCAGGGTGGCGATTCGACCGCGCAGCAATGTGCTACTTGCAGGTTTGCGGCACTCGGGGTCTACCGCCCAAGCGCGAAATTCCCGGCGTATTCCGGATCCACAGTATCAGGCAGCGGCAGCGACGACGCGGTTGCGGCCGGCCTTCTTGGCCTCGTAGAGCGCCTGGTCCGCCAGGCGGAACAACTGCTCGGGCGTTTCCACTCCGGTCTCGATCGAGGCAATCCCCATGGATGCGGTGATGGCGATCGCCTTGCCCGAAGCGTTCAGTGCGAAAGGGCTGCTTTCCACGACGAGCCGCAGCCGCTCGGCGACGACGGCCGCCATGTCGGCCGTCGTTTCCGGCATGACCACGACGAACTCCTCGCCGCCATAGCGGCAGGCAAGGTCGGCGCCCCGGACGGTCGAGCGTATGCGCGTGGCGAATTCCCTGAGGACCTCGTCACCGGCATCATGTCCGTAGGTGTCGTTGACCTGCTTGAAGCGGTCGATGTCGGTAATGCATACCGACAGCGGCCGGCCGCGCCGCACGGCGCGCTCAAACAGGGTCTTGAGGTGGCTGTCGAAATAGCGCCGGTTGTGAAGCCCGGTGAGCCCGTCGGTTACGGCGAGTTCAATCGTCTGCTGCACGCTGTCACGCAGTTGATCGTTGTAGCGCTTGCGGCGGATCTGGGTGAGGCAGCGCGCAGCGAGTTCGTTGGGATCGACCGGCCGGGTCACATAGTCGTTGACGCCAAGGTCCATGGCCCGGACGATCATGTCGTCGGCGCCCTGCTCCGTGATCAGCAGCACCGGCACGAAACGTGTCCGCTCGAGCGAACGGAGTTGCGAACAGAGCCGCAAGGGGTCGTAGTCTTCGAAGTTGCCGTTGACGATGACCATCTCGAAATGATTTTCAGCCGCTTCGAACAGCGCGCCTTGCGGATCCGACATGGCGGTCACTTCGGCAATCGGCTTCAGGGCCTTGATCAGGCGCTCCTGCGAATTGGCGCGTCCGTCGACCAGCAGGATCTGCGCCGGTTCCTCCGGGCGGCCATCAGCATTGCGAAGCATGTCCTCGATGCCGATGGTCTGGGCGGTTTCCGCGCGCACACGCAGTTCGTCGCTCAGCGTCTTCAGGCGCACGAGGCTCTTCACCCGCGATATCAGCTGGAGGTCATTGACCGGCTTGGTAAGGAAATCGTCGGCACCGGCCTTCAGGCCGCGGACACGGTCGGACGGCTGATCGAGGGCAGTCACCATCACGACGGGAATATGGGCGGTGCGCGGGTTGCTCTTCAGCCGCTCGCAGACCTCGAAGCCGTCCATGTCGGGCATCATCACGTCGAGCAGGACGACATCGACGCTGGTGCGCTCGCAGATCGCCAGAGCCGATGGCCCATCGCTGGCCGTCAGGACGTCGAAATACTCTGCCAGAAGCCGCGCTTCGAGCACTTTGACATTCGCCGGAATATCATCAACCACCAGTATTCTTGCGGTCATTGGCTCTTTCCTGCCGGAAAAACTCAGGCATCGCCGAGATAGGTCTTTATCGTCTCTATGAATTTCGGAACTGAAATGGGTTTGGAGACATAGGCTTCGCAACCGCCCTGGCGAATACGCTCCTCGTCTCCCTTCATTGCAAATGCGGTGACCGCGATAACGGGGATGACGTGAAGCTCATCGTCTTCCTTCAGCCACTTGGTCACTTCCAGCCCCGACACCTCAGGCAACTGGATATCCATCAGGATCAGATCCGGCTTGTACTTGCGGGCCAGATCGAGTGCTTCCATACCGTTGCGGGTCTGAATCGTCGCGTAGCCTGACGCCTCGATGAGATCGCGAAAGAGCTTCATGTTCAGCTCGTTGTCTTCTACAATCATCACCTGCTTGGGCATGTCGAAGTGTCCTTGCTTCCTGCCTTGCAACTGCTCTTTCCAAGCATATAAGTTCGCCGGCAGGACGATTCCATATTCCCCGTGGCTGCCACACTACGGCCATTTGGTTGAAAAAGAGGTAATTCGGTCTCCTAAAATGAAAAGCATGTCGAAACCAGAATATTCCGATCCGCAGGAAACCGCCGTAGCGGTGCTCGGCTGGCTTGCCTGCGAACCAGACATGCTGGGCCGCTTCCTGGCTCTCACCGGCATAGAGCCCGGCCAGCTGCGTGGCGCTGTCAACGATCCCGGTTTCCTTGCCGGCATGCTCGATTTCCTCATGGGCCACGAGCCGACGCTGCTCGCCTTCTGCGAAGCCACGGGGACCAAGCCGGAAGCGGTGGTTTCCGCGTGGCAGCATTTTGCCAAACCCGGCCTCGACTCCGGGGAATGCTGAGCATGACCGAGGCCCTCGACCTGCAGCACATCAGGCTCGGCGATCGTCCGCTGGTCATCTGCGATGTCGATGACGTCGTGCTGCAGTTCATCGATCCGTTCCAGGCCTTCCTCGACAGCGAAGGTCACGAATTCCTGCCGCGGTCTTTCCGCCTTCACGGCAACATCGTCGCCAAAGCCACCGGGCAGCCGCTCGAGGACCAGCAGGTTTCCCGGCTGATCGAGGCGTTCTTCAACGCGCAGGAAACGTGGCAGACGCCCTTCGATCTTGCCGGCGATTCGCTCGCGCGGCTCTCGCAGCAATCCGACGTGCTGTTTCTCACCGCCATGCCGCCAAAATTCCGCGCCCAGCGCCGCCGCCTGCTCGACCGGCTCGGCCTCGCCTTCCCGCTGATCGCCAGTGAGCAGCCGAAAGGTCCGATCGTTCAGGCGCTGCATCAGGATCGTCCTCTGCCTGTCGCCTTCATAGACGATATGGCGCACAATCTTCATTCGGTAAGGGACAATGTGGCCGAATGCCTGCTTGTCCATCTCATGCCGGATTCGCCGGTTCACCGGTTCGCGCCGCTGCCGTCAGCCGACGTCAGCCGGGCGAACGACTGGGCGCAAGCGGCTGAACTCATCCATGGCCATATCGGTCGTTGAAATCATTACTGGTTTATCGGCAACCTTGAACCGGTGGCCACCCTGAAGGGGCTGTAGACAAACCTGCGCCGGCTCTTGAGTGTCTCGGAGTTCCAGCGTAGGGTCGCGTGTTCAACATTTGTTCCCACGATGACACCAGCATCTGACGCCAATCCGGGTTTTTGCCGCGACTGCCTCACGGACCAATCCGCCGGCAGGTCGCGTTGCCGTGCCTGCGGCAGCCCGCGGCTCGTCTATCACGCCGAACTGCACCGGCTGACGCTGGCGCATATCGATTGCGACGCCTTCTATGCCTCGGTGGAAAAACGCGACAATCCCGACCTGATCGACAAGCCGGTGATCATCGGCGGCGGCAAGCGCGGCGTCGTCTCCACCGCCTGCTACATCGCCCGTATCCACGGCGTGCGCTCGGCGATGCCGATGTACAAGGCGCTCGAAGCATGCCCTCAGGCGGTCGTCGTTCGTCCTGATATGGAGAAATACAGCCGCGTCGGGCGCGAAGTACGGACCATGATGCAGGAACTGACGCCTCTGGTGCAGCCGCTTTCGATAGACGAGGCCTTTCTCGAACTGAAGGGCACCGAACTCCTGCATCACGACACGCCGGCGCGGGTGCTTGCCCGCTTTGCCCGGCGCGTGGAATCCGAAATCGGCATCACCGTTTCGGTCGGGCTTTCCTACTGCAAGTTCCTCGCCAAGGTCGCGTCGGACCTGCAGAAGCCGCGCGGCTTTTCGGTCATCGGCCGGGCGGAAGCGCTGGGCTTTCTCGCCCCCCGCCCCGTCACCACCATCTGGGGCGTCGGAAAGGCCTTCGCCGCGACGCTGGAGCGCGACGGCATCCGCACCATAGGGCAATTGCAGACGATGGACGAAACCGATCTCATGCGCCGCTACGGCACCATGGGACAAAGGCTCTTCCGGCTTGCCCGTGGCGACGACGATCGCGAGGTGCACCTGAACGAGCCGGCCAAGAGCGTCTCGGCGGAAACGACGTTCAACGACGACATTTCCCGCCACGAAGATCTCGTCCCGCATCTCAGGGCGCTTTCTGAAAAGGTCGCCTGGCGGCTGAAGAAGAGCGACACGGCAGGGCAGACCGTGGTGCTGAAGCTCAAGACCGGCGACTTCAAGAGCCGCACGCGCAACAAGCGGCTCGACGATCCGACCCAGCTTGCCGACCGCATCTTTCGCACCGGCCTGACGCTTCTCGAAAAGGAGACAGACGGCACGAAATTCCGGCTGATCGGCATCGGCGTCAGCGACCTCAGCGATCCCACGCGTGCGGACCCGCCGGATCTCGTCGACGAACAGGCCGGCCGCCGCGCCGCTGCCGAGGCTGCAATGGACAAGATCCGGGAAAAATTCGGTAAGAAGACGGTGGAAACCGGCTTCACCTTCGGCAAGGAGCGCCGGTAGCATCGGCCTTCGTTCCCGCGATTCAAAACTTCTTAAACGAGAACCGGTATTCCTCGAGCGTTCTGTACTGCGTTCCGGGTGAGTATCATGTTTTTGCGTATGACCATCGGCCTCGGTATCCTTTCGGCGTCGGCACTGTCCCTGTCACATCCCGCGATGGCCGAAGACCCGGGCCCGCTGCAGATCTTCGTTTCCAAGGAGAAGCAGTCGCTCACCGTCTATGAGGGTGGGCGAGCCATCGCGACGTCGAAAGTCTCGACCGGGAAGAGCGGGCACACGACCCCGAGCGGCGTATTCTCGATCCTCGAGAAGCGCCGGCATCACGCATCCAACATCTATGCCAATTCGCCGATGCCCTACATGCAGCGGCTCACTTGGTCCGGTATCGCGCTGCACGAGTCAGGCCACGTACCGAACTATTCGGCTTCGCATGGCTGTGTGCGCCTGCCCCGCGGATTCGCGAAGTCGCTGTTTCGCATGACCGAGCGCGGCGCCCATGTGGTCATCACCGATGCGCCCGTCGAGCCGCAGGCATTCAGCCATCCGGCACTGTTTCTGCCATTCAGCGCCGCCGGCGACCATCAGTTGCTGTCGGACGCCGAACTGCGACCGGCCATGCCCGGCATTTTCAGTCAGCCCGTCGAACTGGCGCTGAGCACGGCCATGTTGCCGAACGTCGGCGCGAGCGCGACCGCCGTGCTTCCCGAGCCGCCGCCACTGCGTATCCTGATCACCCGCCGCGAGCCTGCCGACGTCATCCGCGACGTGCAGGAAATGCTTGCCACGCTCGGTTTCGATGCCGGAACCCCGGACGGCCGGATCGGTCCCGTCACCCGTGCCGCGATCAACGCCTTCAAGGAAAGCAGGGAGATGCCCGTCGATGGAACGCCCGTGACGCCGGCCTTCCTGTCTGCGCTCTACGAGGCCGCCGGGCGCGGGGAACCGCCGCTCGGCAAGATCATGGTCCGCCAGAAATTCGAGCCGCTGTTCGAGGCCGCCATCGAAATCCGCGAGCCGCACAAGGCGCTCGGCACCCACTTCCTGACCGCGATCCGGATCGACCGGCTGAGAAACGATGCCGAATGGCAACTGACCTCGCTCGAAAACGACCTTGGCCCGGAAACCCGCAAGCGCCTCGGCATCACCGACCCTGAAAATGTGCACGGGATGGACGCAGCGATGGCGGCCCTCGACCGGATCAGCATTCCGCCGGATGTGCGCCACCGGATCGGCCTTGTGCTGGCACAGGGCAGCTCGATCACGATTTCCGATACCGGCCTCGGCATGGAGACCGGCCTGGGGACGGACTTCATCACCATCACGCGCAAGGCATCCCGCAGCCGCAGCAAGAAGGGTTGATCGGCCACCGGCGAGCCATAACCAGCCACGGCAAGTGCATAGGGCCACCCTGAGAGCTGCCCCTTCCAATACCCATACCGAACGCGGCAATGTCCTCCAGGCCCGGCCGCAGAGACCACGCCTGCCATCGATCCGTCAGACCAGTTCGACGTCGAGCACGCCGGGCGCCGTGCGCAGGGCCGCAGCGATCTCAGGCGAGATCCGGTATTTCTCCGTCAACTCGACCTCGATTTCGCGGCGCCCGTCCTCCTTGATCACCACGAAGGACACAAGACCGTCCCCCCTGGTGTTGAGATGCGCGGCAACCGCCTTCAATGGCCCCTGATCGCGGATGAAGACGCGCAGCGCCTTCTGCATCTGCACCGATTTCTCCTCGAGCGACTGTGCCGTCTGGATGCGCAGGCCGATGCCCTCGGGACGTTCTTCGGCGGCGACGGTAATCACCAGCGACTTGCCCGCCTCGAGCAGGTCCCGATACTGGTTGAGGCCTTCCGAAAACAGCACCGCCTCATACTGTCCGGAGGAATCGGAAAAGGCGACAATGCCCATCTTGTTGCCGGTACGGGTCTTACGCTCCTGACGCGAGGTAACGGTACCGGCGAGCCGTCCCGCCGTCGCGCCCTGCTTCACGGCACCCGAAAAATCGGCAAAGGTCTGCACGCGCATCTTCGCGAGAATGTCGTTATAGGCATCGAGCGGATGGGCCGAGAGATAGAAACCGAGCACCTGGAACTCGCGGTGCAGCTTTTCCGACGACAGCCACGGCGTGAACGGCGGGAACACGAGCACCTCCGGTCCGGTGGCGGCCCCCACCCCGAACATGTCCGACTGCCCGCTTACCTTGTTTTCCTGGGCGCGCTGGGCATAGCCGATGATCCGGTCCAGACCCGCGACCAGTTGGGCGCGATCGTGGCCAAAGCAGTCGAACGCCCCCGCCGAGATCAGGCTTTCGAGCACGCGGCGGTTGATCTGCTTCGGGTCGATCCGCAGGCAGAAATCCTCGATGCTGGCGAACGGCTTATCGCCGCGAACCGCGACGATGTGCTCGACTGCGGATTCGCCGACGCCCTTCAGTGCCGCAAGCGAATAGTAGATGCAGTTGTCGCCGGTCTCGAACTGACGGAACGATGTCTGCACCGACGGCGGAATGACCTTGATGCCGAGGCGGCCGGCATCCTGCCGGAAGTCGTTGACCTTTTCGGTATTGGCCATATCGAGGGTCATCGACGCGGCCAGGAACTCGACCGGATAATGCGCCTTCAGGTAGGCCGTCTGGTAGGAAACGATGGCGTAGGCGGCGGCGTGCGACTTGTTGAAGCCGTAGTTGGCGAACTTCGCCAGGAGGTCGAAGATCAGGTCGGACTGCGGCTTGGACACGCCATTCCTGACGGCACCTTCGACGAAGCGCGCGCGCTGCTTGTCCATCTCCTCCTTGATCTTCTTACCCATGGCGCGACGCAGGAGATCGGCTTCGCCGAGCGAATAGCCCGACAGCACCTGGGCAATCTGCATCACCTGTTCCTGGTAGACGATGACGCCCTGCGTCTCCTTCAGCAGATGGTCGATCATCGGATGGATCGACTCGATCTCCTCCTCGCCGTGCTTGCGGGCATTGTAGACCGGGATGTTCTCCATCGGACCGGGACGGTAGAGCGCCACCAGCGCGATGATGTCCTCGATGCAGTCCGGCCGCATGCCGATCAGCGCCTTGCGCATGCCGGCACTTTCCACCTGGAACACGCCGACGGTCTCGCCGCGCGAGAGCATTTCGTAGGTCAGCTTGTCGTCGAGCGGAATGCTGGCGAGATCGACATCGATGCCGCGCTTGGCGATGAACCGGACCGCGGTCTTGAGCACCGTCAGCGTCTTCAGGCCAAGGAAGTCGAACTTCACCAGCCCGGCCTGCTCCACCCACTTCATGTTGAACTGGGTGACCGGCATGTCGGAGCGCGGATCGCGATACATCGGCACCAGCTTCGACAGCGGCCGGTCGCCGATGACGATACCGGCAGCATGGGTCGAGGCGTGGCGGTAGAGCCCCTCGATCTTCTGGGCGATATCGAGCAGCCGGGCGACGACCGGCTCGTTCTCCGCCTCCTCCTGCAGCCGCGGCTCCTCCTCGATCGCCTTGTAGAGCGGCGTCGGATTGGCCGGGTTGTTCGGCACCAGCTTGCAGATCTTGTCGACCTGGCCATAGGGCATCTCGAGCACGCGGCCGACGTCGCGCAAGGCGGCGCGCGCCTGCAGCGAACCGAAGGTGATGATCTGCGCCACCTGTTCGCGACCATATTTCTGCTGGACGTAGCGGATCACCTCTTCGCGGCGGTCCTGGCAGAAGTCGATATCGAAGTCCGGCATCGATACGCGTTCGGGATTGAGGAAGCGTTCGAACAGCAGAGAGAAGCGCAAGGGATCGACGTCGGTGATCGTCAGGGCATAGGCGACAAGCGAACCTGCACCCGAGCCGCGGCCCGGGCCGACGGGAATGTCCTGTATCTTGGCCCACTTGATGAAGTCGGAAACGATAAGGAAGTAGCCCGGAAACTTCATGCGCTCGATGACGCTGAGCTCGAATTCCAGTCGCTCGCGGTAGTCCTTCTCCTCGTAGCCAGCGGCCATGCCGAGGGCCTGCAGCCGGTGCTCGAGCCCCTCGACCGCCTGGCGGCGCAATTCGTCCGCCTCGGCGCGTTCCGCTTCTTCCGGATCCGCAGTGGCACCGGTGAAGCGCGGCAGGATCGGCTTGCGTGTATCAAGAACGAACGAGCAGCGCCGGGCGATCTCGACGGTGTTTTCGAGCGCCTCGGGAAGATCGGCAAAGAGCGCCATCATCTCGGCGCGGCTCTTCAGATAGTGGTCCGGCGTCAGTCGGAAGCGAGTGTCGTCGGAGACGATGGCATTGTGGGCCACGGCCATCAGCGCGTCGTGGGCGTCAAAGTCATCCCGGGTCGGAAAGAAGGCTTCGTTGGTCGCGACCAGCGGCAAATCGTATTCATAGGCAAGCTCGACCATCCGCAGTTCGTGGCGGCGGTCATAATCGCCATGTCGCTGCAGCTCGACATAAAGCCGGTCGCCGAAGACGCGCTTCAGGTACTCCAGTCGCGTTACGGCCTGCTCCCGGTGCCCCTCCCGCATTGCGATGTCGACCGGCCCGGTGGACGCGCCGGTCAGCGCTATGATGCCGTCAACGCCGATCTCCTCGAGCCATGACGCCTTGACATGCACGGCCTGACTGCCTTCGCCCCCGAGATAGGCGCGGCTGACGAGGTCGACCAGTCTCTCGTAGCCGAGCGCGTCACTGGCGAGCAGAACGATCGACGGCATCTTGGCCAGTGCCTGCTGCGGATTGCGCCTATCGGCCTCGCCGTCCTCCATGTCGATCGACACCTGGCAGCCGATGATCGGCTGCACACCGTCACCGATCGCCTTCTGCGCGAATTCGAGAGCCACGAACAGATTGTTGGTATCGGTAATTGCCAGCGCCGGCTGGTTGTCGCCGACCGCCTTGCTGAGGATCTTCTTCAGCGGCAACGCGCCCTCGAGCAGCGAGAACGCCGAATGCATACGCAAATGAACGAACCCAGGCGAACCGTTCACGCCATCCACGCTCTTAGCTTCTTCTCCGGCCATGCACTGCTTCCACGCGTTTGTTGAGAGTCAGGCGGACTTTCGTCCGCCGCGCAGGCAATGTCCAGAACGTATCGGTGGAACAGCCGCGCTATCCCTAACCGTTTTGCGATCGGCTCAGAACGCCATCACGATGACGGCAAAGCTGCCAAGGAACATAGCCATCGAGGCAAATGCGGCGATATCGCGAATGAAATCGGTCATTGTCGTCTCCTTGTTTCCTCTATGTTTTTATTGTGTTCATTTTTTGTTCCATTGTCAATCAACGCCACAAAAATTCTTCGCCCCAGCGTGAACGCGGTTAACCGGCACGCTGAGAGGCATTCAGAACGGGTGGGAGTACGACAAGGCGGGAGATGCGGCCAGACGCGCCAGCCGGCTCGAACAGGTGCTGCGCGCGCCCCGCAAAGCGCGCCAGCCGCGACGGTTCAGATCTCGAGGATCTGACCGTCGCTGAGCGTCACGCGGCGGTCCATGCGTGCGGCCAGGTCGTGGTTGTGCGTGGCGATCAGCGCCGCTAGCCCCGACTGGCGGACGAGCGCCTCCAGTGCATCGAACACGTAGTGTGCGGTCTCCGGGTCGAGATTGCCGGTCGGCTCGTCGGCGAGCAGCACCATCGGCGCATTGGCGACGGCGCGGGCGATAGCGACGCGCTGCTGTTCGCCGCCCGAGAGCTCTGCCGGGCGGTGATCGGCGCGGTGGCCGATGCGCATGTAGTCAAGCAATTGCTTCGCCCGCTCGCGCGCCTCGCCCTGTGGCAGGCCGGAAATCATCTGCGGCATCATGATGTTCTCGAGGGCGGAAAACTCCGGCAGCAGATGGTGGAACTGGTAGACAAAGCCGATATCGCTGCGGCGAATGGCAGTGCGGCGATCATCGTTGAGATGGCCGCAGGATTCGCCATTGACGAAGACTTCGCCCGCGTCGGGCTTCTCCAGAAGCCCGGCGATATGCAGGAGGGTCGACTTGCCGGTGCCGGACGGGGCCACCAGCGCAACGATCTCGCCGCTCCTCATGGTGAAGTTGGCGCCCTTGAGGATCGAGAGGAGCGTGTCCCCCTGTCCATAGTGACGCTCGACGCCGGAAAGCTGCAGGGCGATTTTGCGGTTCATGCGGTCACTCATGTCCTTATTCGTAACGCAGCGCCTGGACCGGGTCGAGGCGCGAGGCGCGCCAGGCCGGGAAGATGGTGGCCAGGAAAGACAGCGTCAGCGCCATGATGACGACGGTGACGGTTTCCCCCAAATTCATGTCAGCCGGCAGCTGGCTGAGGAAATAGAGTTCCGGATCGAACAGGACCGTGCCGGATATCCACGAGAAGAACTGCCGGATGCTTTCGATATTGAGGCAGACGATGACACCGAGTGCGACGCCGGCCAGCGTGCCGACAACCCCGATCGCCGCCCCCGTCATGAAGAAGATCCGCATGATCGAGCCCGAGGTCGCTCCCATGGTGCGCAGGATGGCGATATCGCGGCCCTTGTCCTTCACCAGCATGATCAGGCCGGAAATGATGTTGAGCGCCGCGACCAGCACGATCAGCGTCAGGATCATGAACATCACGTTGCGTTCGACCTGCAGAGCCGAGAAGAAGGTCTGGTTCCGCTGGCGCCAGTCGGTCAGGTAGATCTGCCGCCCGGCGGCATCCTCGATCAGCGGCCGGTACTCCTCCACCTTGTCGGGGTTGTCCACGAAGAGCTCGATCGACTGCACGAGGCCATCCGCATTGAAGTAGAGCTGCGCTTCCTCGAGCGGCATGTAGATGATCGAAGCGTCGTATTCCGACATGCCGATCTCGAACACGCCTGAGACCTGGTAGGATTTCACCCGCGGATTGACGCCCATCGGGGTGACGTCACCTTCCGGTGACACCAGCGTAATCTGGTCCCCGGCACTCAGCCCCAGTGCTGCGGCAAGACGCGAGCCGATCAGGACGCCCTCGCCCGCGGCAAAGCCGACGAGATCGCCGGAGCGGATATTGCCGGCCACTTCCTTAACCTTGGTGATGTCGTCAGGACGGATGCCGCGCACCAGCGCGCCCGTTCCCGCCCCAAGACGCCCCGAGGCGAGCGTCTGGCCCTCGACCAGCGGCAAGGCCATGGTCACGCCGGGCACGGCGGAAAACTTCTTTGCCAGTTCGTCATAGTCGTTCAGCGGCTCGTCGATCGGCTGCACGATCATATGGCCGTTGATGCCGAGGATGCGCGAGATCAGCTCGGTACGAAAGCCGTTCATCACCGCCATGACGATGATCAGCGTCGCCACGCCGAGCATGATGCCGATGAAGGAAAAGCCGGCGATCACGGAGATGAACGCTTCCTTCCGCCGCGAACGCAGGTAGCGCCAGGCGACGAGCCGTTCGAAGGTCGAGAATGGCCGAGGTGAGTTCGCTACGCCGGTATCCGCCACGTTGTCCTCGATCACGCTGCTCGTCATCTCATCCCCATCTTCTCAGGAGCCTGGCGGGCCGCCGGCCGCACCAGAAACTCCACATCATCGTGCAGGACAATGCCTGCATCGTGCAAGGACGGCGCGCCGAAGCGCGCCGTGCCATCATGCCGTCAACTTGTTGATCGCCGCCTCGAGCGTCACGGTTTCCCGCGCGCCGGACTTGCGATCCTTGATCTCGACCTCGCCGTTCGCGATCGAACGCGGGCCGACGATGACCTGCACCGGTACGCCAATCAGGTCGGCGGTCGCGAACTTGGTGCCGGCACGGTCGTCCGTGTCGTCGTACAGCACGTCCTTGCCGGCCTTGCGCAGTTCTGCGTAGACCTTCTCGCAGGCGGCATCGCAGGCCGCATCGCCGGCCTTCATGTTGATGACCACCACATCGAACGGCGCGATCGAAGCCGGCCAGATGATTCCGTTCTCGTCATGCGATGCTTCGATGATGGCGGGAACAAGGCGGGTCGGGCCGATGCCGTAGGAACCCATGTGGACCGGGTGCTCCTTGCCATCCGGACCCTGGACCTTGGCGCCCATCGGCTCGGAATACTTGGTGCCGAAATAGAAGATGTGGCCGACTTCGATACCGCGCGCCGACAGCTTCTCGCCTTCATCGATGGCGTTGAATGCGGCCTCATCGTGCATTTCGGAGGTGGCCGCGTAGAGCGACGTCCACTTGTCGAAGATCGCCTGCAGGCCGGCGACATCGTCGAAATCGGTGTCCGCAGCGGGAATGTCAAAGCTGACGAAATCCTTGTGGCAGAACACTTCCGACTCACCGGTGTCCGCCAGGATGATGAACTCGTGGCTGTGGTTGCCGCCGATCGGGCCGGTATCGGCGCGCATCGGGATCGCGCGCAGGCCGAGACGGTCGAAGGTGCGCAGGTAGGCCGCGAACATCTTGTTGTAGGAATGGATGGCGTCGTCGCGCGTCAGGTCGAAGGAATAGGCATCCTTCATCAGGAACTCGCGCGAACGCATGGTGCCGAAGCGCGGGCGAATCTCGTCACGGAACTTCAGCTGGATATGATAGAGGTTCAGCGGCAGGTTTTTGTAGGACTTGACGTAGGACCGGAAGATGTCGGTGACCATCTCCTCGTTGGTCGGACCGTAGAGCATCGGACGGTCCTGGCGGTCCTTGATGCGCAGCATCTCCTTGCCGTAGTCGTCGTAGCGGCCGCTTTCCTGCCAGAGCTCGGCCGACTGCAGGGTCGGCATCAGCAGCTCGACCGCGCCCGCGCGGTTCTGTTCCTCGCGGATGATGTTGTTGACCTTGTCGAGAACGCGCTTGCCGAGCGGAAGCCACGAATAGATGCCCTGGCTCTGCTGGCGGATCATGCCGGTGCGCAGCATGAGGCGGTGAGAGACGATTTCCGCTTCCTTGGGATTTTCCTTCAGGATCGGCATGAAGTAGCGGGACAGGCGCATGGATGGCTTCCGATGATAAGGGATTCCGCGCAAGGGAATCGTTCGACGATAGGAAAGATTGGCCAAGTACATAGCCGCTTCGCAGGACGATGAAAACCCGCCTTGCGTCATGCGGCAAGTCAGATGCGAAAACAGGTGCTTAGCGGGATCGGTGTCATTTCCGCAGCCACAATCTCGGCGCATTCGCGCCCGCCCGATCACATTTGCGTCATTTGATTTTTTTTACCACACTGTCGCCAAAATATAAAAAAATCGAGTGACAAAGCCTATTCTTTGGGCTAGTTTCGGCTCACAAAACAGGCAAGAAGGTTAAATTCTTGTCGCCTTTCGCGGTCAAGTCTTGGGAGGATCAGATCTAGGCGCGCTCGTTCGCAGCCCCGGTAACGGAAAAGGGTCACGCGACAATTTTTAAAACAAGGCTTTCAGCCTTGTTTTTTTTTGCCCTGCAGCAACCTTCCCTTCCGCAATTCGGAGTAGGCCCAGCGCCCCATCCGCCCAATTGCCGAAGGCCCCAGCGATCCCAGCCTTGCGCGGGTTCCTTGTGCAGCCTTTTCACGACAGTATGATGACTGCCGCTCAATCGAATTTCGGCACCACCCGCGGAATTGAATTGAGGCTGAAGCCGAGATGTGCCGAGGCGACATACCAGGCGCCGTAGATCACGGCGGATACCAGCGTCGTCATGACCAGTACCCGTCGCGCTCGAAACTGCGTCGGTGCGCTTTCGACGGTGCCGGGAACGACCTCGTTGTCATCGGCCTGCGTGCGCAGGCCAATCGGCAGGATGGCGAACAGCGTCAGCCACCAGATTATAAAATAGACAGCAAAAGCCGAAAACAGCGCCACGACGGTCTCCTTTGATCCGGCTTATACAAACCGCCCCCGTCATGAACAATAGGCGATGGTACCCTGCGACATTTTTCCAGAGTACCGGGACGTCGCCAGTTCGTCGGTCGTCCTCTTTGTGAAGAAAACGACCGAGCCGCCGCCGAAATTACACCTGTTCGAGTTCGATCAGCGTGCCGAAGAAGTCCTTCGGATGCAGGAACAGCACCGGCTTGCCATGCGCGCCGATCTTCGGTTCGCCATTGCCGAGCACGCGGGCGCCGGCTTTCAGCAACTGGTCCCGTGCCGCAAGGATGTCGTCCACCTCGTAGCAGACATGGTGCATGCCGCCGCCGGGGTTCTTGGCGAGAAACGCCGCGATCGGCGAACCTTCGCCAAGCGGTTCGAGCAGTTCGATCTTGGTATTCGGCAATTCCACGAAAACCACGGTCACGCCATGTTCCGGCAACGCCTGGTACTGCGACACCCTTGCTCCCAGCGTGTCACGATAGGCCGCTGTTGCTGCAGCCAGATCCGGCACGGCGATAGCGATGTGATTCACTCTTCCAAGCATCTGCGTTCCTTCATCGGTCGAAGGCGGCACATTAGCTGCCGCCCTCCGCTATGTATGTCAGACTTTGGTCAGAAAAACGGTGACCACCGGCTTCTTGCCCCACGCCTGATTGGCGGCCGAACGAACCGCCCGGCGTACCGCCTCGCGCACGGTGTCCAGATCCTTGCGGCGTGCGCGCGGGATGCTCTCGACCGCGCCGAGGACGGCGTCGTAGAGGGTATCGTCCATGTCATCTCCCTCATCGTCATACGCCGGGAGACCAACGGTGACGATATCGGGGTCATCGACAAATTCGAAACGGGCGTCGAGGATGACGTTCACCGCGACATGGCCGACATAGGCAAGCTTCTTGCGCTCGTTGATGCCCATTTCATCGAGATCGCCAATGAGATTGCCGTCCTTGAAGATCCGGCCATGCGGCGCTTCGCCGATGACTTCAGCGGGGCCGGGCGCCAGGCGCAGGATGTCGCCGTTTCGAACCCGCGGCACTTCGGCAATACCTGACTGCTTGGCGAGCTCCGCCTGCGCGGTCAGATGCGCCGCTTCGCCGTGCACCGGCACCAGGATCTGCGGCCGCGTCCACTCGTACATCTTCTGCAGTTCGTTCCGGCGCGGATGGCCGGAAACGTGCACCAGGGCTTCGTTGTCGGTCACGACAAGGATCCCCTGCTCGATCAGGCCGTTCTTGATGTCGAGGATCGCCTTTTCGTTGCCGGGAATGGCACGCGACGAAAACACCACGGTATCGCCGGCGGCAAGGGACACGTTGCGCATCTCGTCGCGAGCGATCTTCGCGAGCGCCGCACGCGGCTCGCCCTGGCTTCCGGTCAGGATCACCACCAGTTTGTCGCGCGGAATGAAGCTGAACTCGTCTTCCGCCACGAAAGGCTTCAGTCCGTCCATCATATGCAGGTCGCGGGCAACCGCGGTGACGCGCTTCAGCGAACTGCCGAGCAGCATTACTTCGCGGCCCGCGGCTTCCGCCGCTTCGGCGATCGAGCGTACGCGGCCGACATTGGACGAGAAGGTAGTGATCGCAACGCGCCCTTCGGCGCTCTCGATGATCTTGCGCAGCCCTTCCGACACTTCCCTTTCCGACGGTGAGACACCGTCGCGCATGGCGTTGGTGGAATCGCACATCACCGCCAGGACGCCCTCGTCGCCGACGGCTCGGAAACGTGCCTCGTCGGTGAGCGGGCCCATCGCCGGATCGGTGTCGATCTTCCAGTCGCCGGTATGAACCACGTTTCCGAGCGGCGTGCGGATCACCAGCGACATCGGTTCAGGGATTGAATGGTTGACGTTGATCGACTCGACGCTGAACGGCCCGATGTTGAAACGTTCGCCCGGCTTGAACAGCGTAATCGGAATTTCCGCGCGATTGCCTTCATAGTTGCGCTTGGCTTCGAGAAGGCCGGCGGTGAATGCGGACGCATAGACGGGCACGTTCAGTCCCGGCCAGAGATCGTTGAGAGCGCCGTAGTGATCCTCGTGGGCATGCGTGATCACGATGCCCTTGAGGTTGTTGCGCTCCTTGGCAAGGAAGGAGATATCGGGCAGCACCAGATCGACGCCGGGAAGATCCGGCCCGGCAAAAGTGACGCCGCAATCGACCATGATCCATTGCCTGTGGCCGGGAGCCCCGTAGCCATAAAGCGCCAGGTTCATGCCGATTTCCCCGACGCCACCGAGCGGGAGAAACACCAAATCTTCGTTCGCCATTCGCGATTCCGTTCTATCCAAAAAAAACATCGCCGGCCGCAACGGGCACAATCGTGCCGGGGCCGGTCTCGAGCATGAGCAGACCATTATCATCAATTCCGGCAAAAATGCCGGAAATCGACCGGTCCGGGAAGTTGATCGTGATTTTCTCGCCGATGCCGCAGGCAGCTTCCCGCCAGCGCGCCACGACCGCACTCGCACCCCTGCCGCCATCCCACAGGTTAAGCGCGTCGGTCATCGAGAGGGTCAGCCGGGCAAAGAGTTCCTCCGGCGACACCGCGCTGCCCTGCTCTGAAAGGCAGGTCACCGGGTAAAGCGGATTGTCGGGCTTGTGGGCGATATTGATGCCGATGCCGATCACCAGCGCGTGTCGGCCATCTTGAAGGGTTTCGCCTTCGAGCAGGATGCCACTGGTCTTCTTGCGCCCGATCAGCACGTCGTTCGGCCATTTCAGGTCCACCCTATCGCCGCCGAACGGCAGCACCTGGCGAACCGTATCGTACACGCCGACGGCCACAGCCAGCGGCAGTGACGCCAGAAGCGCCATCGGCGCCGGATCGATCAGCAGAAGGGAGGAATATAGATTGCCGGGTTCGGACACCCAGGGGCGGCCTCTGCGACCGCGCCCGCCTGTCTGGCGGGCTGCGGTGATCCAGAGATTGCCGGGATCCCCGGCCCGCGCACGGGCCAGGCATTCATTATTGGTCGACGAGGTCTCTGCGAGAGCCTCATGCCGGAAGTCGTCGATCGACACCCGGCGCTGTCCCACCTGCTTCATCAAAAGAAGGTAGCAGCCGCGACTTCTGCAGCCGTCCCAATCATGCCGCCGAAGAAGACGTAGGCGCAGACGAACAGACCAGCGAGACCGAAGACGAGGCGGAGTTCACCGGCAACACGGGTGAATTCACCCGAGGCCTGATCGAACCACATCACCTTGATGACGCGCAGGTAGTAGTAGGCACCGACGACCGAGCTCAGGATGCCGATGATGGCAAGCGCATAGAGCTTGGCTTCGATGGCCGCGACGAACACGAAGTACTTGCCGAAGAAGCCGGCGAGCGGCGGGATACCGGCAAGCGAGAACATCAGAGCCGTCAGCGCGCACGCCATGAACGGGTTGGTCGTCGCAAGACCGGCGAGATCGTCGACATTCTCGACATTACCGCCTTCCTTGCGGCGCATCGCCATGATGACGGCAAAGGTGCCGAGCGTCATGACCATGTAGATGGTCATGTAGAGGATGACGCCGGTGACGCCAGCCTGCGTGCCCGCGGCCAGACCAACGAGCGCGTAGCCCATGTGGCCGATCGAGGAATAGGCCATCAGGCGCTTCATGTTGCGCTGGCCGATCGCGGCGAACGAACCGAGCAGCATCGAAGCGATCGAGATGAAGACCACGACCTGCTGCCAGTCGGCGAGAACCGGCTGGAAGGCGCTGATGACGATACGCGTCAGGATGGCCATGGCGGCGATCTTCGGCGCGGCCGAGAAGAACGCGGTCACCGGGGTCGGCGCACCTTCATAAACGTCGGGCGTCCACATGTGGAACGGCACTGCCGAAATCTTGAATGCCAGACCGGCGAGGATGAACACAAGGCCGAAGATCAGGCCGAGCGAACGGCCTTCGGCGGTCAGGGCGGCGGCGATCTCGTCGAAGCCGGTATGGCCGGTGAAGCCATAGACCAGCGACATGCCGTAGAGCATCATGCCCGAGGAAAGCGCGCCGAGCACGAAGTACTTGAGGCCCGCTTCCGTCGAACGGATGTTGTCGCGGTTGATGGCGGCAACGACGTAGAGCGCCAGCGACTGCAGTTCCAGCGCCAGGTAGAGCGAGATCAGGTCGTTGGCCGAGATCATCAGCATGATGCCGAGCGTCGCCAGCACCAGCAGCACCGGGAACTCGAAACGGTCGATCGCTTCCGAGCGGGCGTGGCCGACGGACATGATCATCGCGACGATCGAGCCGACCAGCGCAATCACCTTCATGAACCGCGCGAACGGATCGGAGACGAAGGCGCCGTTGAAGGCTTCGCCCGACGACGGCACCATCAGGAGCCACAGACCGGAGGCGATGAGCAGCGCAACCGCAAGCCCTGTCACCGTGCTCGTGGCCCGTTCGCCGGAAAAGACGCCGATCATCAGCAGCGCCAGGGCGCCGACCGCAAGGATCAGCTCCGGCGTTGTGATATGCAGACTTGCAAGAAGGAGTTCAGCAGTCATGTCCAATAGGTCCTGTCGTCATTGCACCGAAAGCGCAACGTCTTGCGCTGCCTTCAAGGCTGCGGAGTAGTTGTTGAGCAGAAGGTCCACCGAGGCGGCCGTGGCATCGAATACCGGTGCCGGATACACACCGAAGAAGATGGTCAGGACGATCAACGGATAGAGGATAACCTTCTCGCGCGTCGAAAGATCGAGAAGCCCCTTGAGGCTGTCCTTCTCGAGCGCACCGAAGATCACCCGGCGATAGAGCCAGAGAGCATAGGCGGCCGAAAGGATGACGCCGGTGGCGGCGAAAAGCGCAACCCAGGTGTTGGCGCGGAACACGCCGATCAGGGTCAGGAACTCGCCGACGAAGCCCGAGGTACCGGGAAGGCCGACGTTCGCCATGGTAAAGACCATGAAGGCGACGGCATATTTCGGCATGTTGTTCACGAGGCCGCCATAGGCTGTGATCTCGCGGGTGTGCATGCGGTCATAGACGACGCCGACGCAGAGGAAGAGCGCGCCCGAGACGATACCATGCGACAGCATCTGGAAGATCGAGCCCTGGATGCCCTGCGCGTTGGCTGCGAAGATACCCATGGTCACGTAGCCCATGTGCGCAACCGACGAATAGGCGATCAGCTTCTTGATGTCGTCCTGCATCATCGCCACCAGCGAGGTGTAGATGATCGCGATGACCGAGAGAGCGAACACCATCGGCGCGAAGAAATCGGACGCCAGCGGGAACATCGGCAGCGAGAAGCGCAGGAAGCCGTAGCCGCCGAGCTTCAGCAGCACGCCAGCCAGGATGACCGAACCGGCGGTCGGCGCCTGAACGTGTGCATCGGGAAGCCAGGTATGGACCGGCCACATCGGCATCTTCACGGCAAACGACGCGAAGAAGGCGAGCCATAGCCACGTCTGCATATGTGCCGGGAAGTCGTGCTTCAGTAGTTCGGTGATGTCGGTCGTACCAGCCTGCCAGTACATCGCCATGATGGCCAGCAGCATGAGAACCGAGCCAAGCAGGGTGTAGAGGAAGAACTTGTAGCTGGCGTAGACGCGGTCCTTGCCGCCCCAGACACCGATGATGATGAACATCGGGATAAGGCCGGCTTCGAAGAACACGTAGAACAGCACGATGTCGAGCGACACGAACACGCCGATCATCATCGTTTCGAGAATGAGGAAGGCGATCATGTATGCCTTCAGCTGCTTCCCGATCGAGTTCCAGCTTGCCAGTACGCAGAACGGCATCAGGAACGTCGAGAGGATGACGAACAGCATCGAGATGCCGTCGACGCCGACATGGTACGCGATGCCGGAGTTCAGCCACTCGTGGCGTTCGACCATCTGGAAGCCGGGATTCGAGTTGTCGAACCCGATCCAGATGAACAGCGACACGATGAAGGTGAAAATGGTCGTCAGCAGCGAAACATTGAGAATGTTACGGCGGCCAAAGGCGCTGTCTTCCCGCGTCAGGAGCAGGAGCAGCACGCCGACCAGCGGCATGAAGGTGACCGTTGTAAGAATGGGCCAATCGGTCATCAGAACGAACTCCCGAGCATCATCCAAGTGACGAGTGCGGCAATGCCGAGGAGCATCGCGAACGCGTAGTGATAGAGGTAACCGGTCTGCAGACGTACGACGCGGTTGGTGATGTCAACGACACGGGCGGCAACGCCGTTCGGGCCGTATTGGTCGATTACTCCCACATCCCCCTTCTTCCAGAGGAAGTTGCCAAGGGCCTTGGCGGAACGCACGAACAGGAAGTCGTAGAGTTCGTCGATGTACCACTTGTTGAGCAGGAAGTTGTAGAGGAAGTGGTGCTGGCGGGCGAGCGTGCGCGGCACTTCCGGCGAGCGGATGTACATGAACCAGGCGGTCACCAGACCGATGGCCATGGCTGCGAACGGGCTCCACTTCACCCAGGTCGGCACATGGTGGAACTCATTGACCAGATCGTTGGCAGGCAGGGTGAACAACACGCCGCTCCAGAAGTGATCGTAGTCATGGCCGAAGAAGTATTCGCGGAACACGACACCGGCGAGCAACGCACCGATAGCCAGCAGGTAGAGCGGCAGCAGCATGACGAACGGCGACTCGTGGACGTGGTGCATGACGTCCGCGGAAGCGCGCGGCTTGCCGTAGAAAGTCATGAATACCAGACGCCAGGAGTAGAAGCTGGTGAACATCGCGGCGATGACCATCATCACGAAGGCGAAGCTTGCAACCGGGCTGTGCGCAGCGAAGGCGGATTCGATGATCGCATCCTTCGAGAAGAAGCCAGCGGTACCGATGATGGTGCCGGGGATGCCGACGCCGGTCAGCGCGATCGTGCCGATGAACATCATCCAGAAGGTCTTCGGAATGTACTTCCGCAGACCACCCATGTGACGCATGTCCTGCTCGTCGGAGACGGCGTGGATGACCGAACCTGCACCAAGGAACAGCAGCGCCTTGAAGAAGGCGTGCGTGAACAGGTGGAAGACGGCGGCGCCATAGGCACCGATACCGAGCGCAACGAACATGTAGCCGAGCTGCGAACAGGTCGAGTAGGCGATCACGCGCTTGATGTCGTTCTGCACGAGGCCGACGGTCGCGGCGAAGAAGGCGGTGATGGCACCGACGATCGTCACGATCGTGAGGGCATCAGGCGACAGTTCGAACAGCGGCGACATGCGGGCGACGAGGAAGACGCCGGCGGTAACCATGGTCGCGGCGTGAATGAGCGCCGAAACCGGGGTCGGGCCTTCCATGGCGTCCGGGAGCCAGGTGTGCAGCAGGAACTGAGCCGACTTGCCCATGGCACCCATGAACAGCAGCAGGCAGACGGCGGTCAGCGCACCGGCCTTGTCGAGCTGCATGCCGAACAGGTTCAGCACGACGTCATTGTTTGCCGAACCATCTGCCGGCAGGAAGTTCTGGGCCGCGGCGAAAATCGTTTCGAAGTTGATCGAGCCGAACAGCACGAAGATGCCGCCCATGCCGAGGATGAAGCCGAAGTCACCGACGCGGTTGACGATGAACGCCTTCATGGCAGCCGCGCAGGCCGATGGCTTCTTGTACCAGAAACCGATCAGCAGGTACGACGCCAGACCCACGCCTTCCCAGCCGAAGAACATCTGCAGCAGGTTGTCGGAGGTCACCAGCATCAGCATCGCGAAGGTGAACAGCGACAGATAGGCGAAGAAGCGCGGCCGATGCGGATCGTGGTGCATGTAGCCGATCGAGTAGAGGTGAACCAGGCTCGAAACGGTGTTGACGACGACGAGCATGACGGCTGTCAGCGTATCGATGCGCAGCGACCATTCGACGTCGAGGCCGCCGGACTGGATCCAGCGCAGCACTTCGACCTTGATGATCCCCTCGCCTTCGTGGGCACCGAAGCCGACGTCGAGGAACACGATCCACGACAGTACGGCGGACGTGATCAGGAGACCGGTGGTGATGTATTCGGATGCCTTCGCACCGATTGCGCGGCCGCCGAGGCCGGCTATCAGCGCGCCGATCAGTGGAAGAAAGACGATAGCCTTGTACAAGATCATAGCCTTATCAGCCCTTCATCATATTGACGTCTTCCACGGCGATCGAACCGCGGTTGCGATAGAAGACTACAAGAATTGCCAGACCGATTGCCGCCTCGGCTGCAGCGACCGTCAGGATGAACAGGGCGAAGACCTGGCCGACGATGTCGTTGAGGAAGGAGGAGAAGGCAACCATGTTGATATTGACCGCAAGCAGGATCAGTTCGATCGACATCAGGATGACGATGACGTTCTTGCGGTTGAGGAAAATGCCGAACACGCCGAGCGTGAAGAGAATGGCACTGACCGTCAGGTAATGGGAAAGACCGATTTCCATGATTTGAGTTCCTTTTCTCTTCTTAGCGGATGCCCTGCCCGGGCTTCACGTTGACCGTCGTTACGGCGGTGGTGGCGTCGCGGGCAACCTGCCTCGAGATGTCCTGGCGCTTGATGTGCGCGCGGTGGCGCATCGTGAGCACGATGGCTCCGATCATCGCGACCAGAAGCACGAGACCGGCAATCTGGAAGAAGAAGACGTAATTGGTATAGAGCACGTCGCCGAGGGCTGCCGTATTGGTGCGTGCGGTGACCGGCGGGATCGGCACGGCCGGGGACTGCGCAATCTCAGGCGAAATAACGCTGCCGCCAACGACGACGATCAGTTCGGCCGCCAGAATGACGCCGACCAGCGCGCCGATCGGCGCATGCTGCATCACGCCGGCGCGAAGCTCGGCAAAGTCGATATCCAGCATCATCACGACGAACAGGAACAGAACCGCCACTGCGCCGACGTAGACCACCAGCAAGATCATCGCCAGGAACTCGGCGCCGGTCAGCAGGAACAGACCGGCGGCGTTGAAGAAGGTCAGGATCAGGAAGAGAACCGAGTGAACCGGATTCTTCGCTGCAATAACCATGAACGCCGACGCTATCGCGACAAAGGCGAAGAGATAGAAAAAAAGAGCCTGCAGACCCATGTTGGTGCCTTTTCGTCTTCACCGGGAAGGGTCTGGCTTCATGCCCCCTTCCCGTCGAAGCTTGGTGGTGTCATGCCCGACCAAGCACATTTTCCGTTTGCATCCCCCGCGCCCGCTGGCGAGCCCGGGGATCGAATGCTGCGATCTCAGCGGTAAGGTGCGTCCATGGCGATGTTGCGCGCGATTTCACGCTCCCAACGGTCGCCGTTATCGAGGAGACGCTGCTTGTCGAAATAGAGTTCCTCGCGGGTTTCCGTGGCGAACTCGAAATTCGGGCCTTCGACGATGGCGTCTACGGGGCAAGCTTCCTGGCAGAAGCCGCAGTAGATGCACTTCACCATGTCGATGTCGTAGCGAACGGTGCGGCGGGTGCCATCGTTGCGGCGCGGGCCGGCTTCGATGGTGATCGCCTGAGCAGGACAGATCGCCTCGCAGAGCTTGCAGGCGATGCAACGCTCTTCCCCGTTCGGATAGCGGCGCAGCGCATGCTCGCCGCGGAAGCGCGGCGAAACCGGACCCTTTTCGAAAGGATAGTTCACCGTCGCCTTGGCGCGGAAGAAATAGCGCATCGAGAGGAAGAACGCGCCGACGAATTCCTTGAGGAACAGTGAATTGACGGCTTGTGAAAGACTGGCCACCTTCAACCTCCAAAACTTCTGAAGCGGTAGGACGACATCATCATGCCCATCCCATGAACTTCAGCACGAATGCAACAATGACGACCATGGCGAGCGAGATCGGCAGGAATACCTTCCAACCCAGACGCATCAGCTGGTCATAGCGGTAGCGCGGCACGAATGCCTTGACCATGGCGAACATGAAGAACACCATCGACGCCTTCAGCACGAACCAGAAGATGCCCGGGATCCAGTTGAGGAACCAGACGTCGACCGGCGGCAGCCAGCCCCCCAGGAACAGGATGGTGGTCAGCGCGCACATCAGGCAGATCGCCGCGTATTCGCCAAGCATGAACATCATGTACGGGGTCGAGCCATACTCGACCATGAAGCCGGCGACGAGTTCGGACTCGGCTTCGGGCAGGTCGAAAGGCGGGCGGTTCGTTTCGGCGAGCGCCGAAATGAAGAAGATCACGAACATCGGGAACAGCGCCAGCCAGTGCCAGTCAAGGAAGGAGGCCGGCAGACCAAGCATGGTGCCGATGCCGTCCTGCTGCGCATAGACGATGTCCGACAGGTTCAGCGAACCGACGCAAAGCAGAACGGTGACGATGACGAAACCGATCGACACTTCGTAGGAAACCATCTGCGCTGCAGACCGCAGCGCGCCGAGGAACGGGTACTTCGAGTTCGAAGCCCAGCCGCCCATGATGATGCCGTACACTTCAAGCGAGGAAATCGCGAAGATGTAGAGAATTCCGACGTTGATGTTGGCGATCATCCAGCCGTCGCTGAGCGGGATAACCGCCCAGGTGGCAAGTGCCAGCGTCACGGATACGAGCGGCGCCAGCAGGAAGACGCCCTTGTTGGCGCCGGCCGGGATGATCGGCTCCTTGAAGACGAACTTCAAAAGGTCGGCGAAGGACTGGAACAGACCCCAGGGACCGACGACGTTCGGTCCGCGGCGCAGCTGTACGGCTGCCCAGATCTTGCGGTCGGCGAGCAGGATGTAGGCAATGAAGACCAGAAGGGCAACCAGCAGCAGCAGCGACTGGCCTATCATGATGGCCGCAGGCCAAACATAGGTAGAAACAAATGTATCCATGATTCCTTGCCCTTACTCTGCCGCAACCTTGAAATTGTTGCGCGCCAATGCCGAGCACTCGGCCATGACGGCAGAGGCGCGTGCGATCGGGTTCGTCAAATAGAAGTCTTTGACCGTCGACGCAAACCCGGATTTGTTCATCTTCCCGGCTTTTTTCGCCAGTGCCGCAATTTCGCCGGCGTTGCTGTTTCCGACCTCGTCGGTCACCGCAAAATGCGGGTGACGCTCGTAGAGTGCTGCGCGCAGCGCGCCGAGCGAATCGAAAGGCAGTTTCTTGCCGAGCACGTCCGAGAGAGCGCGCAGGATCGCCCAGTCCTCGCGGGCTTCGCCCGGTGCGAAACCGGCGCGCGCGCCCATCTGGACGCGACCTTCGGTGTTCACCCAGATGCCGGACTTTTCCGTGTAGTTGGCGCCCGGCAGGATGACGTCGGCATGGTGCGCGCCATTGTCGCCGTGCGAACCGATGTAGACGGTGAACTTCGCGGCCTTCTTGGTGAAGTCGAGTTCATCGGCGCCGAGCAGGAA
>JAEWPB010000057.1 GCA_023399465.1 Pseudomonadota bacterium
GCAGCCCGGCGATTTCGAACGAACCGGCGGCAAGCTCGCTGTCGAGTACGCTTTCAACGACAAGGAAGGTTTCCCCGTTCGACGCCACCGGACGCGCGTAGGCGCGCGCCACGCCATCGGCGCGGACAATCTCCTCGACGGACATTCCCGGGTTGGCAAGTGCGTCCTTGTAGAAGGCGAAGGGTTCTGCATCGACGGCCGACAGTTTGCCCTCGGCGTCGAGCCCGATGACGCTGCCATCGGCATTGACGATATAGGAGTGCTGCGAGCTCCCGTCCGCTAGGCCCTTGCTCAGGATCTGCTCGATCACGTCGTCGCGCACCTGGAAGAGGATGTAGCCCTTGGCGGAGCCCATGCGGATGATTGGTATGGCGAACGCGATCGAGGACGTGTTGGTTGCGGCGTCCACCTTCAGTCCGGAGAAGCCGGCCGGAGCCGAATCCGCATCCTCGCTCACCTGCGCGGCATTCTCGGTTGCGCGCCGGTAGGCGATGCCGAGGCCGGTCGCGGCCCAAGGTCCGGTGGCGACATTCTCGGTAAAGGCGCCGGTCTTCTTGTAGGTATAGATGACGTTGCCATCGGTGTCGGCGATCAGAAGATCGCTGAAGGCGGTGCCGTGAAGGCCGCGTGCAACGTCGGTCTGCACCTTTTCGTGGGCAGAATAGTAGAAGCCGCTCGGGCCTTCCGGCTTCACCAGCTTTTCACGCTCGCCCTCGGGATTGGGGTTCTTCGTCACGAAGACGTCGAGCAGTTCCTTGCGGGCGGTGCCGGGGGTCTTGTCCATCGTCTTCCAGCCGCTACGCATGGAGACGATCGCCATCTGCAGCGCCTCGATCTTGGCGATCGAATCCGCCTGGTTCTCGAGTTGTCCCAACTGGTCCCGCAGCATGTCGCCGCGGAAGGTCAGGACGCCGCCCATGGAGCTGGCGGCCTGGCGCTGGAAGACGCTGCTGCTGCTGGTATAGGCGAGGGCTGCGAGTACGCTGACCGCCAGCGTCGTCAGCAGCAGAAAAATGGCGATGATCTTGAATGAAAGAGAATAGAACCGTTGTGGCATGTCCAGAACTCATATTCGTAAACAATTGGAGATCGGCCAAGTGTCGGAATGTATTGGATACCCGGCAATCAAACGGAAATATGAGGGGGTGCTACTGTGAATGAAATCTCATGTAGTGCCCCCTTTTACTTCCGCTACTCTGTCGAACGGGTATTAATTCGTCGTAAATATCCGGGGGCCAGATCGCGCGGTTTTGTGCGCTGCAACGGGCAATGTTTTTGTTTTGTTCACAAATTGCTGGCACTCATGGAGGCCGAAAGCTAGGGTGACGCATGCAGAACACGATTCGTATCATCGGGATCGACCCCGGCCTCCGCCGTACCGGCTGGGGGATCATCGAGACGCTGGGCAATTCCCTGCGCTTCGTCGGCTCTGGGACCGTGACTTCGGATGGCGACATGGACCTGGCATCCCGTCTCCGGCAGTTGCATGACGGACTTGCCGAGGTCGTCCACGCCTACCAGCCGGACGAGGCGGCGGTGGAGCAGACCTTCGTCAACAAGGACGCCGTGGCCACCCTGAAGCTCGGCCAGGCCCGTGGCATTGCCATGCTCGTGCCGGCACGCGCCGGTTTGCCTGTCGCCGAATATGCGCCGAATGCGGTGAAGAAGGCGGTGATCGGCGTCGGTCATGGGGAAAAGCAGCAGATCCACTTGATGCTGAAGATCTTGATGCCGAAGGCCGAATTCAAGGGCAATGACGCCGCCGATGCCCTGGCGATCGCGATCTGCCACGCCCACAATCGCGGCGCCTCGCGCCTCAGGCAGATCGCGCTCGCCGGATAATTTGCCAAGACTGTAATTATCACCCCGAAACGCATCCCCGAGGGACACCGCACATGATCGGCAAACTGAAAGGCACCATCGAGGAAATCGGCGAAGACTACGTTCTCGTCGATGTGCACGGAGTCTGCTACGTCGCCCATTGTTCGGCGCGGACGCTCTCGCGCCTCGGCTCGGCTGGCGAGGCGGTGGTGCTGTTCATCGAGACCTATGTGCGCGAGGACCAGCTGAAGCTCTTCGGCTTCATGTCGGCGCTCGAGCGTGAGTGGTTCAATCTGCTGCAGAGCGTCCAGGGGGTCGGATCGCGGGTGGCGCTCGGCCTACTATCGACGCTGGCGCCCTCCGATCTCGCCAATGCCATCGCGCTTCAGGACAAAGCCGCCGTCGCGCGGGCGCCGGGAGTGGGCCCGAAGGTTGCAACCCGCATCGTCACTGAACTGAAGAACAAGGCCCCGGCCTTTGCCGGCGAGGCATCGGCTAATATCGGCCTGAAGCAGGAACTCGGCGAAGGGGTAGCCTCCAGCGCTGTCGCGGATGCGGTTTCGGCGCTGACCAATCTCGGCTATACCCGTGATCACGCCGCCAATGCGGTTGCCGCGGCGCTCAAGACGGCGGGGGAAGATGCCGACAGTACCAAGCTGATCCGCCTCGGCCTGAAGGAACTGGCGCGCTAGACCGGCGTGCCGACTTGAATATCAAGGGCAGGACGGTTTCGATGCGGTATGTTGACTGCGGTACGAAAACCGCCACGATCGACTGCCACACAACCGAACTTGCCCCCGGAACGGAATTTTTTGCATGAATGAGCCCGCCCGCCTGCTATCGCCGGAAAAACGCGGAGAAGACATCGACACCACGATGCGTCCGCAGACGCTCGACGATTTCACCGGTCAGGCGGAAGCACGCGCCAACCTGAAGATCTTCATCGAGGCCGCCAAGAACCGCGGCGAGGCGCTGGACCACGTCCTGTTCGTCGGTCCGCCTGGCCTCGGCAAGACGACGCTGGCGCAGATCATGGCAAAGGAACTCGGCGTCAATTTCCGCTCGACCTCCGGTCCGGTCATTGCCAAGGCCGGCGATCTGGCGGCGCTCCTGACCAATCTCGAAGAGCGTGACGTGCTGTTCATCGATGAGATCCATCGCCTCAATCCGGCGGTCGAGGAAATCCTCTATCCCGCGATGGAGGACTACCAGCTCGATCTCATCATCGGCGAGGGTCCGGCGGCGCGCTCGGTGAAGATCGACCTGTCGAAGTTTACTCTGGTCGCGGCCACCACCCGTCTCGGCCTGCTGACGACGCCGTTGCGCGACCGTTTCGGCATTCCGGTGCGGCTGAGCTTCTATACCGTCGAGGAACTGGAACTGATCGTGCGTCGTGGCGCCCGGCTGATGGGGCTCGGGATGACCGACGAAGGCGCGCGCGAGATCGCCCGACGCGCCCGCGGCACGCCGCGCATCGCCGGACGCCTGCTGCGCCGGGTGCGCGACTTCGCCGAAGTGGCCCGCGCCGAGGCTGTTACCCGCGAGATTGCCGACGAGGCGCTGACCCGGCTGCTCGTCGACAACATGGGTTTCGACCAGCTCGACCGGCGCTATCTCAGCATGATCGCGCTCAATTTCGCCGGTGGGCCGGTCGGTATCGAGACGATCGCCGCCGGCCTTTCCGAACCGCGTGACGCGATCGAGGACATCATCGAGCCCTACATGATCCAGCAGGGCTTCATCCAGCGCACCCCGCGCGGCCGCGTGCTGACCGCCAATGCCTGGAAACATCTCGGATTGGTGCCGCCGAAGGATGCGGAGGCCACGCAGTTCCGCCTGTCGCTCGAGGAGGACTGAGTGTTCACGCGGCGCGGCTTCCTGAAACTCTTCGGTGGCAGTGTCGCGGCGTTGTTTGCGCTAACGGGTTATGCGGTGGCCTATGAGCCGCTGGCGCGATTGCGTGTCTCGCGCTATCAGCTGGTGCCGCGCGGCTGGCCCGCGGGGCTGAACCTCAGGGTTGTCGCTCTCGCCGACATCCATGCCTGCGACCCGTGGATGACGAACGAGCGGCTGTCTTCCATCTGCTCGCGCGCCAATTCGCTCGAGGGCGACGTGATCGTGCTGCTCGGCGACTACATGTCCAGCATGAAGTGGACGCGGCGCAGGTCTTCTCCCGCCGAATGGTCGAAGGCGCTGGCAAGCCTGCAGGCCCCGCTCGGTGTCCACGCAGTCATGGGGAACCACGACTGGTGGCAGGACGAGGCGGCGCAGAAGCTCGGTGGCGGCGACACGGCAAGCCACCGCGCGTTGCGCGATATCGGCGTGACCGTTTATGCAAATCAGGCGTTGCGGCTTGAAAAGGACGGACAGTCGTTCTGGATTGCCGGACTGGAAGACCAGCTTGCGCTCATATCGGGGAAGAAAGGGGACCGCCGAATTCTGCGTGGCCTCGACGATCTCGACGGCACATTGGCGCAGGTCAACGACGACGCCCCGGTGATCCTACTGGCCCACGAGCCCGATATCTTTCCGCGCGTCCCGAGCCGCGTTTCGCTGACCCTTTCCGGCCACACCCATGGCGGCCAGGTGCGCGTGTTCGATTATGCGCCGGTCGTGCCGTCGCGCTATGGCAATCGCTATGCCTATGGGCATATCGTTGAAGACGACAGGCACCTCTTGGTGTCCGGCGGCCTCGGCTGCTCGATTGCCCCGATCCGCCTCGGCTCGCCGCCAGAGATCGTCGTCGTGGATCTCGGGGATGGTGCCAGCGGCGCCGGGAACGGGCCTTCAGTGTAGGCCGTCGAGGAGTTCCCGCACCGTCCGCTCGAGCAACGGCCAGCCGCCCGGCTGCCATTCGAGCTGGCGGATCTTTCCGGTCGTCATCGCGGTGGCTGTTGCCGGATCCGCCCTGTCCGGCAGGGCGCAGGCGCTGCCGGTCGCGGATTGCACGATGGCGAGGAGGTCATGGCGGTCGAGGAGGAGGTCCGAGACATTGAACGCCTGGCGATCGATCGACCGGTCGTCCGCTTCCAGCATCAGGCGCACGGCGCTTGCGACGTCCATGCCATGGACCTCGGTGGCGACGCGCGGGGCGATCGGCCTGCCGGCCAGATAGTCGGCAAAAAGCGCCCGCCATTTGTCTTTCCGGCCGGCACCCGCCGGCCCGTAGACCCCGGTGATCCTCAGCGATGTGGTGGCAAAACCCGGGCAGGAAAGAGCCCGCAACTCCCGCTCCGCCGCTCGCTTGACCGTTCCGTAGAGCGTATCCGGCCGCGGTGGCGTCGCCTCGTCGAGGATCGTACCGGCGGGGCAGGTGCCGTAGACGGCACGGCTGGACAGGAAGACGCAGCGCCGCACGCCGCCGTCGCGGGCTTCCTCGAAGAGCCGGACGCTGCCGGCGAGATTGGCGCGCCGGAACCCCAGGGGATCGTTACCCTCGCCGCCGCGAAACTTGCCCTCGACGTGCTGCAAGGCGGCGTGGACGAAGAACTCGAAACCGTGAAAGGCCGCGCTCTGGTCGAGGCCGGGATCGAGGGTCACCGACCGGAAGCCGACGGGCCCGGAGAAATAGCCGGACGGGGGAGGGTGCCTGCCGCCGACCGAAACCGGGTAGCCATTCGCCAGCAGGTCCTCGACGATGAAGCGGCCAACGAAACCGGTGCCGCCGGAAACGAGGACGCCCTCGGTCATCGGCGTGGCGGATCGGGCAGGGTGGCGATATCGGGAATGTCGACGCCTGCATGGTAGGCATGCCAGAGGTCGATCAGCGGCCCGAGTTGCGCCCGCTTTGGATGATCCGTCTCCCAGGGCTTTTCATACTGGTAGTGCAGGACGCCTATGCTCTTCCAGTCCCAGAGATCGGGCAGGTTGAACCACACATACTGCAGCATGTTCATGAACACGGGCAGTCCGTGCCAGTCGGGGAAGTAGCTTTCGAGGAATGTCTGGTCGGTTCGCCGCCAGAACGCTTCCGGCTGGTCGAGACGGCCAAGCATTTTCTCGAAGGTGGCGCGCGACGGCCGGGCGACGAAAACGCCCGAGTTCAGCCGGTGAAAGTCGCGGAGGTTTTCATAGACATTGGGTGCGGCAGAAAACTCGGGGTAGGAGAAATAGCGGTCGATGTTCCGCAGCACAAGCGCATCGGCATCGATGAAGATGCAGCGCTCGTATTCGGTCAGTTGCCAGAGCCGCAGCTTGCAGAAATTGTCGAGCGGCGCGCCGAACGCGGGCTTGCGGCCCTTGGTGAACGGTGCGGCGGCATGAAGGGCGCTGCGGCCGTGGCGTTCGTTGAAGGCATCGGAAAGCGGCAGGCGATCGACGCGGACCAGCCGGCAGCCGAGCGCCGCGAGCGGTGCCAGCACCTCTCCGGCAACGCTTTGCGTGTGCTGCACGACGATGTCCGCATTCGTGCCCGTAAGCCGGATGGAGCGGGCAAGCGCGGTTGCGCCTTTCGCATAGTCGCCATTGGTGACCAGCGTCACGAAGGCATGGCGTCCGCTCTGTCCGTCGTTCATGCGCTACCGACCCTCCTGGCGGTCACGATACCGATTTCAGCCGCTTGCCTTCCGGATCGCGATTGACCGCCGCGGCGAGGTCGCGCGTCCATGCCGAAACCGCCGGTACCCGGGTGCGATCGACACGGTGGGCATATTTCTTCGCAACGTCGACGATCTCCGAAAGCAGGCCCGATTGCAATGTCGTCGGCTCAAGGCCGAGCGACAGGAGTTTGTCGTTGTCGACGACCAGTTCGTTCTCCGCCGCCTCCTTGCGCGGATTGGGCAGCCAGACGATGTCCGCGCCGCCAAGGGCCGCGATCATCGCGGCGAGATCCCGCACCCGATGGGTCTCGGTCATCTGGTTGAAGATCTCCACACGGGCGCCGCGGTCCGGCGGATTGTTCAGCGCCAGTTCGATGCAGCGCACCGAATCCTGGATGTGGATGAAGGCGCGGGTCTGGCCGCCGGTGCCGTGGACCGTCAGGGGATAGCCGATCGCCGCCTGGATCAGGAAGCGGTTGAGAACCGTGCCGTAATCGCCGTCGTAGTCGAAGCGGTTGATCAGTTGCGGATGCCGGCGTGTCTGCTGCGTATGGGTACCCCAGACGATGCCCTGGTGGAGATCGGTGATCCGAAGCCCGTCATTGCGCGCGTAGAACTGGAAGAGAAGCTGATCGAGGCACTTGGTCATGTGGTAGATCGATCCCGGATTGGCGGGATAGAGGATCTCCTGGCTCGCCTCCCTTCCGTCGGCGGTATCGATCCGGATCGGCAGGTAGCCTTCAGGGATCGCCGCCCCCACGGTGGAGTAACCGTAGACGCCCATGGTGCCGAGGTGCACGAGATGGGCGTCGAGCGCCAGTTCCACCATGGCATTCAACAGGTTATGCGTGGCGTTGACGTTGTTGCTGACGGTATAGTTCTTGTGCCGGTCGCTCTTCATCGAGTAGGGGGCGGCGCGCTGTTCGGCAAAATGGATGATCGCGTCCGGCCTGTGTTCCGCCAGCCAGTTCTTCAGGAGATCGTAGTCGCGGGCGAGATCGATCAGGTGGAAATGAATGCGGCGGCCGGTCTCGGCATGCCAGATGCGGGTGCGCTCCTGGATCGAATCCATCGGCGTCAGCGACTGGACGCCCAACTCGGTGTCGATCCAGCGTCGCGACAGGTTATCGAGGATATGGACCTCGTGCCCGGCATCGGAAAGATGCAGCGCAGTCGGCCAGCCGACGAACCCGTCTCCACCCAGCACGGCAATTCTCATGACGTCACCTCCAATGGGTCAAGCAGAATGCTCTCGTCATAGCCGTTCAATGTGACAATACTTGCGATGCTTGCCAAACGGCGTCCGGTGCGCCACAGAGGCGACCGGAACCATCGTGGAGACGCCAGCATGACGAATGCGCCAATCTTTCTCTCGGGAGCATTGACCGGCGACGGTCATCATCTCGTCCAGCGTGTCTACTACGAGGATACCGATTTCTCCGGGCTCGTCTATCATGCCCGGTACCTGCATTTTCTCGAACGCGGCCGTACCGACTACCTGCGCTGCCTCGGGGTCGAGCAGAGCGCGCTGCTGAAGGTCGATGACGAGGGCCTGGTCTTTGTCGTCCATCGCATGGAAATCGACTTCAAGAGCCCGGCGCGCATGGATGACGTGCTCGACATCCATACCCGCACCGAAAAGGCCGGCGGGGCGAAGATGGTGCTCGTTCAGGAGATCCGCCGGGCTGGAACGCTGCTGATCGCCGCCCGGGTGATCATCGCGGTCATCAATGCCAATGGCCGGCCGCGGCGCCTGCCGGAAACGCTTGCCGCGCAATTCATGGCGGGCGGCTCGCGGGGCGGCTGAGACCGCCCGAAATCGGGTGGATTTTCAGGGCATCGGGGCTTGCGATTAAAACTATTCTGTGAAAGTAAAGTTTTCGTGGCGCAGGCGAATGCGCCGGCGGAAACAGCCGATTTCCCAGCGGACAAATCAACGGCCGGAAGGACTGCCTCCACGCCCCGACAGGCGCGCTATCAAGGACGCTAACACTCTTTTAACCATAAAGGTGTCTATTGCGTCGGCAAGGAATTGTGCTGTGAGCGCCTTCCTTTGACCAAATTTGAAAGCAAGAAGGCAGACAGGAGCGTGGGTTTGACCAGGGGCGTTCAGCGGTAGCTGCCGGACATTTCTTGCAGGATTACTTGGAACCGCCCGGTCACGTGCCGGGCGTTTGGATTCGGGGATTTTACATCTATGGAACAGGTTGCATTGGAAGCAGCGACGCACGACGTGAGCCTCTGGGGGCTCTTCATGCAAGCGGGCCTGATCGTTAAACTGGTCATGATCGGTCTGCTTGCTGCGTCCGTCTGGACATGGGCAATCATCATCGACAAATACGTGAGCTTTGCCAAGGCACGCCGCCAGTTCGATCACTTCGAGCAGGTGTTCTGGTCGGGCCAGTCGCTGGAAGAGCTCTATCGTACACTCGCCGACCGCCAGAACGGCGGGCTGAGCGCGATCTTCGTTTCCGCCATGCGCGAATGGAAGAAGTCCTTCGAACGCGGCGCCCGTTCGCCGATCGGCCTGCAGATGCGTATCGACCGCGCGATGGACGTGACGCTGGCGCGTGAATCCGAGCAGTTCGAAGCCCGTCTCGGCTCGCTGGCGACCATCGGCTCGGCCGGCCCGTTCATCGGCCTGTTCGGTACCGTCATCGGTATCATGACCTCCTTCCAGGCGATCGCCGGTTCCAAGTCCACCAACCTTGCCGTCGTCGCGCCCGGTATCGCCGAAGCGCTTCTCGCAACGGCAATCGGCCTGGTCGCCGCTATCCCGGCGGTTATCGCCTACAACAAGTTCTCTGCCGACGCCGGCAAGCTTGCAGCTCGCATGGAAGGCTTCGCCGACGAATTCTCCGCCATCCTGTCGCGTCAGATCGACGAAAAGCTGCAGCCGCGCGCTGCCGCCCAGTAAGCCGACCGAACGGGAGTAACACACATGGGAATGTCTGTTGGAGGCTCGGGCGGTGGTGGCGGTGGACGTCGCCGCCGTGGTGGCAAGCGCAGCCCGGTCAGCGAAATCAACGTGACGCCGCTGGTCGACGTCATGCTCGTGCTATTGATCATCTTCATGGTGGCCGCGCCGATGATGACCGTCGGCGTGCCGATCGATCTGCCGGAAACGCAGGCGAAGGCCCTGAATTCGGAGACCCAGCCGATCACCGTCTCGGTGAAGGACAACGGCGAGGTCTACCTGCAGGAAACGCCGATCGCCGTCGACGAGATCGCCGCCAAGCTCGAAGCGATTGCAACAACCGGCTACAGCGAACGCATCTTCGTGCGTGGCGATGCAGCGGCGCCCTACGGCGTGATCGCTGACGTCATGGCACGTATCCAGGGCGCCGGCTTCAAGAACATCGGCCTGGTCACGCAGGACAGGAAGAACCAGTAAAGGGTGAAATGAAGAGCAGTGTCGTCACATCTGCGATCATGCACGGGCTTTTGCTCGGCGTCGCCCTGGTGAGCATCGGTTCGCCGGAGTCCTTCAAGGTGGAGGACTTCGAGGCGATGCCGGTCGACCTGGTGCCTGTCGAAGAGCTGACCCAGATGCAGCAGGGTGACAAGACCGCTCAGCCGAACGAAAAACCCGCGCCGACGCCGACGTCCAGGCCGACCACGGTCGAGAACGCCGAGAACATGGGCGAGAACGACGTCGACCTGAAGGCACCGCCGGTGCCGAACGCCAAGCCGAGCAGGAACGAGAGCAGCGCTGCGCCGAAGGCAAGCGACAAGCCGCTTCCCCAGAACGATCCCGTCCCCAACGAGGTCAAGGAGATCGCGGAGGAGACGGAAGTCGAGCAGCCCAAGGAAGTCGCCGCCCTCCCGGCGGCCAAGCCCGAGGTCGTGCCGACGCCGCCGAAGCCGGACGAAGCGCCCGCCGAACAGGCCGAGCCGGAAAAGCCGGAAGCCGAAGCGCTGCCTGACAATGTTCCCGTCCCCGCTGCAAGGCCGCAGGTGAAGCCGGAGCAGAAGCCCGCGGAAAAGCCGACGGACAAGAAGCAGGAGCAGCAGCAGACTGCCGACAAGCCGACGGACAAGAAGAAGGACGACAAGAAGCAGGACAAGGCGAAGGGATCCTCCGCCAAGGAAAGCGACTTCAATGCCGACGACATCGCGGCGCTGCTGAACAAGCAGGATCCGTCGAATGGTGGCGCCAAGCGCTCCAGCGACGTCGCCTCCCTGGGCGCCAAGAAGGCGACCGGTGGCTCCAAGCTGAGCATGAGCGAGATGGATGCCCTGCGCAACGCCATCGCCGGCAACTGGCAGATCATCCCCGGATTGACCGAGATGGATCAGGTCCGGATCACCGTGCACATGCGGCTTGACGAGAATGGTGCGATTATCGGGGATCCTGATGTCAAGGCGACCGGCGGCAACGAGGCTACCCGCCGCGCGCTGGCAGGCGGAGCCTACCGCGCCGTGAAGCGTTCCGCCCCGTTCACAAATCTTCCGAAAGAAAAATATGACGCGTGGAGCGAAGTCATCGTGAACTTCGATCCGAGCGAAATGGCCCTATAATGCTGAAAGGCTTGCCCCTCATGACCAAGTGTTCCCACATTCGTGCGTTCGTGTTGGCTGTCGGCATGGCTGCCGCGGCGTTCATCGCAACGCCTGCAAACGCGCTTGTCGAAATCAACATCAACAAGGGGAATGTCGAACCCCTGCCGATCGCCGTGACCGACTTCATTTCCGGCGGCGATCTCGGTGCGCAGATCTCGGCCGTGGTGGCCGCCGACCTGCAGCGTTCGGGCCTGTTCGCGCCGGTCAACAAGCAGGCCTTCATCGAGAAGATCACCAATCCCGACCAGGCGCCGCGGTTCGACGACTGGAAGGTCATCAACGCCCAGGCGCTGGTGACCGGCCGCGTGACCAAGGAAGCCGACGGCCGCCTGCGCGCCGAGTTCCGCCTGTGGGACACGTTCGGCGGTGCGCAGATGACCGGGCAGCAGTTCTATACCCAGCCGGAAAACTGGCGCCGCGTCGCCCATATCATCGCCGATGCAATCTATGAAAAGGTCACCGGCGAAAAGGGCTACTTCGACACGCGCGTCGTCTTCGTTTCCGAGAGCGGACCGAAAAACGACCGCAAGCGCCAGCTCGCGATCATGGACCAGGACGGCTTCAACGTCCGGATGCTGACCAACAGCAAGGACATCGTGCTGACGCCGCGCTTCTCGCCGAGCCGCCAGGAAGTGACCTACATGTCGTTCGAGGGCCAGCAGCCGCGCGTCTACCTGCTGCAGCTCGAAACCGGGCAGCGCGAGGTGGTCGGTAACTTCCCCGGCATGACCTTTGCGCCGCGCTTCTCGCCCGACGGTCAGCGCGTGATCATGAGCCTCCAGCAGGAGGGCAACGCCAACATCTATACGATGGACCTGCGTTCGCGCACCACGACGCGCCTGACCAACACCGCAGCGATCGACACGTCGCCGTCCTATTCTCCGGACGGTAGCCAGATCGTGTTCGAGTCCGACCGCGGCGGTCGCCAGCAGCTCTACATCATGGGTGCCGATGGCTCCGGCCAGCGCCGCATTTCCTTCGGCGACGGTTCCTACTCGACGCCGGTCTGGTCGCCGCGCGGCGATCTGATCGCCTTCACCAAGCAGTCGGGCGGCAAGTTCTCGATCGGCGTGATGAAGACCGACGGTTCGGGCGAGCGCATCCTGACAACCGGCTTCCACAACGAAGGCCCGACCTGGGCGCCGAACGGCCGCGTACTGATGTTCTTCCGCCAGAACGCCGGTGCCGGTGGCCCGCAGCTCTATTCGATCGATCTGACCGGTTACAACGAACAGGCGATCAAGACCCCGGCCTATGCTTCCGACCCGGCCTGGTCGCCGCTCCTGGAGTAGTGGACGCACACAATTGCGCCTCTTTCCCGCCGCATTCACCTGTGAATGAGGAATCAGGAAATTGGCGAAATGTTAACCATGTTCATTGAATGCCAATTAACCGCGAATGGTTAGAGTCTGGCAACTCTAAATTCAATTGCAAGGAGAGACCGGCGATGAGCCGAATTGACACCCCGGCGTCCAGCCGCATGCAAAATATTGCTCGCAATCCCGTTGTCCTGGCCCTCGCAATGACGCTTGCTCTTGCGGGCTGCGCATCGAAGAAGAACCTCCCCAACAGCGCGAGCGATCTCGGCCTCGGTTCCGCCGGTTCGGCAACCCCGGGTTCGACGCAGGACTTCACCGTCAACGTCGGCGACCGCATCTTCTTCGACACCGACTCGACTTCGATCCGCGCCGATGCCGCCCAGACCCTCGACCGTCAGGCACAGTGGCTGCAGAAGTATCCGAACTACGCGATCACCGTCGAAGGCCATGCCGACGAACGCGGCACCCGCGAGTACAACCTGGCGCTCGGCGCCCGTCGTGCCGCTGCCGCCAAGCAGTATCTCGCGTCGCGCGGCATTCCGGCCAACCGCATCAACACGATCTCCTACGGCAAGGAACGTCCGGTCGCCGTTTGCGACGACATCTCCTGCTGGTCGCAGAACCGTCGCGCCGTCACGGTGCTCGGCGGCGCCGGCATGTAATTTGCGGCTAAAGCGCAACGTACTGGAAGGCGGCCCCGGGCCGCCTTCTGTTTTTTTGACCACACTTTGGCCGAACTCCGTTGCTTTTTGGCGGCAATTGGAAAAATCTCCTGTTCGTGCCAGAAGGGCGCAACGTATCAACCAGACAGGACGAACGATATGAAGAAACTCGTCGCGGCAGGAGTGCTCGGACTGGCGGCCTTGACCGGCTGGCAGGCTCCGGCGTTCTCCGGGCCGCTCATGGTGCCGGCCATTCCGGCGAAGACGCTTGCATCGGGCAGCGAACGTCTGCCGCTGGTGCTGGTGCAGGCCGGCGACGCGACCATCCGCGTACAGCAGCTCGAGGAAGAAATCCGCAACCTCAATGGCCGCATCGAGGAAATGAGCTTCCAGCTCCTGCAGATGCAGGAACAGATGCGCAAGACCCAGGAAGACAACGAGTTCCGTTTCCAGGAACTGGAAAAGGGTAGCGGCAAGAGCGGCTCGCTGCAGCGTCCGGCGGGCCAGGCCCAGGATGACGTCGCCCGCATCATCGAGACGCCGTCGGACAGCAGTCCGGCGGCCCCCGACCAGTCGGCGAATGTCGGCAAGCCCGGCGCGACGCTCGGCTCGATCCAGCTGGACGCCAACGGAAATCCGATCGGCGCCACGCTCAACTCCGATGCCAACAACGGTTCCGGCCCGCCGCCCGCATCGCTCGGCAGTGAAGGCGACACCTACCAGGCCGCCTACGGTCACGTTCTGTCCGGCGATTACGCGCTGGCGGAGCGGGAGTTCCAGGATTACCTCAGCGCCTATCCAAACGGCTCCAAGGCCGCCGATGCAAATTTCTGGCTGGGCGAGGCCCAGTTCTCCCAGGGAAAGTTCAACGAGGCGGCCAAGACCTTCCTCGACGCCCATCAGGCCTACGGCAAGTCCGCCAAGGCTCCGGAGATGCTGTTGAAGCTCGGCATGTCGCTCGCCGAACTCGACAACAAGGAAACCGCCTGCGCCACGCTGCGTGAGGTTACCAAGCGCTATCCCAAGGCATCGCGGGCCGTCGTCAGCAAGGTTGCCGCGGAACAGAAGCGGCTGGGCTGCTGACGCCATTCACGGCGAACCCCCTTGAACTTTGTTCTCTCTCCGATCGATGCGGCCAACCGCTTTCTCCAGTCCCTGCGCAAGCCGGCGCGGCTGCTCGTCGCGATTTCGGGCGGAAGCGATTCTGCCGGGCTGCTGATCGCTCTGAAGCAGGCGCAGGCCGCCGTCGGTGACGGCGTGGACCTCGTGGCCGCCACCATCGATCACCGCCTCCGTCGCGAATCCGCAGACGAGGCCATCAGGGTCGGCGCGCTCGCGGCCGAACTCGGCATTGCCCACGTCATTCGCGCCTGGGAAGACGAAAAGCCGGCAAGCGGCGTTTCCGCAGCAGCCCGCGAGGCGCGCTACCGGCTGCTGGTGGAAATCGCGCGCGAGGCCGGTGCGGACGCCATCGTCACCGGCCATACGCTGGACGACCAGCGCGAGACCGTTGCCATGCGCTCCAGCCGTAGCCGCACGGACGGGAGCCTCGGGCTTGCCGGCATGGCTGAGGCCGTTCTGCTAGACGGTCGCGTCTGGCTCTTTCGTCCGTTCCTTTCCAGCCGGCGTGCCGACATCCGAAACTATCTGAGCGGCGCAGGCTACGGCTGGATCGACGATCCGAGCAATCTCGATCCCGCCTATGAGCGGGTGCGCGCACGCCTCATGTTGGCTGCGGAAGGCGAAACGGCCGCCGGCGACTGGCATGCGATCGCCGATCGGCGGCAGGCGCTGTCGCATGCAGCCGCCAAACTGCTCGCCGAACACGTCACCGTTCATCAGCAGGTGATTGCAGCCGTAGCGCCTGCGGCGCTCAGCGGGCCCCCCGACGTCATCGGTCATGCCCTGTCAGCCCTCATTGCCGTACTCGGCGGGCGCGCCCATGGACCGGGCGCCGATCGGATGGCGCGGGTGATGGATTTCGTCACGACCGGTTCTCCCGGACGGATGACGGCTGGGCGTGTGCTGATCGATCGGCGCCGCGACGGGCTCTACCTGATGCGCGAAAACCGCGATATTTTGCCGCTCCGATTGAAGCCGGGCGCAGCCGGCGTGTTCGATGGCCGTTTCCGTGTGGAACTGGCGGAGGGGGACGGGCCCGCGGTGGTTTGCGCCGGCACGCACGCGGACGAGCGGGCGCTTGCGGATTTTGCCGGCTTGCCGTCGGGCATTGCCCGCGCCGCGGCGCGGATCCGGCCTGAAATCAGGAACTTGGACGCTGGCGCCGGGGTTGCCGGTGACGCCCGTATTACGCCCGTATTTGCGCCTTATGATCGCTTCCTGCCGGAATTCGATCTCGAGCTGGCCACAAGGATGAGGCAGCTGTTCGGTTGCATGTCCTATTCGTTACCGCCACGTCAACCGCGTTGACGGAAAAGACATATTGGTCCTCGGTCTGCCTTGGCAAGACCATCCCGCGATCCTATGTTAGTGGACAAATTAAACGGTCGACGATGAGACGACTGTGTCATACCGGGGAGTTCAATGAACCCAAATATACGAAATATCGCTCTTTGGGCCATCATCGCCCTGCTGCTGATTGCGCTGTTCAGCATGTTTCAGTCAGCTCCGGCGCAGACTGGATCAAGGGAAATTCCCTATTCCCAGTTCATCCGTGAAGTTGACGCCGGTCGCGTGCGCGATGTGACGGTTACCGGCAATCGTGTTGTCGGCAGCTATGTCGAGAACGGTGCCGCGTTCCAGACCTACGCGCCTGTGATCGACGACTCGCTGATGGAGCGCCTGCAGAACAAGAACGTGACCATCGCTGCTCGTCCGGAGACCGACGGTTCCTCGGGCTTCCTGAGCTATGTGGGCACGCTCCTGCCGATGCTGCTGATCCTCGGCGTCTGGCTGTTCTTCATGCGCCAGATGCAGGGTGGTTCGCGTGGCGCCATGGGTTTCGGCAAGTCGAAGGCGAAGCTTCTGACGGAAGCGCACGGCCGCGTCACCTTTGACGACGTCGCCGGTGTCGACGAAGCCAAGCAGGACCTTGAGGAAATCGTCGAGTTCCTGCGCGATCCGCAGAAGTTCCAGCGCCTTGGTGGCCGCATCCCGCGCGGTGTGCTGCTGGTCGGTCCTCCCGGTACCGGCAAGACGCTGCTCGCCCGCTCGGTCGCCGGCGAAGCCAATGTGCCGTTCTTCACGATCTCGGGCTCCGACTTCGTCGAGATGTTCGTCGGTGTCGGTGCGAGCCGCGTCCGCGACATGTTCGAGCAGGCCAAGAAGAACGCACCCTGCATCATCTTCATCGACGAAATCGACGCCGTCGGCCGCCATCGTGGCGCCGGTCTTGGCGGCGGTAACGATGAACGTGAACAGACGCTCAACCAGCTGCTCGTCGAGATGGACGGCTTCGAGGCGAACGAAGGCATCATCCTGATCGCCGAGACCAACCGTCCCGACGTGCTCGACCCGGCGCTGCTGCGTCCCGGCCGCTTCGACCGTCAGGTCGTCGTGCCGAACCCCGACATCGTCGGCCGCGAGCGTATCCTCAAGGTGCATGTCCGCAACGTGCCGCTGGCCCCGAACGTCGACCTCAAGGTTCTGGCGCGCGGTACCCCCGGCTTCTCCGGTGCCGATCTCATGAACCTCGTCAACGAAGCGGCCCTGATGGCGGCACGGCGCAACAAGCGCCTGGTCACCATGCAGGAATTCGAGGACGCCAAGGACAAGATCATGATGGGCGCCGAGCGCCGCTCTTCGGCCATGACCGAAGCGGAAAAGAAGCTCACCGCCTATCACGAAGCCGGCCATGCCATGGTTGCGCTGAACGTCCCGGTCGCCGATCCGCTGCACAAGGCGACGATCATCCCGCGCGGCCGTGCGCTCGGCATGGTCATGCAGTTGCCCGAAGGCGACCGTTACTCGATGAGCTACAAGTGGATGGTCTCGCGCCTCGCCATCATGATGGGCGGCCGCGTTGCCGAGGAACTGACCTTCGGCAAGGAGAACATCACCTCGGGCGCATCGTCGGATATCGAGCAGGCCACCAAGCTTGCCCGCGCCATGGTCACCCAGTGGGGCTTCTCCGATGAACTCGGCCAGGTGTCCTACGGCGAGAACCAGCAGGAAGTGTTCCTCGGCCATTCGGTGTCGCAGACCAAGAACGTCTCCGAAGCCACCGCGCAGAAGATCGACAACGAGGTGCGGCGCCTGATCGATGAGGCCTACAGCGAAGCCAAGCGCATCCTGGTAGAGAACCACGACGGGTTCGTCGTTCTCGCCGAAGGTCTGCTCGAATACGAGACGCTGACCGGCGAAGAGATCAAGGCGCTGATCCGCGGCGAGAAGCCGGCCCGCGACCTCGGCGACGATACGCCTCCGAGCCGTGGTTCGGCAGTGCCGAAGGCAGGTCCGAAGAAGGACGCTGCCGCAAAGGGCGGCGAAGAGCCGGAAGGCGGTTTCGAACCGCAGCCGCATTGACCTGCATTTGTTAGTGGAAAAGGCCGCTGTCCGGGCTCCGGTCGGCGGCCTTTTTTGTAGTAACGGTATATGATTGACTTTGATGCTAATTGACGTGCCGAAAAGCGGCAGATGTGGCATTAGCGGATCTGAAGTATTGAAGCGCGCTTGCGCGGCGCTGAGCACGCGCATAACTGGCGATATCGCCTGCGATGGTGCGCTGATGGAAATCGGGGATTGAAAATGACACGTCGTTATTTTGGAACGGACGGAATTCGCGGAAAGTCGAATATCTATCCGATGACGCCGGACCTCGCCATGCGGGTGGGGATTGCCGTCGGCACGATCTTCCGGCGTGGCACGCACCGGCACCGGGTGGTGATCGGCAAGGACACGCGCCTTTCCGGCTACATGCTGGAAAATGCGATGGTAGCAGGCTTCACTGCCGCCGGCGTCGACGCCTTTGTTCTCGGGCCGATCCCGACGCCGGCTGTCGCCATGCTCACGCGCTCGCTGCGCGCCGATATCGGTGTGATGATCTCCGCCTCGCACAACCCGTATGAGGACAATGGTATCAAGCTGTTCGGGCCGGACGGCTACAAGCTCAACGACGAACTGGAAGCGCAGATCGAGGAACTGCTCGAGCAGGACATCCAGGGGCAGCTTGCCAAGCCCGACGATATCGGTCGCGCAAAGCGTATCGACGGCGTCCACGACCGTTACATCGAGCATGCAAAGCGCACGCTGCCGCGCGACGTGACGCTGAAGGGCCTCAGGGTCGCCATCGACTGCGCCAACGGCGCCGCCTACAAGGTCGCGCCCGCCGCGCTCTGGGAACTCGGCGCCGATGTGGTCACCATCGGCAACGAGCCGAACGGCACCAACATCAATCTCGATTGCGGTTCGACCCACCCTTCGGCGCTGCAGAAGAAGGTACATGAGGTCCGTGCCGACATCGGCATCGCGCTCGATGGTGATGCCGACCGCGTCATCATCGTCGACGAGACCGGCACGATCATCGACGGCGACCAGTTGATGGCGGTAATTGCCGAATCCTGGGCCAACGATCAGATCCTCAAGGGCAACGGCATCGTCGCAACGGTGATGTCCAATCTGGGCCTCGAGCGCTTCCTGGAAGACAAGGGCCTGAGCCTGGCGCGCACCAAGGTCGGCGACCGCTATGTCGTCGAACACATGCGGCAGCACAATTTCAACGTCGGCGGCGAGCAGTCCGGCCATCTCGTGCTGTCCGACTTCGGCACGACCGGCGACGGTCTCGTTGCCGCATTGCAGATCCTTGCCTGCGTCAAGCGCACCGGCAAGACGGTCAGCGAGATCTGCCACCGCTTCGAGCCGGTGCCGCAACTGCTGCGCAACGTCCGCATTTCCGGGGGCAAGCCGCTGGAAAACAGCGAGGTACGGCAGGCGATCGCCGATGCGGAAAGCGAATTGTCGCGCAGCGGCCGGCTGGTCATCCGTCCCTCGGGTACCGAGCCGCTGATCCGGGTCATGGCGGAAGGCGACGACCGCAGCCAGATCGAGCGGATCGTCAATGATCTCGTGGGCATCATTGGCGGGGCTCGCGACGCCGCGTAAGAAATCGCTGCACGCAGGCGCGGCGGTGCTGACGCTTCCGAGCAGTCCAGTTTCATCAGAAATGCCGGCATCTATGTGCCGGCATTTTTTTGTCCTGATGGCGTCTTTCGCGAACGAAGTATTACTCGGCTCTATAGTGTCAGAGTGAGCATATTTATTTTCGACTATGGTAAAAATCTATGATTAATCGGATGTTAACCTTGCTCTGGGATGCTTGAGGCATTGAGGATCGGAGGCAACCATGCGGCCGGGCCGATCGTGTTCCTGGAGTTTGCGATGAAGAGATTTCTGGTAGCCGCTGGCGCGGCGCTGATAGTGGGTGCCCCGGCTTTTGCCGCTGACCTGTATGTCGAACCGGTGCAGCCGCCGGTGGTCGTCGTCCCGGCCGGCGGATGGTATCTGCGCGGGCATATCGGCATGAGCAACCAGAAGCTCGGAAGCCTAGAGCATCCCTTGTTCGACGCGGTCGACGTTCATGAATTCGTCGATGACGGCGGTTTCGACAGCGCGCCGCTCGGCGGCCTCGGTGTCGGTTACCAGTTCAACGACTGGCTGCGCGCCGATGCGGTCGTCGAGTATCGCGGCAAGGCGGATTTCCATGCGCTCGATCGCTACGGCACCAATGGACCGGGCGGAACGATCTGGAACGGCACCAACGACTACACCGCTTCCAAGTCGGAATGGCTGGTGATGGCCAACGCCTATGTCGACATGGGCGACTACTATGGCGTGGTTCCCTATATCGGCGCGGGTATCGGCGCATCGCGCAACACGATCTCGCATTTCCGCGACATCAACGTGCCGACGCAGGGCGTTGCCTATGCCGGCAGTGACTCGGAGTGGAACTTCGCCTGGGCGCTGCATGCAGGTCTCGGCTACAAGGCCACGGACCGCCTGACCCTCGATTTCGGCTACAGCTATGTCGACCTCGGCGATGCCAAGACCGGTGCGATCAATACCTACGACGGCAGCGTGACCAACAGCCCGATGAAGTTCAAGGACATCACCTCGCACGACTTCAAGTTCGGCATGCGCTACTCGCTGCAATAGCGGCCGCGCCTTGATGGCGATCGCATGAGGAACAGATGCAAGGCCGCCTCCGGGCGGCCTTTCCCGTTTCGGGCAGGTGCAGCCCCTTGGTTAACGAACATGCTTAACCGCGAGTTAACCAGTGAACGCGATAATCGGCCCCTGATGTGAATCATGGGCGGAGTGCTGCCCGGATAGGGAAGTTGTAATGAAGTCGCGTTCCGTGGTCATCGCTGCCGTCGCCTCGATTGTTGTTTCGGCCGGACAGGCGGGCGCTGCCGACGAGGCGCCATTGATGGATGCTCCGGAAGTGACGATATCGAGTTCCTCCGCCCCCCAGGGCTGGTATGTGCGTGGCGATATCGGCTATGCGCCCTGGATCAGTGAGGGTAGCCCCGACTACCGGATCTACGACGCCGGCGGCGCCCTGGCGTCCTCGGGCGAATTCGATTCGGCCCGCTTCTCGAAGCCGTTCTCTGCGGGCCTTGGTATCGGCTACCAGTTCACCGACGTGTTTCGCGCTGATCTGACGACCGACTTCTTCAAGGGCGACTTCAATGGCACTGCCCGCAGTGCTTCGCCATGCAGTGCGTCGGCGCCGACCGGCACCGGCTGCGCTTACCAACAAGGGGCGGATTTCCGCGCCCATGGCGTGATGGTCAACGGTTATGTCGACCTTGCGACCGTCGCCGGCTTCACGCCCTATGTCGGCGTCGGGGCAGGGGCAACCAACCTGCGCTGGGATACGGTAACGTCGGGCCCTGCCTGCGTCGATGGCACGTCCGCCTGCTCGGGGGCTGGTTTCGCGGCGGAGCGTTTCGACGGCGACAGCAGCTGGCGTTTCACCTACGCGCTGATGGCGGGCGTGAGCTACAACGTGACCGAGCAGGTCAAGCTCGATCTCGGCTACCGCTACTCCGACGTTGCCGGCGGCGACATGTTCGGATCCGCCGCCGACGGGTTCAAGGGGCGTGACGACGGGCTCTCCCGCCACGAGATTCGCGCCGGGATCCGGATTTCGTTCTGGTAGGCTACTTGGCGCTGCGCGAGCCGGGATGAGGCGTCGGCAGCAAAGCGCGCGTCTTTTCTTTGAGCGCGCAGGCGCACTATGAATGATGACCTAAAGCAGAGAGCTCAAGCTTCGACAGGGGCGATGTCACGAACGCTGTCGAATGTGCTCCAGCACTTGCTTCATCATCAGCGCGCCATATTCGGCGTTGGCGTGGTGGTGGTCTTTCGTGCCATTTGCGCCCCACAAGTGCTGGAATTTCTCCTTCAAGAAGCCATCAGGCGTGCGGGTCTCTTTCGGGTAATCGATAAAATCGATGCCCTGCGTGTTCAGCCACTCGCGAATGAGTGACCGCGCCCGCTGATCGATCGCCGCTACGGTCTCCCTTCGCACGCCCTGGCCAATGCATGGATGATCGTCGCGGGGAGGCGGACATGAGATCACATAAGAGCGGATGCCCAAAGCTTTCACTGCGCCCAGGAATTCCCGGATGTGAAACTGATCCGCAAGGATCACGCTGTCGAGAAGCCCCTGTGATATTGGCCGCTTGTGATCTTCCGCGATATGGCTGGGCTCAGCTTTGATCCAGAAATCCTGACGGTAGATGCGCGCGTTGTGCGTTCCCATGCAAAAGCCCCACACCGCTTTGCGCGTGATTCTTCGCGCCCCGGTCCACTTCAGCATGTTCTCCGCATATTTGGCGTTCGAAAGAAACACCATGTTGTCCTTCACGTTGCTAAACGGGGTCGTCTCCCAATGCCCGTTGCCCAGCGGGAACACGGTCAAATCGAGGTCATCCGGCGCAAGGATCTCAAGGCCCTTCTTCAACGCTCCGGTATGAGAGTTGCCGCAGATCCAGAACTTCATTGCGCGAAAGCCTCCAGAATCGCCTCATCGCAAACCGTGTCGTCGGGCGTGCCTGCTTGTTTGCCGACAGCTTTTTCCGGGGTCTCCTTGGCCGCGGGGTGCGCCGAAAAAAATGTGCCCATTACGTGCTGAACGCCGGTCGCCGCGACATTGCGCAGGTTCGGTTGATAGAACATGGCTCGCATCGGATGGGACGACACAAGCTCGTATGACGGAAAATAGTCCACCTGCGGATATTTGTCATACAGCTCCCCGCAGACCGCTCTGAGCACTGATTTTGAGTAGACGGTTGCCGGGAGCACGTGCTGTGTCGTGGCTGTCGCTGTCAGCGGCACTGGCGACACGGTGAACAGGAACTTCATCGAGGGGTTGGCAGCCAAGGCCATGGCGATGAACTCCTCGGCGTCGGCGAGCACTTCCCGGTAGTTGAAATTGTGGAACCGATACCTTGCTTCATCGAAATTGCCAGCGACCGTGCCGGGGCACGTCGGAAGCGCCGCATCGTCGGCTAGCCAGGCCTCGGTCAATCCGAACGTGAACACGAAGAGATCAGTCTTGGGCAGCAGTGAGCGCACCATGGACAAGTGGTAGGCGCAATCCCGCTCGAGTTCCGCTTTCGAAGCAAAGCCTTGTGGCTCAATCGACGGGCGGAACGGATCATAAAACCGCCCGTCCTGCTCCCAGCATGTCTCGCTCGGCATGTAGCTGCCCTGCGCGCGTTTGAAGAGTTGCAGCAGCTGGCGGATCGAATAAACGTTCCCGTAACGGGCCGAATAAAGGTCGAAGCCGTAGTCCGCGTAAAGCGAGGGCGCCAAACCCGGCGGCGGCGGCTCGAGGTCAAGAAATGAGTATCCTCGGGTTTTAAATTGCTTGCCGATGTGCTGGGCGAAGCAGCTGCCCGCGGCCGCGATAGCCATGTTCTGGGTAATGGGAAAACGCGGCTGATAAATTCCGGCAAGCTCAAGCGGCGATTTTTCGGAAATCGCGGTGCGCCAGAAATTCTTCGATGGAAGGTTTTTGTATGGGTTACTCAATCCGGTTCCCTCGACGGCGGGTCCAAATGTGGCCTTCTCTGCTCACTATATGGCGTTTGTATTCGAGTCTAGGCCATGGGCTCGCGAACCGCGTAGCCGGGCGCTTGCGGCGATCTTCTTTTTTTGCATGGCAGCTGCGCGCCGGTTGCGGTTCTCTACGCTGGGTGTCGCAGGCAGAGCCTGCATGGCATGGCATTCGGGTGCGCCGGGAGATCGGTGCCGCGAATGCGTGCGCCAAAAATATTCCCGAAAGCGACATTGGCCGCTTGACGATAATCGGGGGCTTCTGTAACTCCGACGGCGGGACACCTCTCCCCAACGAGAGGCCATATACCTGGAAGGGTAGTTTACGATGGTTGATACCGCCAAGCCGGCACTGCGCCCGGCAAATACTCATTTTTCTTCTGGCCCTTGCTCGAAGCGCCCCGGTTGGACGCTCGAAGCCCTTGCTGATGCTCCGCTCGGTCGTTCGCACCGCGCCAAGATCGGCAAGACGAAGCTCAAGCAGGCCATTGATCTTACTCGCGAAATTCTTGAAGTGCCGGCCGACTACCGCATCGGTATCGTGCCCGCTTCCGACACCGGCGCCGTCGAAATGGCCCTCTGGTCGCTGCTCGGTGAGCGCGGCGTCGACATGCTCGCCTGGGAAAGCTTCGGTGCCGGCTGGGTAACCGACGTTGTCAAGCAGCTGAAGCTTGCCGATGTCCGCAAGTTCGAAGCCGGCTACGGCGAACTTCCCGACCTTTCCGCCGTCGATTTCGACCGCGATGTGGTCTTCACCTGGAACGGCACCACCTCGGGAGTCCGCGTCCCGAACGCCGACTTCATCCCGGCCGATCGCAAGGGCCTGACCATTTGCGACGCCACGTCCGCCGCCTTCGCGCAGAACCTCGACTTCGCCAAGCTCGACGTCGTCACCTTCTCCTGGCAGAAGGTTCTCGGCGGTGAGGGTGCCCATGGCGTCCTCATTCTGTCGCCGCGCGCCGTCGAGCGTCTCGAGAGCTATGTGCCGGCCTGGCCGCTGCCGAAGATCTTCCGCATGACCAAGGGCGGCAAGCTGATCGAGGGCATCTTCACCGGCGAGACCATCAACACGCCGTCGATGCTCTGCGTCGAGGACTATATCGATGCGCTGCTCTGGGCGAAGTCGGTCGGCGGCCTGAAGGGCCTGATGGCCCGCGCCGACGCCAATGCCGCCGTCATCTTCGACTTCGTCGCCAAGAACGACTGGATCGCTAATCTCGCCGTCAAGGACGAGACGCGCTCCAACACCTCGGTCTGCCTGAAGATCGTCGACAAGGACATCGAGGCGCTCGACGCCGACAAGCAAGCGGCATTTGCCAAGGGCATCGTCTCCCTGCTCGACAAGGAAGGCGTGGCCTTCGATATCGGCCACTACCGTGATGCCCCTTCGGGTCTTCGCATCTGGGCCGGCGCCACGATCGAGACTTCCGACATGGAAGCGCTGATGCCGTGGCTTACCTGGGCCTTTGAGACCCAGAAGGCAGCACTTTCGCAGGCCTCAGCCTGATTATCGCGTGATTTGCCTCGCTCCTGATGGAGGAGCGAGGCGGCAATTCCCGCAATCCCGTTCAGATCAGATTCTTTCAAGGAGGCCTCTCATGGCACCTCGCGTTCTCGTATCCGATGAACTGTCGGAAACCGCCGTCCAGATTTTCCGCGACCGCAGCGTCGAAGTCGATTTCCAGCCGAAGCTCGGCAAGGACAAGGAAAAGCTCGCCGAAATCATCGGCAACTATGACGGTCTTGCCATCCGCTCCGCCACCAAGGCGACGGAAAAGCTGATCGCCGCCGCGACCAACCTCAAGGTCATCGGCCGCGCCGGTATCGGCGTCGACAACGTCGACATCCCTGCTGCCTCGCGCCGCGGTATCATCGTCATGAACACCCCGTTCGGCAACTCGATCACGACCGCCGAGCATGCAATCGCGCTGATGTTTGCGGTCGCCCGCCAGCTCCCCGCCGCCGATGCCTCCACCCAGGCCGGCAAGTGGGAAAAGTCGAAGTTCATGGGTGTCGAGATCACCGGCAAGACGCTCGGCGTCATCGGCGCCGGCAATATCGGCTCCATCGTCTGCTCGCGCGGCATCGGCCTGAAGATGCACGTCATCGCCTACGACCCGTTCCTTTCCAAGGAGCGTGCCGAGGAAATGGGCGTGACCAAGGTCGAGCTCGATGAACTGCTGGCCAAGGCCGACTTCATCACGCTGCACGTGCCGCTGACCGACAAGACCCGCAACATCCTCGGTGCCGAAGCGCTGGCAAAGACGAAGAAGGGCGTGCGCATCATCAACTGCGCCCGCGGCGGCCTCGTCGACGAGAACGCGCTTGCCGAAGCCATCAAGTCCGGTCATGTCGCCGGCGCCGGCTTCGACGTGTTCGAGGTCGAGCCCGCGACCGAAAGCCCGCTCTTCGGCCTGCCGAACGTCGTCTGCACCCCGCACCTCGGCGCTTCCACCACGGAAGCCCAGGAAAACGTCGCGCTGCAGGTCGCCGAACAGATGTCCGACTACCTGGTCAAGGGTGCGGTTTCGAACGCGATCAACATGCCGTCGATCACCGCTGAAGAAGCCCCGATCCTCAAGCCCTTCATCCGGCTTGCCGATGTTCTCGGCGCCTTCGTCGGCCAGGCGACGGAAAGCGCGATCAAGGAAATCGAGATCCTCTACGACGGCGTTACCGCCACGATGAACACCAAGGCGCTGACGAGCGCGCTGCTCGCCGGTCTGATCCGCCCGCAGGTTGCCGACGTCAACATGGTCTCGGCACCGGTCATGATCAAGGAAAAGGGCGTCATCCTGTCCGAGGTCAAGCGCGACAAGTCGGGCGTGTTCGACGGCTACATCAAGCTGACGGTCAAGACCGCCAACCAGACGCGTTCGGTCGCGGGCACCGTCTTCTCCGACGGCAAGCCGCGCTTCATCCAGATCAAGGGTATCAACCTTGACGCGGATGTCGGCAGCCACATGATCTACATCACCAACACCGACGTTCCCGGCATGATCGGCTTCATCGGCACGACGCTCGGCGAAGCCAAAGTCAACATCGCCAACTTCCAGCTGGGCCGCGAGAAGGAAGGCGGCGACGCCATCGCGCTTCTCTATGTCGACGGCCCGGTTTCGGAAGCGGTGCTCGACAAGGTTCGTGCCAACCCGGCGATCCGCCAGGTCAAGCCGCTGACCTTCAACATCGACTGAGTTTCTCCTCCCAAGAGAAGACCGGAAGGTCCGGCGCGGGCAACCGCGTCGGGCCTTTCACTTTTTGTTCAAGGTG
>JAEWPB010000097.1 GCA_023399465.1 Pseudomonadota bacterium
GTGCTGAACGCGCTGCGGCCCGTCACCGAGGGCCGCCTCACGGTGGTGCTCGGCTGCGGCGGCGACCGCGACCGGGGCAAGCGGCCGATCATGGGCGAAATCGCCACCCGGCTCGCCGACCTCGTCATCGTCACCGACGACAATCCACGCAGCGAGACGGCAGCGGCAATCCGCGCCGAGATCATGGCGGCGGCACCCGGTGCGACCGAAATCGGCGACCGCGCGGAAGCCATCCGCCAGGCCGTTGCCATGCTGCAGTCCGGCGACACGCTGATCGTCGCGGGCAAGGGGCATGAGGAAGGCCAGACCATCGGAAGCGTGACGCTGCCGTTTTCGGATCATGCCGAAGTGCGCAAGGCAATGGGGGAACTGAAGGCTTGAACTGGCTGTGGACATCGCAAGACCTGATCACCGCCATGGCGGGGCGCCCCGTCGGCACGCTTCCTGAAGGCATTACCGGCATTTCGATCGACAGCCGTTCGGTTACTCCCGGCGAAGCCTTCTTCGCCATCAAGGGCGACCGCGTCGACGGCCACGACTATGCGAGTTTCGCCATGGCCAACGGCGCGTCGCTGCTCGTCGTCAGCGAAAGCAAGCTGCCGGCGCTAGGTCGCCTGACCGTGCCGATGATCGTGGTCGAGGATGTGCTTGGCGCGCTCGTGCGGCTCGGGCAGGCCGCCCGTGCCCGTAGCAGGGCGAGGATCATCGCGGTCACCGGCTCCGTCGGCAAGACGACGACGAAGGAAATGCTGCGCACGGTGCTGTCGCCGTCGGGCAGCGTGCACGCCTCGGTCGCCTCCTTCAACAATCACTGGGGCGTTCCGGTGACGCTGGCGCGCATGCCCCGCGATGCCGATTTCGGCATCTTCGAGATCGGCATGAACCATCCGGGCGAGATCCGCCCGCTTACCAGAATGGTGCAGCCGCATGTGGCGATCATCACCACCATCGCCGGCGCCCATCTCGGCAATTTCGAGAGCCTAGATGAGATCGCCGCCGCCAAGGCCGAGATCTTCGAGGGCGTGGCGCCAGGCGGCCACGCGATCCTCAATCGCGACATCGAGCAGTACGAGTTTCTCGAAAGGGCGGCCCTGGCCGCCAGGGTGGAGCACATCCATTCCTTCGGCGAGCACGCCGAGGCCGATTTCCAGCTGGCGGAGTTCGTCGGGCAGGCGGAATCCTCGATCGTATGGGCGTCGCTCGACGGCGAGCCCGTCGAACTGGCGATCGGTGCGCCGGGTCGCCACATCGCCGAAAACGCCCTTGCAGCACTGTGCGCGGCGTCGGTGGTCGGCGCCGACCTCAACCTGGCAATCGAGGCGCTCGGCGAACTGAAGGCGGTCAAGGGCCGCGGTCAGCGCCATCGCCTCGCGATCGGCAATGGCTCCTTCACGCTGATCGATGACAGCTATAACGCCAATCCGGCATCGATGCGTGCCGCCGTTTCGGTGCTCGCCTCGGCAATTCCCGAAGGCGAGGGGCGGCGCATCGCCGTGCTCGGCGACATGCTGGAAATGGGTGAACATGCGGCCAAGGTCCATGCCGACCTCTCCGGTCCGTTGCTTGCGGCAGGCATCGAGAACGTCTGGCTTGCCGGGCCGCAAATGCAGGCATTGAATGACGTGCTTCCTGACAATATCGCGGTCGAATATCGCCCGACCACCGACGAACTCGTCGGTTTTGCCGTCGATGCCGTGCGTCCGGGGGATGTTCTTGTGGTGAAATCGTCGCTGGGCACGGCTTTCGGCAAGATCGTTGCCGCGCTCCTTGACAAGTATCCGGCATTCTCCGACACGGACCGCTAAACTAACAAACTGCCTTCTGGAAAGGGCGCTTATGCTAATCTGGCTTGTGGAACTTGCGGACCACTTTCAATTCTTCAACCTGTTCAGGTATATCACTTTCCGCACCGGGGCCGCGCTCTTTACCTCCGCGCTCATCGTCTTCCTGTTCGGTCCGGCCATGATCGCGTCGCTGCGGGTTCGCCAGGGCAAGGGCCAGCCGATCCGCGCCGACGGGCCGCAGACGCATTTCAAGAAGGCCGGTACGCCGACCATGGGCGGGCTGATGATCCTCGCCGGCATCGTCTGTTCGGCGCTGCTGTGGGCGGACCTGTCGAATGTTTACGTTGTGGCAACGCTGCTTGTGACGCTCGGCTTCGGCGCCATCGGCTTTTATGACGACTACCTCAAGGTGACGAAGCAGAGCGACAAGGGGTTCTCCGGCAAGGCGCGGCTCGGGATCGAGTTCCTGATCGCGGCAATTGCCGTGTACTTCATGATGCGGACGTCGCTGGCCTCCAGCCCGCACGGCTCGGTGTTCGGATCGTCGATCGCCTTTCCGTTCCTGAAGGACTTCACCATCAACCTCGGCCTCTTCTTCGTGCTGTTCGGCGGCTTCGTCATCGTCGGCGCCGGCAATGCGGTCAACCTGACCGACGGCCTTGATGGCCTCGCCATCGTGCCGGTGATGATCGCCTCGGCGTCCTTCGGCGTCATCGCCTACCTTGCCGGCAATGCCGTTTTCGCCAACTATCTGCAGATCAATTTCGTGCCCGGCACCGGTGAGCTTGCGGTGATCCTCGGCGCCGTCATCGGCGCGGGCCTCGGCTTCCTCTGGTTCAACGCGCCGCCGGCCGCCATCTTCATGGGCGACACCGGTTCGCTGGCGCTCGGCGGCCTGATCGGTTCGGTTGCCGTTGCCACCAAACACGAGATCGTCATGATCATCATCGGCGGCCTGTTCGTGATGGAAACCCTGTCGGTGATCATCCAGGTCGGCTTCTTCAAGTTGACCGGAAAGCGAGTCTTCCTGATGGCGCCGATCCATCACCACTTCGAGAAAAAGGGTTGGACGGAGAGCCAGGTGGTCATCCGCTTCTGGATCATCGCCGTCGTTCTGGCGCTGGTCGGCCTTTCCACCCTGAAGCTTCGGTGAGGCGACGATGATACCGGTCACCACGTTCAAGGGCAGGAAGGTCGCACTCTTCGGGCTCGGCGGCTCCGGGCTTGCCACGGCGCAGGCACTGGTGGCCGGCGGCGCCGAGGTGGTCGCCTGGGACGACAATCCCGACAGCGTCGCCAAGGCGGAAGCCGCAGGCATCGGGACGGGCGATCTGCGCTCCGTCGACTGGAACGGCGTATCCGCTTTCGTGCTGTCGCCGGGCGTGCCGCTGACCCAACCGAAACCGCATTGGACGGTTGATCTCGCCCGCGCCGCCGGCGTCGAGATCCTCGGCGATGTCGAACTGTTCGTGCGCGAGCGCCGGGCGCATGCCCCGGACTGCCCGTTCATCGCCATCACCGGAACCAACGGCAAGTCGACGACCACGGCGCTGATCGCGCACATTCTGCAATCGAGCGGACGGGACACGCAGCTCGGCGGCAATATCGGTACCGCCGTGCTGACGCTCGATCCGCCGCAGGCCGGCCGCTATTTCGTCGTCGAGTGCTCGTCCTACCAGATCGACCTTGCGCCGACGCTGAACCCGACCGCCGGCGTGTTGCTCAACCTGACGCCGGATCACCTCGATCGCCATGGCACGATGCAGCACTATGCCGATGTCAAGGAACGGCTCGTTGCCGGCAGCGATACCGCGATCGTCGGCGTCGATGACAGTTTCTCGACCCTGATTGCCGACCGGATCGAGCGCGCCGGCGTCAAGGTCCTGCGCATTTCCAAGCGCAACGTCGTCGCCGATGGCCTCTATGCTGAGGGTAGCCGCATCATCCGGGCCCACTCCGGCAAGAGCGAGGTCTTCGTCGATCTCGATGGCATCCAGACGCTGCGTGGCAGCCACAACGCCCAGAATGCGGCGGCGGCGATCGGCGCATGCCTGGCGGTCGGCGTGTCCGCGGACGAAATCCGCAGCGGACTGCAGACCTTTCCTGGGCTCAAGCATCGCATGCAGCCGGTAGGCCGGCGCGGCGCGGTGGTCTTCGTCAACGACAGCAAGGCGACGAACGCGGAAGCCGCAGCGCCGGCGCTTTCCAGCTATGATCGCATCTACTGGATTGCCGGCGGGCTACCGAAGGAAGGCGGGATTACCGCGCTTTCGCCGCTGTTCGGCCGTATCGCCAAGGCCTATCTGATCGGCGAGGCGGCACCCGCCTTTGCGGCGACGCTCGGCGATGCCGTGGCCTACGAGATCTCAGGGACGCTGGAGCAGGCGGTGGCGCACGCCGCGGCCGATGCCGAGGCCGATGGCGCTGCCGTCGCGGTGATGCTCTCTCCGGCCTGCGCAAGTTTCGACCAGTACAAGAACTTCGAAGTGAGGGGCGATGCCTTCGTCGGCCATGTGGCCGCGCTCGAGGGCGTCACGATGCTTGTCGGACCGGGGACGAAGGGGAACTGACATGGTGAGCCGAGCGGAGCGGGGGCCGGTTGCTGACTGGTTCTGGACGATTGACAGGTTGTTTCTGGCCGCCTTCATCCTGCTGATGGGGATCGGCATCATGCTGTCCTTCGCAGCGTCCCCGGCGGTCGCCGAGCGTATCGGGCTCGACAGCTTCCACTTCGTCAAGCGCCACGTGGCCTTCACCATCCCGGCCATTGTCGTGATGTTCGGGATTTCCTTCTTTTCGCCGCGGCAGGTTCGCCGCCTGGCGATGGTGGTGCTGCTGGCGTCGCTGGCCCTGATGGTGCTGGCGCTGTTCTTTGGCGTCGAGGTCAAGGGGTCGCGTCGCTGGGTGACGCTTGCGGGCATTTCGGTCCAGCCATCCGAATTCATGAAGCCGGCCTTCGTGGTCGTCTGTGCCTGGCTGTTTGCGGAGCGCGCACGCCACCCCGAAATTCCCGGCAATCTGTTCGCGGGCATCCTCTTCTGCATCGTTGCCGCGTTGCTCGTCGCCCAGCCTGACCTCGGCCAGACGATCCTGCTCAGCGTGGTCTGGGGCGGCATGTTCTTCATGGCCGGCATGCCGTGGCTGTGGATTGCCGTCCTCGGCGCGCTCGGCACGGCGGGACTGGTCGGCGCCTACACCGTGCTGCCGCACGTTGCCGGTCGTATCGACCGCTTCCTCACCGGCGAGGGCGATACGTTCCAGGTGGACACGGCGCGCGAGGCGATCCTGCGCGGCGACTGGTTCGGCATGGGCCCCGGCGAAGGCACGATCAAGCGGATCATCCCCGACAGCCACACCGACTTCATCTTCTCCGTTGCAGCGGAGGAATTCGGCATCCTGTTCTGCATGGTGCTGGTCGCGATCTTTGCCTTCATCGTCCTGCGCGGCCTGTCGCACGCCTTCAGGGAACGCAATGATTTTGCCCGTTTCGCGGTCGCCGGTCTGGTGCTGCAGCTCGGCATGCAGTCGGTGATCAATATCGGCGTCAACCTTGAACTGCTGCCGGCAAAGGGCATGACCCTGCCGCTGATCTCCTACGGCGGATCGTCGATGGTTGCCGTCTGCGTGACCGCCGGGTTCATTCTCGCATTGACGCGACACCGTCCAGAAAACCGGGCCCAGGACCGCAGCCTGTTCCGGTTGAGCGGCGGCCTTCCGGCGGAGTAAACGAAATGACACAAGGCACGATCCTTCTTGCCGCCGGTGGAACCGGCGGTCATCTGTTTCCGGCGGAAGCTCTGGCGCACACGCTGCGCGCGCGCGGCTATTCCGTTCACCTCGTCACCGACAGCCGCGCCGAGCGCTTTGCCGGGACGTTCCCTGCCGACGAGATCCATGTCGTGCCATCGGCGACAATCGGTTCGAAGAACCCGGTCGCGCTTGCGCAGACGGCGTGGAAGCTGTGGAAGGGCCTGCGCGCCGCGCGCAAGCTGATCGCCAGACTTAAGCCGGCCGTGGTCGTCGGCTTTGGCGGCTACCCGACGGTGCCGCCGTTGCTGGCCGCAACCGGCATGGGCGTGCCGGCGATGATCCACGAGCAGAATGCGGTGATGGGCCGGGCGAACCGCATGCTCGCCTCCCGGGTCCAGGCGATCGCCGGCGGCTTCCTGCCGGAAGACGGCGGCGCCTTTTCGGCAAAGACCGTGACGACGGGCAACCCTGTCCGCCCGGCAGTGCTCGAAGCGGCAAAGATACCCTACGAGCCTTCGGCACCCGGTGAGCCGTTCCGTCTCGTGGTGTTCGGCGGAAGCCAGGGCGCGCAGTTCTTCTCGAGCGCCGTTCCGACCGCGATCAGCCTGCTCGAGGATGCGGATCGCCAGCGCCTCGTCGTCACCCAGCAGGCGCGCCCGGAAGATCAGGACACAGTGCGCGGCTGCTTCGAACGTCTCGACCGCCCGGCCGACGTATCGCCCTTTTTCAACGACATGGCCGAGCGCATCGGCAAGGCGCATCTGGTCATCTGCCGGTCCGGTGCATCGACGGTATCGGAAATCTCCGTCATCGGCCGGCCCGCCGTGCTGGTGCCCTATCCCTATGCGCTCGATCACGATCAGGCCGCCAATGCGGCGGCCCTTGCCGCCAATGGCGGGGCCAAGGTGATCGCCCAGTCACAGCTCGACCCGGAACGGCTGGCGGCGCTTCTGCACAAGCTGATGAACGATCCGGCCAAGCTCGTGGCAATGGCCGCGGCCGCCAAACAGGTCGGGAAACCGGACGCGGCAAGCTTGCTCGCCGACATGGTAGGGGCTATTGCCCAAGGTATGACAATTGCAGAATTCAAGGGAGCGCATCAATGAAGATGCCGAAGGCCATCGGACTTGTCCATTTCATCGGGATCGGCGGGATCGGCATGAGCGGGATTGCCGAAGTGCTGCACAATCTCGGTCATCGGGTTCAGGGGTCCGACCAGTCAGACAGCGCCAACGTGCAACGTCTGCGGGCCAAGGGCATTGAAGTCTTCGTCGGTCACAAGGCCGAGAACCTCGGTGATGCCGAGGTCGTCGTAGTCTCGACCGCGATCAAGAAGAGCAATCCGGAACTCGTCGCCGCGCGCGAAAAGCTGCTGCCGGTGGTGCGCCGCGCCGAAATGCTCGCCAAGCTGATGCGTTTCCGGAACGCCATCGCCATTGGCGGTACTCATGGCAAGACGACCACCACCTCGATGGTGGCGACGCTGCTGGAGGCCGGCGGTCTTGATCCCACGGTCATCAATGGCGGCATCATCAACGCCTATGGCACCAATGCGCGCATGGGCGAGGGCGAGTGGATGGTCGTCGAGGCGGATGAATCCGACGGCACCTTCCTGAAACTGCCGGCCGATGTCGCCGTGGTCACCAACATCGATCCGGAGCACCTCGACCACTACGGCAATTTCGATGCCGTGCGCGAGGCCTTCCGCCAGTTCGTCGAGAACGTGCCGTTCTACGGTTTCGGGGTCATGTGCCTCGATCATCCCGAGGTTCAGGCGCTGGTCAGCCGCATCGAGGACCGCAAGGTTATCACCTATGGCGAGAACCCGCAGGCCGACGTCCGTTTCAGCAATGTGCGGATCGACGGGCCGCGATCGGTCTTCGACATCGAGATCCGCCGTCGCCGGACGGGGCAGGTCTTCACGCTCACCGATCTGGTGCTGCCGATGCCCGGCCGCCACAACGTCTCGAATGCGACCGCTGCCATTGCTGTTGCCAACCGTCTCGGCATATCGGATGAGGATATCCGCAAGGGACTTGCTTCCTTTGGTGGTGTGAAGCGGCGCTTCACCTATACGGGCGAGTGGAACGGCGTGCAGGTCTTCGACGACTACGGCCACCACCCGGTCGAGATCAGGGCGGTGCTCAAGGCCGCCCGCGAAGCCTGCTCCGGTCGCGTCATCGCCGTCCATCAGCCGCATCGCTTCAGCCGCCTGTCGAGCCTGTTCGACGATTTTGCCAAGTGTTTCAACGACGCCGACAGCATCATCCTGGCGCCGGTCTATGCCGCGGGCGAGGACCCGATCGATGGCGTCGATTCCGAGACCCTCGTCTCCCGCATCAAGGCCGGTGGCCATCGCGACGCGCGCTACCTCCCGGCGGCGGAAGAACTGGCGCCGATGGTCGCAGGCATTGCGCAGCCGGGCGATTTTGTGGTTCTTTTGGGAGCGGGTAGTATTACATATTGGGCCAATGAACTGCCAAAAGAACTGAAAAGCATTGCGGGAACGTCGGAATGAAACAGGTAAATGGGGAACGATTGCTGGCTTCGCTGGGAAGCGGCGTAAACGATATTCGCGGGCGAATTACGCCGGATGCGCCGATGGACCGGGTCACCTGGTTCCGCGCAGGCGGTCTTGCCGAACTGATGTTCCAGCCGCACGACACGGACGACCTGATCGCGTTCCTGAAGCTTCTGCCGGAGGACGTGCCGGTGACGGTGGTCGGTGTCGGCTCGAACCTGCTGGTGCGCGATGGCGGCATTCCGGGCGTGGTGCTGCGCCTGTCGGCGAAGGGCTTCGGCTCCGTGGATCTCATCGGTGACAACCGTATCTGCGCCGGTGCGATCTGCCCGGACAAGAACGTCGCTGCCATGGCCATGGACCACAACATCGGCGGTTTCCACTTCTTCTACGGCATTCCAGGCAGCATCGGTGGCGCGGCACGCATGAATGCCGGCGCCAATGGTTCCGAAACGGCCGATCGTCTGGTGGAAGTCCATGCGGTCGACCGCAAGGGCAACAAGGTCGTCCTGTCGAAGGCGGACATGGGCTACAGCTACCGCCATTCCTCGGCGCCGGCCGACCTGATCTTCACCCATGCCATCTTCGAGGGCTACCCCGAGGAGCGGACCAAGATCCGCGCCGACATGGATGCCGTTCGCAATCATCGCGAAACGGTGCAGCCGATCCGCGAGAAGACCGGCGGTTCGACCTTCAAGAACCCCGAGGGCCATTCCGCCTGGAAGCTGATCGACGAGGCAGGGTGCCGCGGCCTGATGATCGGCGGAGCGCAGATGTCGGCGTTGCACTGCAACTTCATGATCAACACCGGCAATGCGACCGCCTACGATCTGGAAGATCTCGGCGAGACGGTTCGCCAGCGCGTCTACGAGACATCGGGCATCAAACTCGAGTGGGAAATCAAGCGGCTCGGCATCTTCATGCCCGGGCGCGAGGTTCGCCCGTTTCACGGCGTGACGGCGTAAGGCCCGGTCAGCAATTCCTTGGAGAAGGCGGCGGTGAATATTACACCGCCGTTTTCGTCCGTGGCCTCGCCAAGTACGACATCCATTCTCTGGCCATTGATCCGGGCAAGGCCGAAACCACCCTTGAACGCCGCCTTCGGCTTGAACAGATCCATCCCGCTCGCCTGGTAGATCATCGCCCTGTCGTGTTCATGGCCGTGGAAGATGCCGGCAATGTTGTAGCCGGCCAGAACCTCCACCAGAGCTTCTCGATCTGTGTCGCTCCACCAGTGTGGCGGTCCGCTTCCGTCCTTGTCGAAGGTCTTCCTTGGCGGATCCCAGCGCTCGATCGAGAAGGGGTCCCAGCCATAGTGCTGGAAAATCACCACGGGGCGTCCATCGGCGGCATAGGTGGCAAGGTCGTTCTTCAGCCAGGCGAGGCTGGAGATCGCTCCCTTGGTCGTGTCGCCGGGAAACCGCTGGGCCTGGATCAGATGCAGGCGGCCCCAGTTCCACGAATAGTTGTCGGAAAGCGTATCGTAGTTGTCGACCGGAACGGGCGCCTTGTAGAACACGCTCGGCTTGTGGTTGAGGCGGACGTATTCGCGCATCTGCTCGCGGTACCAGTTCCGGTTCGGCGGCTTGCCGTCCTGGTCGAGGTCGTGGTTGCCGAGCCCGACATAGACGGGGTAGTGCACCTGGTCGATGCCGGTGCCCTGGCGATAACGTCGTGAAAACTGCACCAGTTGCGAGCCCATCCGCGGCTCGGAGGTCTGCCCGCCGCCATCGTCGGTGATGTCGCCGCAGACGATCACGCCTTCCGGCATGGCAATCTGATCGCCAGCGCTCGCAAGCCCGGTCGACTTGCCGTCGATCGTCTCCGGCCACTTGTGGCGGGTGATGTTGTTCAGCGCGGCTATGTTCCGGATGAGATTGGCGTCGGTCTTGCCCGCCGCGGTGCATTGGGGGCTCAGCGTGTTTCCCATCCGGCAGGCGTGGACGTCGTTGATGAAGAGGAAGGTGACGTCGTTTGCCCTCTTCCTTGCGGAGGCGGCTCTGACGATTGCGGGGCCGTACAGCGACAGCCCGACGCCGACGGTCCCGATCAGTAACTGCCGTCGTGATATTCCCTTTGCCATGCGTCGAACTCCTTGCCCCCGCCGGTCGTCATACGCGTGTAGCTTCGGATTTTGAACAAGGGATGGCCGAAAGAAAAGGCCGCAACGGATTTTCCGTTGCGGCCCCGGTCGCGGATGTGGGTCTATCAGACCTCTTCCTTGCCTGACAGCAGGATGCAGGCGAGGGTGATCACGGCGGAGAGTGCCAGATAGTAACCGACATAGTTCATGCCGTAGTTCATCTGCAGCCATGTCGCGATGTAAGGCGCAAGCGAGGCGCCGAAGATGCCGGCGAGGTTGAAGGTGATCGATGAGCCGGTGTAGCGGACCTTGGTCGGGAAAGGAGCCGCCAGCGCCGTTCCGATCAGGCCGTAGGTCATTCCCATCAGGGCCATTGCCAGGATGACGAAGATGATGAGATCGGTTTCGCTGCCGGTCATCAGGCCGGGCAGGGCGAACGAGAAGATGCCGATCAGTACGGTCGTCACGATCAGAAGTTCGCGACGGCCAAAACGTTCGGCAAGCTTGGCGACGAGGGGAATGAAGAGGCCGAAGATCACCGAGCCCAGCAGCTGTATCTCAAGGGCCTCGAGGAACGGGATGTTCAGTACCTTGACATTGTAGGACAGCAGGTAGGCCGTACCGATGTAGAACAGCACAAAGGTCGCCAGCGCCACGAAGGTGCCGAGGACGAGGCTGCGCTTGTGGTTGCGCAAAAGTTCTGCGACCGGCACTTCGACGCGCTCGTGCTTGTCGATTGCCTTCTGGAAATCCGGAGTTTCCGTGATTGAAAGACGGACCCAGAGGCCGATGGCGATCAGGGCGATGGAGGCAATGAACGGGATGCGCCAACCCCAGCTCAACAGTGCCTCTTGCGACATGAAGTGAAGCAGCAGCCAGAAGACGCCCGAAGAGAGGAACAGGCCGACCGGGGCGCCAAGCTGCGGGAACATGCCGTACCAGCTGCGCTTGCCTTCTGGGGCGTTTTCGGTTGCGAGCAGAACGGCGCCGCCCCATTCGCCGCCAAGGCCGAAGCCCTGGCCGAAGCGGCAAAGCGCCAGCAGTAGCGGCGCGAGCACGCCGATTGTCTCATACGTCGGCAACAAACCGATTATGACCGTCGAAATGCCCATGGTCAGAAGGGCCGCGACGAGCGTGGTCTTGCGGCCGACGCGGTCACCGAAGTGACCGAAAATCACCGCGCCCAGCGGGCGGGCGAAAAAGGCGATCGAGAACGTCGCAAACGAGGCAAGCAGGGCAGTGGTGGGATCGCTGTTGGGGAAGAACAGCGCTGGGAACACCAGCACTGCTGCCGTGGCGTAAACATAAAAATCGAAAAATTCGATGGTGGTGCCGACCAGGCTGGCGAGGAGAACGCGCGCCGGAGAATTGAGCTGGGTACCGCTCGATGGTCTCGTGGCCGGCGATACTGAGGGTATCGCGTCTGTCATTTCATTTCCAATCAGGATGCAGGTGTGTGCCTTGGGAGGAACTGGCGTCCATTAGCGCAATCTAAGTGCGACGAGAAATGAAAACATGAAACAAACGCAAAGATATCTGCGCGTTTGCGTACAAAGTCTAATGCATCGTTGCCTGATCGGTCGATACGAGGCCGTTGGCTTCCCGCCTTTCTTGACCGGAATCGATATATGATCAATTCCTTGTATGCCCCATAATAGAAAGTTGGAGGGAATGACGTGTTCAAGAGACTCGCGGCAGAATTCCTAGGTACGTTCTGGTTGGTATTCGGCGGATGCGGTAGCGCGGTGCTTGCCGCGGCCTTTCCCGATCTCGGCATTGGCTTTTATGGCGTCGCCCTTGCTTTCGGGCTGACGGTGCTGACGATGGTCTACGCCGTCGGCGGCATTTCCGGCGGGCACTTCAACCCGGCGGTATCCGTTGGCCTCATGGTTGCCGGGCGGCTTCCCGCTGGCAGCCTCGTTCCCTATGTCGTCGCCCAGGTGATCGGCGCGATCCTGGCGGCGACGGCCATCTACGTCATCGCCAGCGGCAAGGCCGGGTTCGAACTCGGCACCTTCGCCGCCAACGGCTACGGCGCGCATTCGCCGGGCGGCTACACGCTGACCTCGGCACTGGTGGTCGAGATCATCCTCAGCGGCTTCTTCATCTTCATCATTCTCGGTGCCACCAGTCCGCGGGCGCCGGCCGGTTTCGCCGGGATCGCCATCGGCCTGGCGCTGACCCTCGTCCATCTGATTTCGATCCCGGTGACGAATACCTCGGTCAATCCGGCGCGCTCGACGGGGCAGGCGCTGTTCGTCGGCGGCTGGGCGATACAGCAGTTGTGGATGTTCTGGGTGGCGCCGATCGTCGGCGGCATCATAGGCGCCCTCGTGTGGCAGGTCGTGGGCGAAGAGGACTGAGTGTCTCTCTCTGCCGAGTACGACGTGAACGGACAGGTCTCGCCCGGGTACGGGCGGGACCTGTCCGTTTATAAAACATCGGCAAAATCCTTGCTCTCGCCACAACTCTCTGATTCCTAGCCGGAATCGTCGAAGCGATTTGATTCTCCTGCGGAAAAATCGCTTCCGGGCAGTGACCGGTTAACAAAAGTAAACGCTTCATTAACCATCTTGCCCTTCTAGTGAATGTCATCGTTGTGTCAGGATTCGCAGGGTCAAGCCCGACGCAAGCGTCATGGTGCACGATGCACCTTGTTTGGGGGTAAGAATGGATCGCAAGCATGTAGCCGTCCTGATGGGCGGGTTCTCATCGGAAAGGCCGGTCAGCCTGTCTTCCGGGGGTGCGTGCGCGGATGCCCTTGAAGCCGAAGGCTATCGCGTCACCCGTGTCGACGTCGGTCGCGATGTTGCGGCGGTGCTGGCAGAACTGCGTCCCGACGTTGCCTTCAATGCCCTTCACGGTCCGTACGGCGAGGATGGGACGATCCAGGGCATTCTCGAATATCTCCAGATCCCCTACACGCATTCGGGCGTGCTCGCCTCTGCGCTTGCCATGGACAAGGGGCAGGCGAAGATCGTCGCGAAAGCGGCGGGGATTCCCGTTGCCGAGGCCCGGATCATGGATCGTTTCGAGATCGGGTCGCAGCATCCGATCGCTCCGCCATACGTGGTGAAGCCGGTTCGCGAGGGCTCCTCGTTCGGGGTGGTGATCGTCAAGGAAGATCAGTCGCATCCGCCGCAGGTGCTTTCCTCCTCGGAGTGGCGTTATGACGACCGGGTCATGGTCGAGCGCTATGTCTATGGGCGTGAGCTGACTTGCGGCGTCATGGGTGATGTCGCGCTCGGGGTGACCGAGGTCGTGCCGCTCGGTCACGGCTTCTACGATTACGATGCGAAGTATGCAGCCGGTGGGTCGAAGCACGTCATTCCGGCGGAAATTTCACCAAATATTTACCAAGAAATACAAAGATTGGCACTCGAGGCGCACAAGGCGATCGGGTGTCGCGGCGTCAGTCGTTCCGACTTCCGCTTCGACGATCGCTTCTCCGAGGAAGGTGAAGTCATCTGGCTGGAAATCAACACGCAGCCGGGCATGACGCCGACCTCGCTGGTGCCCGAGATGGCGGCTCACGCCGGTCACTCGTTTGGTGAATTTCTTGGTTGGATGGTGGAGGACGCTTCGTGTTCGCGCTGAGGGGCAAAAAGGCAGGGAAATCGCGCACGCAGAGTGCGGCGACGGTTGCTGAGTCGGACGATCTCTTCGTCCTGCCGCGCCCGCTGCGCCGTGTCGTGCGCTTCCTCGTCAGCCTCGCCTCCGGGCGCATTCATATTCCGGCCCACACCGGTACGGTATCGGCGGTCGCATTCTATGCCGCAACCGGTCTCTACGGCATGTCGCTCGGCGGTCATACCCAGACGGTCGCCCAGGCGACCACGTCCGCGGCCGGCTTTGCTATCGAGAATGTGACGGTATCCGGCAATGCCGAAACCTCCGAAATCGAGGTTCTGCAGTTGCTCGGTCTCGACGGCACTACTTCTCTGGTCGCGCTCGACATCAATGCGGCGCGCGAAAAGCTCTCGCACCTGCCCTGGGTCGAGGATGTCGAGGTCCGCAAGGTCTATCCGAACACCATCGCCGTTACGGTCAGCGAGCGTGAGGCCTTCGGCATCTGGCAGCATGGCTCGGAACTCTCGCTCATCGAGAAGAACGGCAGCGTCATCGCGCCGCTTCGCGACAACAAGTTCGCTCATCTGCCGCTGTTCGTCGGCCGGGACGCAGAGCAGTCGGCTGCATCGGTCGATACCGAATTCGCCAACTGGCCGGAGCTGCGCAACCGGGTGAAGGCCTTCGTCCGCATCGCCGGCCGTCGCTGGGACATTCACCTCGACAACGGCATCATCGTGAAGCTGCCGGAGCGCGACATCGATCGCGCACTCGCCATGTTGTCCCGCCTCGACAGGGAGCAGGATCTGCTGGAACGCGATATCGCCGCAGTCGATCTTCGCCTCGACGATCGCACCACCGTGCGCCTGACGCCGGAAGCGGCGGCGCGCCGCCAGGTCGCGCTCGATGCGAGAACCAAGGAACTCAAGAAGGCGGGCAGCAGCATATGAGCCTATTCGGATCTTCCAATTTCGGATTGCCTCGCCTGAAGCCGCTTTCTTCGAAGCGGGCGCATATCGTTTCGGTGCTCGATATCGGCTCGACCAAGGTCGTCTGCATGATCGCCCGGCTGACGCCGCGCGAGGAAAGCCAGATCCTGCCGGGCCGCACCCACAAGATCGATGTCATCGGCATCGGGCACCAGCGTTCGCGCGGCATCAAGACCGGCGTGATCGCCGACCTGGATGCGGTCGAAGGCGTCATCCGCCTGGCGGTCGATGCTGCCGAGCGCATGGCCGGCCTGACCGTCGATAGCCTGATCGTCAATGTCTCCGCCGGCCGCCTTGCAAGCGATGTCTATACCGCGACGATCGATCTCGGCGGGCAGGAGGTCGAGGCAAGCGACCTGCGCAAGGTTCTGACTGCCGCCTGCCACCAGTCGCAGCGCCAGGAGCGCGCCATCCTTCATTCGTTGCCAACGGGCTTTTCGTTGGACGGCGAACGCGGTATTCGCGACCCGCTGGCGATGTTCGGTGATTCGCTTGGTGTCGACATGCACGTCGTCACCGCGGAAAACGCTGCACTCAAGAACCTCGAGCTTTGCGTCAATCGCGCCCATCTTTCCGTCGAAGGAATGGTCGCAACTCCCTATGCGAGCGGCCTCGCCGCGCTGGTGGACGACGAAGTCGAGCTTGGATGCGCAGCCATCGACATGGGCGGCGGCACCACCACGATCTCGGTCTTTGCCGAGGGCAAGCTGGTGCATACCGATGCCGTCGGTCTTGGCGGGCATCATGTGACGACCGACCTGGCTCGCGGCCTTTCGACCCGTATCGAAGACGCAGAACGCCTCAAGGTCGTCCACGCGTCGGCGCTGATGAATAGCGCAGATGAAAGAGATCTCGTTTCGGTTCCGCCGATCGGTGAGGATGACCGCGATCAGCCGACGCAAGTGCCGCGCGCGCTTGTGTCGCGGATCGTGCGCGCCCGCATCGAGGAAACGCTGGAGTTGATCCGCGACCGCATCCAGCGCTCGGGCTTCAGCCCGATCGTCGGCAAGCGCGTCGTGCTCACCGGTGGTGCCAGCCAGTTGACCGGCCTGCCGGAAGCGGCCCGCCACATCCTGGCCCGCAACGTCCGCATCGGTCGCCCCATGGGGGTTTCCGGTTTGCCGACGGCGGCGAAGGGCCCGGCATTTTCGACGGCGGTGGGTCTGTTGATCTACCCGCAGGTCGCGGAAAACGAGACGCATGCGGCCCACGGCGGACTTCTGTCCGCACTTGGCGGCAGCAACAGCCGGATCGCCCGCGTGGGGCAGTGGCTGAAGGAAAGTTTTTGAGTGTCTGACCCCGGACCGGGGCCCGCGGCAGGCGGCACCGGTACACGAGGCCAGAGGGCAACAGAGTTTAGGGAATCGGCCGGCGTGGCGATGCGGCCAAGAGATAAAGGAACGGGTAACATGACGATTAAGCTGCAAAAGCCTGATATCACCGAGCTGAAGCCCCGGATCACCGTTTTCGGTGTTGGTGGCGGCGGCGGCAATGCCGTCAACAACATGATCACCGCCGGCCTCCAGGGCGTCGACTTCGTCGTCGCCAACACGGACGCCCAGGCTCTGACCATGACCAAGGCCGATCGCATCATCCAGCTCGGCGTCAACGTCACCGAAGGTCTCGGCGCCGGCTCGCAGCCGGAAGTCGGCCGCGCTGCCGCGGAAGAGTGCATCGACGAGATCGTCGATCACCTGAACAACACCCACATGTGCTTCGTCACCGCCGGCATGGGTGGTGGTACCGGTACCGGTGCAGCTCCCGTCGTCGCCCAGGCCGCCCGCAACAAGGGCATCCTGACCGTCGGTGTCGTCACCAAGCCGTTCCATTTCGAAGGCCAGCGCCGCATGCGCCTTGCTGAAGCCGGTATCCAGGAGCTTCAGAAGTCGGTCGATACGCTGATCGTCATCCCGAACCAGAATCTCTTCCGCATCGCCAATGACAAGACGACCTTCGCAGACGCGTTCGCGATGGCCGACCAGGTTCTCTATTCCGGCGTTGCCTGCATCACCGACCTGATGGTCAAGGAAGGCCTGATCAACCTCGACTTCGCCGACGTCCGTTCGGTCATGCGCGAGATGGGCCGTGCGATGATGGGCACTGGCGAGGCTTCCGGTTCGGGCCGTGCGATGCAGGCTGCCGAAGCCGCGATCGCCAACCCGCTGCTCGACGAAACCTCGATGAAGGGCGCGCAGGGCCTGCTGATCTCGATCACCGGCGGCCGCGACATGACCCTGTTCGAAGTCGACGAAGCCGCGACCCGCATCCGCGAGGAAGTCGATCCGGACGCCAACATCATCCTCGGCGCCACCTTCGACGAAGCGCTGGAAGGCATCATCCGCGTATCGGTCGTCGCCACCGGCATCGACCGTGCGACCCAGGCCGAGAGCAAGTCCGACTACCGCCCGGCTGCCAAGCCGGCAATGCGTCCTGCCGCGGCTGTCGCTCCGGCGCCGGCCGCTGCCCAGCCTGTCCACGTCGCGCAGGCACCGAAGGCCGTCGACCCGATCGCCCAGACCATTCGCGCCGCCGAGGCCGACCTGGAGCGCGAACTCGAGATCGCCGTTGCCCGCCCGGTAATGGCGCAGCCGCAGCCTGCCGCAGTCCAGGAAGAAGCCTTCCGCCCGCAGAGCCGGATCTTTACCGCTGCTGCACCGGTTGAAGCTCCGGTCGCGCGTCCGGCACCGGCGCCTGTTGCCGCTCCGATCCAGCAGCCGCTTCATGCACCGGTTGCTGCCGCACCGGTCATGCAGCCGGTTCACCATGTCCAGGCTGCGGCCCCGGTCCAGCCGGTTGTCCAGCAGGCACCTGCCGCGCCGGTCATCCGCCAGGTCGCCGAGCCGGTCCGCATGCCGAAGGTCGAGGACTTTCCCCCGGTCGTGAAGGCCGAGCTCGATCACCGCGCTCATCCGGCCCCGACGCCGGCTCACGAGGAGCGTGGTCCGATGGGCCTGCTGCGTCGCATCACCAACTCGCTCGGTCGTCGCGATGAAGAGGAAAGCGTGAGCGCGGACATGACTTCTGGCGCCCCGACCGCGGCCTCGCAGCAGCGTCGCGCGCTTTCGCCGGAGGCAAGCCTCTATGCACCGCGCCGTGGCCAGCTCGATGATCAGGGCCGTCAGGTTCCGCAGGCGCGCATGGCCAGCGAGGACGATCAGCTCGAAATTCCGGCCTTCCTGCGCCGTCAGTCGAACTGAGGCTCCACGCGGAGAACGGACAAAGCGCCCGGACTGTAACGGTTCGGGCGCTTTTTGTTACACAATGACCTTAGGTTGTTGTGAAAAACTGCATTTTATCAATTGTTTGATGGCCGTAACATTCCGAAAGAAACAGTGATTTGGAATGTGGGGCAACCACACGTATGTAAGGCTCAAGGCACTGAAAAAAACGGCTCACGATTCGTTTCTGACCTGTTATTTCAGTGAGTTATCCAAGTGAGTTCGCATATGCGGTGACCTTGCGGCAGGAAGCGCCCGGGTCGAGCAAGGCAGATAGAAAAAGGCAGTAAGTAAATGGCAATCGGATTACTGGGTTTTCAGACCACCATTGCTGGCCCGGTTACATTGTCCGGTATCGGAGTGCATTCCGGTACGCCGGTCGCGATCACGTTCCATCCTGCAGACGCTGAAACCGGCGTGGTTTTCCAGCGCGTGCATGCCGATGGCAGCGTGACGGAATTGCGCGCGGTGTCCTCGCAGGTCGGCAACACCGATCTCTGCACTGTTCTCGGTACCAATATTGCCCGTTCTGTCGCCACCGTCGAACATGTCATGGCAGCAATCTATGCGCTCGGGATCGACAACATCCTGGTTGAAGTGCACGGAGCGGAAATGCCGATCATGGACGGCAGCTCGCGTCCGTTCATCGATGCGATCGAGCAGGTGGGCACCAAGAACCTCGGCGTCAAGCGCCGTTATATCAGGGTCCTGAAGCCGGTTCGCATCGAGGCTGGCAATTCCTGGTCCGAGTTCACGCCCTATGACGGCACCCGCTTCGAGGTCGAGATCGATTTCGATACGCCGCTGATCGGTCGCCAGATGTGGAAGGGCGACCTCACCGCCGCTACGTTCAAGGACGAACTGTCGCGGGCCCGGACCTTTGGCTTCATGCGCGATGTCGAGCGTCTGTGGGCCGCCGGATACGCGCTTGGATCGTCGCTGGAGAATTCGGTCGTCATCTCCGACGACCATGCGGTCATCAACGTCGAGGGCCTGCGCTACAAGGGCGACGAGTTCGTCCGCCACAAGACGCTGGATGCGGTCGGCGACCTTGCAATGGCCGGTGCGCAGTTCATCGGTTGCTATCGCTCCTACCGCGGCGGCCACAAGATGAACGCCAATGCGCTGAAGGCCCTGCTGAGCGATCCGACGGCATACGAGGTCGTCGAAACCCAGATCCCGCGCCAGCGGGTCCGCGCCAACGACTTCATCGCGGTCAGTGCGCCGGAATTCGCTCCCTGGTCTGCCTGATCTGTCCTGAAATTCCGAGCCGGCCGTTTCCTCCAGGAAGCGGCCGTTTCGCTGTCTGCAACAGGAGAATCGCGGGCCTGCGGCGTGAAATCGGTTGCATGTCCCGGCTCATGCATCCGGGCTTGCCGGCCGGCCCGAGAAGAATTATTGATCGTTTCCTAAAGTCTAACATCCCAAATTTATTGTTGATTCGGCACAGTGCGCCACAAAAATGCGTTAATGAATCACCATTGCGTTGCCCTCGGCTAGCTTTTAAGGCTAGAAACCGCAGCGATGTGGGCGCAGTTCGGCCGTGGTGGTCAAGGCAATCGTCCGAGGAATGAGGCAAGGTCTGTAGGTATGATGAAGGCAGCACGCATTTTGTTCGTATCCGTGGCTCTGGTTAGCACCGGTGCGCTCGTTTCCGGCTGCCAGACCGACCCGGACATCGACATCACCAAGCTCGTCGGCGAGACCGATCCGCCGGAAACGCTATACAACCAGGGCCTGGCGAACCTGCGCGCCGGCAATATCAACGAGGCCGGCAACAAGTTCGATGCCATCGACCGCCAGCACCCGTTCTCGGAATGGGCGCGCAAGGCGCTGGTGATGAGCACCTTCACCAAGTACCGCCAGGCCAAGTATGACGATGCGATCACCACCGGTACGCGTTACATGAACCAGTATCCGCGCACGCAGGATTCGGCTTATGTGCAGTACCTGATCGGCCTGTCGCATTCGAAGCAGATTTCCGACGTGACGCAGGACCAGCGCGCTTCCGCCCGCACGATCGAGGCGATGATGAAGGTCGTCAACGACTATCCGGATTCCGAGTATGTCGAGGATGCCCAGGCGAAGATCCGCTTTGCCCGCGACCAGCTCGCCGGCAAGGAAATGCAGATCGGCCGCTACTATCTGGAGCGCAAGGAATACCTGGCGGCAGTCCAGCGCTTCCGCACCGTCGTCGAGCAGTTCCCGAACACCAACCAGGTGGAAGAAGCGCTGGCGCGTCTGGTCGAAGCCTATTACGCCATGGGCATCGTTCAGGAAGCCCAGACGGCTGCAGCGGTCCTCGGCCACAACTATCCTGACAGCCAGTGGTATGCCGATTCCCACAAGCTGCTGAAGAGCGGTGGCGTCGAGCCGCGCGAATCCGCAGGTTCGTGGATCTCGCGTGCCGGCAAGCTTTTTGGCGCAGAGTCCTGATCCCGTATGCTGTCCCAGCTGTCGATCCGCGATATCGTTCTGATCGAGCGGCTTGATCTGGCCTTCGAGGCCGGATTGTCGGTGCTGACCGGTGAGACTGGGGCTGGCAAGTCCATCCTGCTCGACAGCCTGTCGCTCGCGCTTGGCGGGCGAGGCGATGGTGGCCTGGTCCGCCACGGCGAGGACAAGGGGCAGGTGACTGCCGTGTTCGACGTCGCCGGCGATCATGCCGCACGCAAGCTGGTGCGCGAAAACGGCATCGATGACGATGGCGACCTGATCTTCCGCCGGGTGCAATCCGCGGACGGCCGCACCAAGGCCTATATCAACGACCAGCCGGTTTCGGTCCAGCTCATGCGCCAGGCCGGCCAGTTGCTCGTGGAGATCCACGGCCAGCACGACGATCGCGCGCTTGTCGATACCAATGCCCATCGCACGCTTCTCGATGCCTTTGCCGGGCTCGGCGAGGAAACGCTCGCGGTCTCGGCGCTCTATCGAAGCTGGAAGGATGCCGAGCGCACCCTGAAGAAGCATCGCGAGAAGGTCGAGAATGCGGCGCGCGAAGCCGATTACCTGCGTGCCTCGGTGGAAGAGCTGGAGAAGCTGTCGCCGACCGATGGCGAAGAGGACGAACTTGCCGAACACCGCTCGCGGATGATGAAGGCGGAGCGGATCGCCGGCGACATTTCCGAGGCTTCCGAATTCCTGAACGGCAATGCCTCGCCAGTGCCGCACATCGCGTCGCTGGTGCGCCGTCTGGAGCGCAAGAGCCATGAAGCGCCCGGCCTGCTCGAGGAAAGCGTGGCGCTGCTCGACGCCGCCCTCGACACGCTGTCGAATGCGCAGATGGAGATCGAGGCGGCGCTGCGGCGGACCGAATACGACCCGAAGGAACTTGAGCGGGTGGAAGAGCGGCTCTTTGCGCTGCGCGCCGCGTCGCGCAAGTATTCCGTGCCCGTCGCCAGCCTTCCGGCGCTTGCCGAGAAGATGATATCGGATCTCGCCGATCTTGATGCCGGCGAGGAGCGACTGGTCCAGCTCGAGGCTGAGGTCGGGACCGCAAGGGCCGCTTTCGACAAGGCGGCGCAAAGTCTCTCGGCCAAGCGGCGTGAAGGGGCGGAAGCCCTGTCGGCGGCGGTCATGGCGGAATTGCCGGCGCTCAGGCTCGAACGCGCGCGTTTCATGGTCGAGGTGATCAGCGATCCGGCGGAAGCGGTGGCCGAAGGCATCGACGTCGTCGAATTCCATGTGCAGACCAATCCGGGCACGCGCCCGGGTCCGATCATGAAGGTCGCGTCCGGCGGCGAACTGTCGCGCTTCCTGCTGGCCCTGAAGGTGGCGCTGACCGACCGCGGTTCGGCACCGACGCTCGTCTTCGACGAGATCGATACCGGCGTCGGCGGCGCGGTTGCGGATGCCATCGGCCAGCGGCTGAAGCGGCTGTCGAGCCGGGTCCAGGTCCTGTCAGTGACCCATGCGCCGCAGGTGGCGGCACGGGCGGCAACCCATCTGCTGATTTCCAAGGGGCCGTCCGGCGATGGCAGCGATCGCATTGCCACCCGCGTTGCGACCATGCAGCCGGAGCACCGGACGGAAGAGATCGCCCGTATGCTTGCGGGTGCTTCGGTGACCGACGAGGCGCGCGCCGCCGCCGCCCGCCTGCTTGCCGCCGCCGATTGATCTGCCGGGAACGACAGCGATTATCCTGACATTTGCGCCCGGCACACTTCGGGCGGTTTCGTTCGTCAACGAACAATTGCAAGCACCCGCTTTGCATTTTCGCCAATTCGTCTAAAAAACTCTGCAGATTCCCGGAGTGCACCTGATGTCGAATGAAACGATCGCTGTCGAAAACCTGACCGTCGCAGAAGCGAAAGCCGAGCTTGAACGACTGGCCGCCCTGATCGCGCATCATGATGCACTCTACCACGGCCAGGACGCGCCGGAGATCTCGGATGCCGACTACGACGCGCTGAAGCGCCGCAATGATGCGATCGAGGCGCGTTTCCCCGAACTGGTCCGCGCCGACAGTCCCTCGCGGCGGGTCGGCGCAATGCCGCTCGCAACTTTCGCCCCGATCGTTCACGCCCGCCCGATGCTGTCGCTGGACAACACGTTCTCGGACGAGGACGTGCGCGACTTCGTCGCCAGCGTCTACCGGTTCCTCGGCAAGCTGCCGGACAATTCGATCGCATTTACCGCCGAGCCGAAGATCGACGGGCTGTCGATGTCGATCCGTTACGAGAATGGCCGGCTGGTCTCGGCGGCCACCCGCGGCGACGGCACGACGGGTGAAAACGTCACCGCCAACATCCTCACCATCAAGGAGATCCCTTCGGTCCTGCCCAAGGGCGTGCCTGCCGTCGTCGAGGTGCGCGGCGAAGTCTACATGGCCAAGTCGGACTTCCTGGCGCTGAACGCCCAGATGGAGGCGGAGGGCAAGCAGACCTATGTCAATCCGCGCAACACCGCGTCGGGCTCGCTTCGCCAGCTCGACCCGAAGGTCACGGCGAGCCGCAAGCTGAAATTCTTCGCCTATGCCTGGGGCGAGATGTCGGAAATGCCGGCCGATACCCAGTACGGCATGGTGCAGGTCTTCAAGGACTGGGGTTTCCCGGTCAATCCGCTGATGAAGCGGCTGCATTCGATCGAGGAGATCCTGGCGCATTACCGCGAGATCGGGTTCGAGCGGCCGGACCTCGACTATGACATCGACGGCGTCGTCTACAAGGTCGACCGCCTCGACCTGCAGGAGCGCCTCGGCTTCCGTTCGCGTTCGCCGCGCTGGGCGACGGCCCACAAATTCCCGGCAGAGCAGGCGGTAACACGGCTGACCGGCATCGACATCCAGGTCGGCCGCACCGGCGCGCTGACGCCGGTCGCGCGCCTCGAGCCGATCACCGTCGGGGGTGTTGTGGTGACCAATGCCACGCTCCACAACGAGGATTACATCCGCGGTCTCGGCAATAGCGGCGAGCCGATTCGCGAAGGCCGCGACATCCGCGTCGGCGACATGGTCGTCGTCCAGCGGGCAGGGGACGTGATCCCGCAGATCGTCGACGTGGTGCTCGATCATCGCCCTGCGGACGCCGTGCCCTATGCCTTCCCGACGAAGTGCCCGGTCTGCGGCAGCCACGCCGTGCGCGATGTCAACGAGAAGACCGGCAAGGTCGATGCTGTCAGGCGCTGCACCGGCGGTTTCGTCTGCCGGGCGCAGGCCGTCGAGCATCTGAAGCACTTCGTCTCGCGCAATGCCTATGACATCGAGGGCCTCGGTTCCAAGCAGATCGACTTCTTCTTCGAAAGCGAAGATCCGGCGCTGCAGATCCGCACGGCGCCCGACATCTTCACCCTGAGGCAGAGGCAGGAAGCGTCGCTGACCAAGCTCGAGAACATCGAGGGCTTCGGGCGCGTCAGCGTGCGCAAGCTCTTCGATGCCATCGACGCCCGCCGCTCGGTGGCCCTCAATCGCTTCATCTATGCGCTTGGCATCCGCCATGTCGGCGAGACCACGGCGAAGCTGCTGGCGCGGTCCTACGGCAGCTACGCCGCCTTCGCGGCGGCGATGACGGATGCGGCGCCGATGTTCGGCGAGGCATGGAACGACCTCAATGCCATCGAGGGGATCGGCGAGGTCGTCGCCCGGTCGATCGTCGAGTTCTACAAGGAACCACGCAACATCGAGGTGATCGATCGGCTGCTCGGAGAGGTCACTCCCGAGGCCGCCGAACTGCCGGTCGCGACCGACAGCCCGGTTGCCGGGAAGACCGTCGTCTTTACCGGATCGCTGGAAAAGATGACGCGCGAGGAAGCCAAGGCCAGGGCGGAAAGCCTCGGCGCCAAGGTGGCGGGCTCGGTGTCGAAGAAGACCGACATCGTCGTCGCCGGTCCGGGGGCTGGTTCCAAGCTCGCCAAGGCGGCGGAACTGGGCGTCCAGACGATGGACGAGGACGAATGGCTGGCGCTGATCGGCGGCTGAGCGGTACCGCTCAGCTCGCCTCCTGATCAAGCTCGGGATAGTGGCGGAAAATTCCGGATTCGTCGAAATCGATGCGCCGGTCTGACGCGAGATAGTGTGCGATCCTCGGACGCTCGCGGATGGCATCGCTTATCCGCGCCAGCCGTGGATAGTCGCGGTCGAGATAGAACATCGCTCGCGGATAGGCATAGAGCAGCCCTTCGACAACCTGGAACAGCGACAGGTCGACATAGGTCAGGCGATTGCCGATGATGTGCAGCCCGTGTTCGGTATTCTTGCCGAGGAGCTGCTCGAAATAGCCGAGGAACTTCGGAAGGCGATTGGTGAGGAAGTTTGCCGCATTGATCTTGGCTGCCTCCATCTGGTCCTCGTAGTAGAGTTCGACGGAGAGCGGGTGATGGGTGTTGTGCACTTCAGTGAGCAGGTCGGCGATAGTCAGTTGCAAGGCATGCGCGGTCACGCGGAGCGCCTCCGTCTCCGGGGCCAGCTGCAGCTTCGGCGCGAGATAGAAGAGAATGTTGGCGACGTGCGAAACGATGATGTGGCCGTCTCTCAGGAAGGGAGGCGCGAAAGGCGGATAGCGTTCCGCCGTTCCGGCGAGGATTTCCACCATCTCGGTCATTCCGTTGCCGCTTTCCCGGACGACATCGCGGTATGGGGCGCCGGCTTCTTCCAGCGGCAGCCGGATGAATTCGCCGCGCCCCTGGATGTCCGGCCAGTAGAAGAGTTCGTAGGTCATCGGATTGCCTCCCAATGATGGCGATGAACTTGGCGCCCGCCGGCGACGCCTGCGGTTTGCAGGATAGGTAGGCGGCAAACCGGACACGGCAAGTTCTTGCCGGCGTTAGCGTTCATGGGGCTTTGCAGTCACGCTTGCGGCCGATATTGGTCGCTCAGTTGCATATCGGGGAAATATCGATCTTGAAAACCATCGCCATCGACTTTGAAACTGCCAACGAGCAGCGCGGCAGCGCCTGTTCGGTCGGCCTTGCCTGGATAGAGGACGGCGAGGTCGTGCGCGTCGAGGAACGCCTGATCCGGCCGAAGGAGATGCGGTTCTCGCGCTTCAATATCGCGGTGCACGGCATCCAGCCCGAGGATGTCGAGGACGCGCCGGAGTTTCCCGAGGTGATGGACGAGTTCGAGGACGATTTCCGTGGGGCGACGATGATCGCTCACAATGCGGCGTTCGACATGAGCGTCTGGCGCTCGGCGCTCGACGGCTATGGCCTGCGTTATCCCGAGCTTGCCTATCTCTGCAGCGTCAAGATGGCGCAGAAGGTCTGGCCGACGCTGCCGTCGCATAAGCTCAACGTGATCGCCGACTACCTGAGCCTGCGCTTCAACCACCACAATGCCGCACAGGATGCGGTCATGTGCGCGAGGGCATCGATCGAAATGGCCCGCCAGCTCGGCGTTCCCGATGTGAGCGGTATTGCCGGGCGGATCGGCATGACGATCGGCAAGCTGACCTCGCGCGGCTATCAGCCGTGCACCTGCCGGGCGCGCTAGCCGCACTTGCAAAGGGCGGGGGGCTGCCTATCTTGAGGCTACCGTTCGTGTAATGGAGTTTAGCCATGGTTTCCCGCGTCAGCATGCTTGCCGCAACCATATTTCTCGTAGGATCCGCGACAAGCGCCCCAGCCGAAGTGGTCGGAAAGGTTGGCGTCGACTGGATTGGCAACGACATCATGGTCGAGGCGCTCACCGACCCGAAGGTCAAGGGCGTGACCTGCCACATCACCTATTTCGACCGCAGCATCATCGACCGCCTGAAGAAGGGCAACTGGTTCGAGGACCCCTCCAACAATTCGATTGCCTGCCGCCAGACCGGTCCGATCGAGGTCGGCGACATCGATCTCTCGAAGGAAGGCGAAGAAGTGTTTCGCCAGGGCATGTCGCTGATCTGGAAGACGATGGCGGTCAACCGCATCTACGACAAGGCCAACAACACGCTGATCTATCTGGTCCATACCCGCGAGCCGGTGGAGGGGTCGGCGAAGATGAGCATTTCGACCATTCCGCTCTATGGGCAGGACGTGAAATGGGACAAGGGCCAGCCGTAAGGCGGCCGGCGCCGGTGACGTCTCTCGCTTTTTTCATGAAGTGTGACGGCAGTTACGCAATTTGACCGGATCGGCGCAGCCGGACGGCTTCATATTGCCGGCCATTGGGTGCAAGCTGCTGCCTTGTTCAGGGTATGTGCTTGGGGTCGCGTTCTGACCCGCTGTTTGTATGTCTTGCCAACTGTCGGCGCGGCTGACCTACCCCAGACGTCGGCGCCGGAAATCGAGACCCCGAATACCCGCCGGTATTCGGGGTCTTGCTTTTGAGGTCAGGCGGCCTGGGCCAGTTCGTCGGCGATGACGGTGTCGAGGTTGAGGAAGCAGACCATGGTCTTTTCCAGCGCCACGATGCCGCGGCAGAAGGCGCGCTGGGCTTCCGGGATGATCTCCGGTGCCGGCTGCAGGTCCTCACTCTTGATCGTCATCATGTCCGAGACCTGCTCGACGAGCAGGCCGACCAGCTTGCCGGCGATGTCGGTGACGATGATCGCCGAGCGCTCGGAAGGCTCGGTCATCTTCATGCCGAGGCGGCAGGCCATGTCGATGACCGGGATCACCGCGCCGCGCAGGTTGATGAGGCCGAGCACGTAAGGCGGCGTGTGCGGCATCGGGGTTACCGGTGCCCAGCCGCGAATTTCGCGAATGGCCATGATGTCGATACAGAATTCCTGATCGCCGAGGTGGAAGGACACGATCTCGAGATAGGCGCCGGACTGCTTGATGGCATTGGTCATGGTCTAGACTCTTCCCAGTTGTGGGCTGGCGGTGAAAGGTTCGTCCTTGACCGCTGCGCCGCTGCATTCGGTTCCGACAGGCTCCGCGCCGGCCCTGCCGCGAAAAATAACTTCGGGTGCCGGTTCGCCACGCGTCGGCACGTTCTGCTCGAATGATGCGGAGATCCGGATTGGCGGTACCGCGCCCGCTGCCAGGCTCCGAGAGGGGGCCGGTCAGCTGTCGCGGTATCCTGCTGTCGCGTCGCGCCAGGCGAGAAAGCCCGGGCGCAAGCCGCGATCCGGCAGACGTCATGTCATTGCGGTCTTATCGATCCGCCAGCGCAAACCGGATCGTGGCAAAGAGAAATTAATTTTCGCTAAAGGGGAGCGTTGCAGATGCGCTGTAGAATGGCGGTTTCGAACGCATTCCGGTCCGCAACGACCATTGAAACCCGGCTATCGAATAATGTATCTTTCAAAGATGACCACAGCGAGCGCCCTGACAACCCGTCTATATCTTTGCGCCGGCAGCGCAATTGCCGCTGCCGTGCTGGCTTTTGCCTTCTGGGGCTGGATCCAGAACGGTTCTGCCATATTTCTGACGCTTGCGGAAACCGGCATGTCCTGGTGCTTCTAGTGTCCAGAGGGACGGCGTCGGGTGGCGGGGCATAACACCGCACGGGGCCGATAACGCGGATGTTGATTTGCAGGCTGTGGCACGAGCCTGTATCAGACAAACGATTTGCGACCGGCTCCATCGGTCGTGACATTTTCGTTCGGGTATCGTTTAAATGAAGACATTCCGCATCATCGTCTGGGCCGCCGTGGTCGTGCTCGCCGGGGCTCTCGGCTGGCTCACGCTCGAGGTCACGAAGTCGAAGGAAACCCTCGCCGAGGGGCCGTTCGGCGTTCCCTTCCAGCTGGTCGCCCAGGATGGCAACCCGATCACCGAAAAGGCATTCCAGGAGAAGCCCACGGCGCTGTTCTTCGGCTTCACCCATTGCCCTGAAGTCTGCCCGACGACGCTGTTTGAACTCAATGGCTGGCTGGAAAAGGTTGATCCTGATGGCACCAGGCTGCAGGCCTACATGGTGACCGTCGATCCCGAGCGCGACACGCCAGAAATTCTCAACCAGTACGTCTCCAACGTTTCCAAGCGGATCATTGGCATATCGGGCGCACCGGACAAGGTTGCCGAAATGATCAAGGGCTTCCGTGTCTACGCCAAGAAGGTGCCGGTCGACGAAGGCCAGCCGGATGGCGACTATACGATGGATCATACCGCATCGGTGTTCCTGCTCGATGCGGGCGGCCGGTTCTCCGGGACGATCGCCTATGGCGAAAATCCCGACACGGCCGTGAAGAAGCTGGAGAATCTCATCAAGGGATAAGCTCATGGCCGATGACGGGCGCAGTGTACTCGTCGCCGGCGCCGGGCCTACCGGGCTCAGCGCTGCACTCGAACTGTGCCGCCGGGGCATCATGCCCCGGATCGTCGACAGCGAGGCAGGCCCGGCCCCCATGCGCGAAAGCCGGGCGCTGGGCGTCAATGCCCGCACGCTCACCCTGCTTTCCGCTTCGGGCGTTTCCGACCGCATTCTCGCTGCGGCCATGTCGATCCCGCATTTCCGGGTCTATTCCGGATCTCGGCTGCTGATGGACATCCGCACTTCGGACGTGCGCGGCGCCTACAACGCGATCTATGCCCTGCCGCAGGGCCACACCGAACGCCTGCTGCTCGCCCGCCTCGAGGACTATGGGGTGCGGCCGGAGTGGAACACCAAGCTCGAGACGGTGTCGGGTGATCCGGCAAGGCCGCAGGTGACGCTGCGACGGCCAGATGGCGGCAGCGAGGACGTAATGACCGATATCGTGATCGGCGCCGAGGGGGCTCATTCGGAGGTCCGCCGGGCTCTTCACCTCGGTTTTCCCGGCGAGCAGGTTGAAACCTGCTTCTACCTTGCCGACTACAGGTACGAGCAGCCGCTCGATGATCGCGATGCCCGGGTCAGGCTCTTCAATCCCGGTGTTCTCGGTCATCTGCCGCTGGCGCCGGACGCCCTGCGATACATCTCGACGCTTGCCGACTACGAAGCGCGCATCGAGCACCCGGGCAAGGTGGCCGAACTGATGTGGAAGTCGGAGTTCAGGGTGCATTTCCGGCATGTCGGCGAAATGGCGAGGGGCAATATATTCCTGGCGGGCGATGCCGCCCATATCCACTCGCCGGCAGGTGCGCGCGGCATGAATCTCGGCATCGAGGACGCCTGCTGGCTGGCCTATCTGATCGCCGAGCGGCGGGAGAGCGAGTATTCGGCGCTCAGGATGCCGGCCGTGCATCAGGTGATGGAGATGACCCGCCGGCTGACTGCGCTCATCGCCATGCAGCATCCCGCCTCGATCGGCATCCGCAATGTGCTGGTGCCGATGGCGTTCAGAATTCCGCCTCTTGGCAAAAGACTGCTGCGCAGCGTCGCGGGCTATGATACACCGCCACCGCCCTGGATCGCCGGTGCCGAGTGAAACTGTGAAAGAGATCAATTCCGTGAGTGAAATTCGCCTTTACGTGACGACCACCGAAAAGCAGGCCGAAGCGATCCTTGATCTGATGACGATAGCATTCGGAGAAGACGATATCGCAATCGCCACCACCGAGATCGACGAGAAGAAGGACATCTGGGAGGCCTCGGTCTACCTGATGGGCAGCGAGGAGGACGACGTTCGCGGGCGGATGCACGAAGCGCTGCAGTCGGGCTTCGGCCATCTGCCGATCGAAAAGGAAGTCATTCCCGATATCGACTGGATCGCCAAGTCGCTCGAGGGCCTGAAGCCGGTTCGCGCCGGACGCTTCCTCGTCCATGGCTCCCACGACCGCGACAAGGTGCAGCCGAACGACATCGGCATCGAGATCGATGCCGGACAGGCATTCGGCACCGGTCACCATGGCACGACGGCAGGCTGCCTCGAGATGATCGAGCAGGTCATGCGCTCGCGCCGGGTGGATAATGCCATGGACCTCGGTACCGGCAGCGGCGTGCTGGCGATTGCGGTGCGCAAGCTGAAGCGCATCCCGGTTCTGGCGACCGACATCGATCCGATCGCGACGCGGGTGGCGAAGGAAAACGTTCGCCGCAACGGCATTGCCGAGGGCATCGTGCTTGAGACGGCGACCGGTTTCCACTCGACGGCTTTTGGCAAGTACGGACCGTTCGACCTGATCATCGCCAACATTCTCGCGCGCCCGCTGATCAAGATGGCGCCGCAGCTCGTCGCCCATCTCGCTCCCGGCGGATCGGTCATCCTGTCGGGCATCCTCGCCGAGCAGCGCTGGAAGGTTCTCGCCGCCTACAATGGCGCGCACCTGCGGCATATCAGGACCATCTGGCGCAATGGCTGGGTGACCATCCATCTCGACCGGCCGTAACGCTTAGGCGATCCGGCATCACGGAACCCCAGCATCACGGAAGCAATGAAACGCGCCGCCCGGCACGTACGCGCAACAAGTCCTGCAGAAAAGCAAAAGGCGGTGCCAATGGCACCGCCTGTGATCAGCAAAGCTGATCATGCCTGCGAGCTGGGAGGAGGAGTAGCTCGAGCAGGCGCCTAGTGTTCTGAATGCATGGCTCGGAGGAGGGAGGAGGAGTGACCGAACCCGCATTTTACTCAGAACACGTAGATGTTTACGCCTTTTCGGCGAATGTCGTGTTTGTGCAATACACTGCTTTCGCAATGCCTGCAGCCGGATAACGAAGAATTTCGCTTCGTCAGCCTTTCGTTTCAGGTTCGTTCGAACCGTTCCGATGCGCCCTATATAATTTATTAATCTGATTAATAAATACGGTAAATGTTCATGGGTGCCATGCGCGGGCCGCATATGTGCAGGGGCTCGCCTTCACCGGGAATGTGCTCGCAAAAGAGCGGGTGCGCGCAGCGTTACGCGCTTTTTGCACCCGGCGACCCGAAAATCCGCTAGTATCCGGCTGACTATCGACGGAATCGTTTCGCTCTATTGGACGCCCACCATGTTTCAATCTTTCGACGTCACTTCCACCCCGCAATTCGGCCGCGAACGGGTCGCGGCGCTGCGCGCAACCTTCAAGGATCTCGGCATCGACGGCTTTCTGGTGCCGCGCGCCGATGAGTATCAGGGCGAGTATGTGCCGGCTTCGTCCGAGCGGCTGGCCTGGCTGACCGGCTTCACCGGTTCGGCCGGTGTGGCGCTGGTCACCAGCAACGAGGCCGTCGTCTTCGTCGACGGGCGCTACGTGACCCAGCTTGCCGAGCAGGTCGACGGATCGGTCTTCACCGCCGGTGACCTGGTCAACGAGCCGCCGCATCTGTGGATCAGCCGGCGGGCGCCGAAGGGCTTCCGCCTCGGCATCGATCCGTGGCTGCATACCGGGGCCGAGGTGCGCCGGCTGGAGAAGGCCGTTGCCGAGAAGCACGGGGCCTTGATCTTCCTGCCCTACAATCCTCTCGATCGGCAGTGGAGCGATCGTCCCGCCGAGCCGCTCGGTGCCGTCAGCATCCAGGAAGTCGTCCAGGCCGGCGTTCTCGCCAGGGACAAGCTCGACAAGATCAGATCCGATCTGAAGGAGAAGGGTCTCGCGGCCGCGCTGATCACCGATCCGTCCTCGGTGGCGTGGATCTTCAACATCCGCGGCAACGACGTGCCGCACACGCCGCATCCGCTCGCCCGCGCAATCATCTATGCCGACGGCAAGCCTGCGCTGTTCCTCGACAAGCGCAAGACCAACATCGAGGCCGAGGCCTATCTCGCCCAGATCTGCAACCAGTTGGCTCCGTCGCAACTGACCGAGCGGCTCGAGGCGCTCGCCGGCACGGGAGGGCGCGTTCTCGTCGATCCGGACCTGACGCCGTTTGCCCTTTCCCAGCAGATCCGCCTCGGGGGTGGCGAGGTGGTCGAGGGCGATGACCCGGCGAAGCTGCCAAGGGCCTGCAAGAATGCCGTCGAGCTCAACGGTTCCGCGGCCGCGCACCTGCAGGACGGCGCGGCGATGGTCGAATTCCTCTGCTGGCTCGACAGGTCGAAGCCGGGCACGGTGACGGAAATCGAGGCGACGAAAAAACTCGAGGCGGTACGCGCCCGCGTCGGCGAGAAAATGCAGAACCCGCTGAAGGACATTTCCTTCGATACGATCGCCGGCGCCGGCGATCACGGGGCGATAATCCACTACCACGTCACCACCGAAACCGACCGGGTGATCGAGCCCGGTACGCTGTTCCTGATCGACTCCGGGGCGCAGTACATCAACGGCACCACCGATATCACCCGCACGGTGGGCATCGGTGCGGTGCCGGAAGAACTGAAGCGGTTCTTCACGCTCGTCCTCAAGGGCATGATCGCGATCAGCGTTGCGCGGTTTCCCAAGGGAACGCGCGGTTGCGACCTCGATCCGCTCGCCCGGATCAGCCTGTGGAAGGCCGGTGCGGACTACGCCCATGGCACGGGCCACGGCGTCGGCTCGTTCCTCTCGGTGCACGAGGGGCCGCAGCGCATCTCGCGCCTCGCCACGCAGGAATTGCTGCCCGGCATGATCCTCTCGAACGAACCCGGCTATTATCGTCCCGGTGGCTTCGGCATCCGCATCGAGAACCTCGTCTTCGTTCGCGACGCCGAGGCGATCGAGGGTGGCGACACGCCGATGCTCGGCTTCGAGACGCTGACCTTCTGCCCGATCGACCGGCACCTGGTCCTCACCGCGCTGCTGACGCGCGAGGAGCTCCACTGGATCGACCAGTATCACGCGAGAACCCGCGACGCGCTGATGCCGCTCATCGACGATGCCGAGGTGCGCGATTGGCTGATCGCCGCGACCGAGGAATTCGCCCACGGCGTATAGGCATTGACGAAGCGGGAAGGGTGGCTGCGCTGCCCTCCCGCGCTCCCGATCAGCCGCCGAACGCGTAACGCATCAACATGACGGCGCACCAGCCGATGACCAGCATCGGCAGGATGGAAAAGCGAAGGCTGGCGATCAGGGCCACCGCCATGGCGACCTGGACGTCCGGGCCGCCGGTGAAGAAGGCGGGCGCGACGAGCGTCGTCAGGACGGCCGCCGGCACGGCATTCAAAGCGGCTTCGAGCCGTGGCGGAATGCTCTTCATCTGCGTCATCAGCACATAGCCGCCGATGCGGGTGAGGAAGGTGGCGGCGGCGCCGGCAAGGATGATGAGCACCATGTCGGTGTGGAAAAGCCCGTCCATCGTCACGCCTCCTGCGGGTTGGCGTTGAGGTCGGTGCTCTGCGCGGGCTTGCCCCTGACCGGCAGGGCCGCGGCCAGCAGCATGCCGGCGACGGCGCCGATGCTGACATGCCAGGGCGACCCGACGGTATGATAGGCGATGACCGAGGCGGCGCCGCTGACCGCGACGACAGGCAGGAAGTTCGGTCGCTTGCGGAAGCCGAGCACCAGCGCCATGAAATACATCGGCAGCAGTACATCGATGCCGATGGTCTTCGGGTCACCGATCAACTGGCCGAAGGTGGCGCCGAGAACCGTCATCACCTGCCATGGCACATACAGGGTGAGCGCGAATCCCGCATACCAGGCGCCGCTGACTTTCCTGCCGGCCTCACCGCGCTTCACGCTCTCGGCAAACTGTGGATCGGTGAGCACGAAGAAGGCCAGGAACTTCCGCATGGGAGAGAAGTGGCCGAGATAGGGAGTGACGGCTGCCGAGTAGAGGATGTGGCGGAAGTTGACCGCAAAGATCGACAGCACGATCAGCCACGGCTGGACCTGCTGGCCGAAGAGTTCGATGCCGACGAGCTGGCCAGCGCCGGCATAGATCGTCATGCTCATCAGCAGGGCTTCGAGAATGGTCTGGCCATTGGCCACCGCCACCGTGCCGAACAGGGCGCCGAATGGCGCGGCGGAAATACAGACGGGCGCGGCGCCGCGCACGCCCTCCATAAAGTCGGACCTGCTCATTGAATTCCTCTCCCAAGATCAACTTCCGCTCTAGTCCGGCGGGGGCTGTTCGGCAATTGAATAAGCCTGATGCATCCATTGATTTCGCTGAACTGTGCGTCATGGAGCTGTCTTTGCGCCGCCCGGACATGCCATAAGCGGGAATACGCTGTCCGGCGCAGGGAAAGATCATGAAGAAGCTTGAACTCACCAAGGAAGAGAAGGCGGACGCCATCCGCCGTATCCAGGTCTATTTTGACGACGAGCTGGAGCAGGACATCGGGGCGCTGCCGGCCGAACTCCTGCTGGATTTCTTCTCCGAACTGCTCGGCCCCGACCACTACAACCGCGGCCTGCGGGACGCGCATTCGGCGCTGCTCGCCAAGGTCGATGACCTCTCGGAGGCACTTTACCTGCTCGAGGAGCCGAAGGCGGCGAAACGCTGACCGGGCTCAGGCCGTGGGCTTGCGCTTGACCTGGAAGGTGTGTTCCTGCCCGGGAAAGGTCCGTGCCTTGACCTCGCTTGCATAGTCTTCGGCGGCCTTCGAGATGAGCGGCGCCAGTTCGGCGAAACGCTTGACGAAGCGCGGCTTGAAATCGTTGAACAGGCCGAGCATGTCGTCGGAGACGAGGACCTGGCCGTCACAGGCGGGCGAGGCGCCGATGCCGATCGTCGGAATGTCGAGGGCGGTGGAGATCTCGCGCGCCAGCGGTTCGACGGTGCCCTCGATGACGACGGCAAAGGCCCCCGCGTCGGCGATGGCGCCAGCATCGCGGCGGATCTTGTCGGCTTCCTTGTCGGAGCGTCCGAGCGAACGATAGCCGCCGGTGGTGTTCACCAGTTGCGGCATCAGCCCGACATGGCCGAAGACCGGGATGCCCCGGGCGGTCAGGAAGCCGACGGTTTCGGCCATTTCCTCGCCGCCCTCGAGCTTGACGCCATCGCAGCCGGTTTCCTTCATGATGCGCGCGGCGCTGCGGAAGGCCTGCTCCTTCGATTCCTGGTAGGAGCCGAACGGCAGGTCGACGATCACGCAGGCGTGGTTTGCCGCCCGCATCACCGCCTGTCCGTGCGCGATCATCATCTCCATCGTGACGCCGACGGTGGTATCCATGCCGTAGAGCACCATGCCGAGCGAATCGCCGACAAGCAGCAGGTCGCAATGCGGATCGAGCAGGCGCGCGACCGGTGTCGTATAGGCGGTCAGCGAGACGATGGGGCGAACGCCCTTCAGCGCGGTGATGCTGGCCGTGGAAAGGCGCTTCTGGCCGGTGACTGCGCTCATCTCTGATCTCCCTTCACCTGAAAGCCGGTGCCGCCGAGCACCCGGTTGTCGAGCAGTTTCGTCGTGCCGATACGGATATAGAGGAGGACGAGGACCGGCCGTCCGGCGACGTCCCTGATCTCCTCGAGCGTGTCGGGATCGCAGAGCGCCACCACTTCCGCGATCGCCAGCGGCTCGGTCGCGATGAACTCGCGCAGTGCCCGCTCGAATGCCGCGGCGTCGTTCAGTCCGCCGGCATAGAGGCGCTCGGCTTCTGCAAGCGTATTTGGCACGATGACGGCGGCACGGCGCTCCTCGGGGGTGAGATAGACATTGCGGGAGGAGCAGGCGAGGCCGTCGGCCTCGCGTACGGTCGGTACCGGCACGACCTTTACCTGCTGGGCGAGATCCTCGACCATGCGCCGGATGACCGCCACCTGCTGGTAGTCCTTCTCGCCGAAATAGGCATTATCCGGCTGGACAATGTTGAAAAGCTTGGTGACCACGGTCGCGACGCCGGCGAAATGACCGGGACGCACGGAACCTTCCAGTTTGCCGCCGAGACCCGGCACGTCTACCACCGTTTCCATCGGCCGGGGATACATGTCCGCGACCTCGGGGGCGAACAGGAAGTCGACGCCGGCCGCTTCGAGCATGGCGCTGTCACGGGCCAGGTCGCGCGGATACTTCGCCAGATCCTCGTTGGCGCCGAATTGCAGCGGATTGACGAAAATGGAGGTGACGGTCACGTCGTTGGCCGCGCGGGAGCGGGCGACCAGTTCCATGTGGCCAACATGCAGGTAGCCCATGGTCGGAACCAGCCCGATGGTCTTTCCGCGTCTGCGAAATGGCTCCAGCCGCGCGCGCAGCTCCGCGATGGTCTTGATCGTTTCCACCCCGGTTCCTCCACATATTCCCGGCGGCAGGGCGCAATTGATTGCCCGTACGCCGCTTTTCCCCGCCAATTTGGCGGGTTAAGTAGCGTGTGCGGTGCAAAAAAGCAATTGCGGAGAGCGCGGGAAGAAGCTGTCGTTCGGTGGCGAACTTCAGTGTCCGGCGAGCACGTCGCGGCTGTCGACGATGGCGATGCCGGCATCGCGCATCGCCTGAAACGCGTCGGCGACCCCCTCGGGGGAGATGCCGCGGCTGGCATCCTCGATGACGCGCACCTTGACGCCTGGCAACATCGCGACCGCGTCCAGAGCCGAGAACCTCACGCAATAGTCGGTCGCAAGCCCGCAGATATCGAGTTCACTCACGCCCTTCTGCTTCAGGTAGTCGGCAAGGCCGGTCAACGCCAACTGGTCATTGTCGCGGAAGGCCGAATAGCTGTCGACGGCGCTGTTCTGGCCCTTCTGCTGGATGTAGTGCAGCTTCTCGACCTTCAGATCCGGGTGCAGTTCGGCATCGCTGGTTCCCTGTACGCAATGATCCGGCCACATCATCTGCGGTTTGCCCGAGAGTTCGCCGAGTTCGAATGGGCTCTTGCCGGGGTGCTGCGAGGCAAAGCTGCCGTGATCGGCGGGATGCCAGTCCTGCGAGGCGACGATGAGGTCGTATCTGCCGCTGTCGATCAGCCGGTTGGCGACCGCCACGATCTCATGGCCGCCCGGCACCGGCAGATTGCCGCCGGGGCAGAAACCGTTCTGGATATCGACGAGCAGCAGCGCTTTCATGAAACTTGTCCTTCGGATCATTTTGTTTGCCGGCCACGATGTCAGCTGGCAGGGCGGCGGGCAAGGGCGACGTCGGGGATATCTGCCTGAAAGATAAGGAAGAGAAAAACGACCCTGCCGCGATCAGGACGATGGACCCCTCGCGTTTCTGCTATCACTGATTCCGGTCTGTTCAGGGATGGGGGATTTTCCGATGCATGACATCGTCCGGCTTTCGGCGACCGAGCTTTCGACTGCGATCCAGGCCCGTGCGGTTTCGTGCCGGGCGGTGATGGCGGCCTATCTCGACCGTATCGATCGGATCAATCCCGAGATCAATGCGATCGTCAGTTTGAGGCAACGGGATGAACTGATCGCCGAGGCGGAAGCTGCAGACAAGGCCCTCGACGCCGGGCAGTCGCGCGGGTTCCTTCACGGATTTCCCTTCGCCATCAAGGACCTCTCCGAGGCGCGAGGTATCCGCTGTAGCTATGGCTCGGCGATCTATGCCGACCACGTTCCCGATTTCGACGATATTCATGTCGAGCGCATTCGCGCCGCCGGAGCGATCATCATCGGCAAGACCAATGCCCCGGAAATGGGGCTCGGCTCGCATACCTACAACAAGGTCTTCGGCGCGACCCGCAACCCTTACGACCTGACGCGCAGCGCGGGCGGCTCGAGCGGTGGGGCGGCCGCGGCACTGGCCGCCCGTCTCCTGCCGCTTGCCGACGGCAGCGACATGATGGGCTCGCTTCGCAACCCCGCCGCCTTCAACAACGTCGTCGGCTTCCGTCCGAGCTTCGGCCGCGTGCCCTCGCTCGGAAACGAGCTGTTCCTCGGACAACTGGCGGTGAACGGACCGATGGGCCGGTCGGTGGCCGATGTCGCGGCGCTCCTTGCCATCCAGGCGGGCGAGGATCCGCGCGATCCGCTGTCCCTGCCGAAGGAGGACCTGTCCGGCTCCGTCGTTTCCCGCCTTTCGGGCCTGCGCATCGGCTGGCTTGGCGACTATGGTGGCTACCTTGCCTTCGAAGCAGGCATCCTCGATCTTTGCCGTGCGGCGATCGACGTTCTGGCGCCGATGGGCGTGTCGATCGAACCGGTAGAGCCTGGTTTCGACATGGACAACCTGTGGCATAGCTGGCGCACGCTCCGGCATTTCCTCGTCGCCGGCGGTCAGGCCGGAGACTACGCCAACCCCGAGAAGCGGGCGAAGATGAAGCCGGAGATGATCTGGGAGATCGAGCACGGCCTCGGTCTTCCTGCCGCCGAAGTCTATGCCGCCTCGGCCGTGCGCAGCGACTGGTATCGTCACATGCTCTCGTTGTTCCGGCACTACGACTTCCTGGTGCTGCCGTCGGCGCAGGTCTTTCCCTTCGATGTCGGGCTCGACTGGCCGAAGGCGATCGCCGGCCGGACCATGGATACCTATCACCGCTGGATGGAGGTGGTGATCGGACCGACCATGGCCGGGCTCCCGGTGGCGGCGATGCCGGCCGGCTTCGGCGGCAAGGACGGCCTGCCGGCGGGCATCCAGATCATCGGGCCACCGCGGGCGGACCGTTCGGTGCTCGCCATTGCCGCGGCCTATGAGGCGGCAACGAACTGGCTGGCGCAGAGCCCGCGTCTCGGCTGAGGCTCACGCTGTCATTCGCTTTCCGCACCGCCACGGGGCGCGCATAAAGGGATTGCTAACCATAATTTGTCATTGTTTCGCCAGCCCGCATGGCCAGGCGAACGCTTCAGTTCCTCGCCGACGCCAGCGCGGAGCCCCGGCCGCAAGACCGGATCGAGTATGTAGTACCGGGTAGCGTGTATCATGGCGTCTGGCGTCGAAACTGTAAGTATCAACAAGGCTTCCCGTAGCCCCGCGAACAGGTCGCGCGGTCTCCTCTTTGGAACGATCGCGGTTTTTTCAGGCATTGCTGCCTCGGTCGCTGCATTGGCCGCGGTGACGACGGTGCGCACGGCGGCGACGTCGCTTGCCGAGAGCCGGGACCATGGCCTCAAGGCCTCGCTCGGGCTGCAGCCGATCCTGCGCGAACAGCCGCCGGAACGCGAGGTCCGTGTCGCCAAGTTCTCGCGATTGACCCCGACGCCCGCTGACCGCATCTGGCCCGCCGGGCTGACTGCCGAGGCGATCCGTTCCTCGCACGAAAAGACCACCGTAATCGCGGCGATGCTGGCCTCGAAGGCGCGGGCCGAGGAAAGCCACGGCCAGGCGCTGGCCGCCTTACGTACCCGGGAGACGGCGGTTTCCGTTGCGGATGCATCGACCACCGGACCGTCTTCACTGGCGACCGCACTGGCGCCAACCACATCTGCCGCCGACGCCTTCGGGCCGCCCTTCGCCCTGGTGCTGGCCGACCGCTCCCCGGCGCTTCCTGCGGCGATCCCGTTGCCGCTGGCGCGCCCGCGAAACCTGGCGGATGGCGATGGCGGTGCCGCGAGTGGACAAAAGCCGGCAGCAAGGGAACTCGCCTATGCCAAGCCCGACATTCCGGCGCTCAACGACAACGGCGAGGACGAGGTGCGGCCGTCGTTCCGTGGCCGGAAGGGCGTCGCCTACTACGATATCTCCGCCGGCGTGGTCTACATGCCGAACGGCGAACGGCTGGAGGCGCATTCCGGCATCGGCAAGATGCGCGACAATCCCGACTATGCCCATGTCAAGATGAAGGGGCCGACGCCGCCCGGCACCTACAAGGTGACCATGCGCGAAGCGCTCTTCCATGGCGTCGAGGCGGTACGGTTGACGCCGACCAACGGCATCGCGCCGCATGGCCGCGTCGGGCTTCTCGCGCACAGCTATCTCCTGAGAACGCCCGGCGATTCCCACGGCTGCGTCGCCTTTGCCGACTATCCGCGCTTCCTCAGGGCATTCAAGCGCGGCGAGATCACCCACATGGTGATCGTCGACAGTATCGAGGATGAGATCAAGCCGACGCGCACGCTCGCCTCGCTCTTTTCGAGAAGGAAATGAGCGGGATCCGCCTGCGTTCTAATCGAACTTGTAGTTGTAGCGCAGCAGTTCATAGCAGTTGCTGTTGCCGGATTTCAGCGCGGTGAGGTATCCCCGGGCACGATCGAGCCACTCCTGATGCGAGGCGGCATTCGCCTCGATCTCGTCGACCGGCTTCTGGGCAATGAAGTGCCGGCCGTTGCTGAACAGCCAGCAGGCGCGGGCGAGCACCCGGCGGCTGCGCTGGCGCAGCAGGTCGAGGTCGTAGAACACGTCCAGCACCTCGTGCTTTATCTTCCGTGCCTTTTCGGGGTCGGCGAGCGCTGACTCGAGCGGTGCCCCGCCGATCGCTTCGTTAAGGTCCTTGTAGTCCATCGCGAGCTGGGTGGTGGCGTAGTTGATGTCGCTCTCGTCGCGGACCATGTTGAACCACAGCTCGGCGTCGAGTTCGTTGATGAGGGAGGACGCCTCGAAGTCGCGCGACAGGTTCATGGCCTCGAATGCCTTTAAGTCGACGTCGCGCTCGACCAGGCGCAGCGCGGCGACCTGATCGGCAAGTGCGGAACCCTCCGCCGTCAGCGCGCCGTTGCTGCCGCCCTTGTCAGGGCTGACATAGGGACCGCCATTGTCGAGGATCTCATCGAATTCGCCGAGGTACTCCACGGCTGCAGCGCTTCGGGCGATGCGTAGCGCCATCTTCGCGAGCGCCTGCTGCAGTTCGCCATCGCGCTTGCGCTGGTCCTGGTAGTTCTGCTGGAAGAAGAAGATGAACAGCGAAACGCCGATGCCGATCAGGATGACGCCGAGCTGCGAGAAGGTGTTGCGGTAGTATTCCAGCAGCTTTTCGCGATGCCTCTGTTCGTGGCGCACGCTGTCGGCCACGCTCATGTTGAAGATCAGCGAAATGAGGAGCAGGCCGGCGCCGATTGTAACAAGGGCGCCGATAAGCAGATAGCTGTGACCGAAGGCCATGCCCGAACCCATGTCGCCGCCCGCGTTGGTTATCATTGGCACGGGGAAAGTTACAGTTAAAGTTCATTAAAGAATAACACGATTGCAAGCGGGAGGTGTCGGAATCGCTTTGCTTGCTGTGAGCCTTGCAAGAAAGGGAGAATCAATCGACGATTGCATGACTGGTGCTTGGGTGAACAAGATTTCTTTCGTACGCTTCGGGGGGCAGAATGTCTTTTAAGGAACAAGTAGCAGAATTATCTAAACGTGCAGTGTCGGCGCAAAGTATCGCATTGACGGAGGAGGCAACAAAGAATGCTCTTGTTATGCCATTTCTCAGGACCCTTGGCTTCGACGTGTTCGATCCGAGCCAGATCATACCTGAGTTTGTAGCGGATGTAGGGCTGAAAAAGGGGGAGAAAGTGGACTATGCGGTCAAGATCAATGACCGAATAGAATATATATTGGAAGCAAAGGCGCTTAGCGCTAATCTGTCAGATGCCCAATACAGTCAGCTGTATCGGTATTTTTCAACTACGGATTGCTCAATTGCAATACTGACGAACGGAATCCAAATATGGTTTTTCACTGATTTGGATGCGCCGAACAAACTGGATTCGAGTCCATTCTTCAAGTTTGATCTATTTAATTATGACGAAAATGATCTCAGGGAATTGGAGAAATTCCATAAGGATCGCTTTTCTATCGACGACATCAAAAGTTCAGCAAACATTCTGAAGCGAATGAAAGCCGCCATCAACTGTATCGAAACACAGTTCAACGATCCGGATGATGACTTCGTCAGGCTAATCACGAAAAATATATACGATGGGAAGGTAACGGCCGCTGTCATTGCCGAATTCAAGGTAATTATAAAACGCGCTTTTGACGAGCTTATCCGTCAAAAAATTCAGCGCAAGCTCACTGCGGCATTCAGCGAAAGTGTCAGTATTCCGCCTGCGCATGTTCCTGAAATCACCTCGGATCTGGCCGGCGAAGGCGATGACGAAATAGAAACAACGCAAGAGGAAATTGATGGCTTTAATATTGTTCGGGCGATAGGTGCGGAGTTTTCAGATGTTTCACGCATCGTTATGCGTGATCAAAAATCATACTGCGGCATCAATTTTGACGACAACAATAGGAAGCCAATCCTCCGCCTGCACTTCAATTCCAAGACAAAGTTTCTAACGATTTTTGACGAGGACAAGGCGACCAGCCGTTTCGATGTCGAACACCCAACGGATATCTACAAGGTGAAAGACAAAATACAATCAGTCATCAGGTCCTATGTGAAGAACGGTTCAGCATAGCTTCACACCTTCTCAACGAACCCGTCCAGCACTCGCTTCTGGCCGGCGCGGTCGAAGTCGATGGTCAGCTTGTTGCCCTCGATCGAGGCGATGTTGCCGTTGCCGAACTTGAGGTGGAACACCCGGTCGCCGACCGAGAACCGCGACGGCTCGGTGGTGGTCGAGCGGGCGACGAGCTCGCCGTCGATGGTCCGGCCCTTCGGCCCGCTCTCGCCGTAGCCGATGCGCTCGACCGCGTGGCCGGAGCGCGTGCCCCAGTTGTCGCGGGTGGCGTCCGAACGGTTGGCCTGGGCGCGCTTCCAGCCGGGCGTCGAGTAATTGTTGGCGAAGGGGTCGGCCTTGTCGAAGCGCGACTGGCCGTAGCCGCCGCGGCCATAGCCGCCATAGGACTGTTCTGCCTCGGCGACCTCCACGTGGCTCGGCGGCAGTTCCTCGAGGAAGCGCGAGGGCAGGGTGGATTGCCACAAGCCGTGGATGCGGCGGTTCGACACGAACCAGATATGGCAACGGCGCTTGGCGCGGGTGATGCCGACATAGGCGAGGCGCCGCTCTTCCTCGAGGGCGGAACGACCGCCTTCGTCGAGCGCGCGCTGGTGCGGGAACAGGCCTTCCTCCCAGCCGGGCAGGAAGACGGTGTCGAACTCCAGGCCCTTGGCCGAATGCAGCGTCATGATCGACACCGCATCGAGGCCCTCGTTCTGCTCGGCGTCCATGACCAGCGACACGTGCTCGAGGAAGGCGCGCATGCTCTCATACGCTTCCATCGAGCGGATCAGTTCCTTGAGGTTCTCGAGACGTCCCGGAGCTTCCGCCGACTTGTCGTTCTGCCACATCGCGGTGTAGCCGCTCTCGTCGAGGATCTGCTCGGCGAGTTCGGTATGCGGGGTATTTTCGAGCAGCGACTGCCAGCGGCGGAAATCGGCGACGAGGTCGGACAGCGCCTTGCGCGCCTTCGGCTTCAGTTCGTCCGTCACGGTGATGTCGGCGGCGGCCGCCAGCATCGGGATGTCGCGGGCGCGGGCATAGTCATGCAGGGTGCGTACGGTCGTGTCACCGAGGCCGCGCTTCGGGGTGTTGATGATGCGCTCGAAGGCGAGGTCGTCGGCCGGCTGGCAGACGAGGCGGAAATAGGCCATGGCATCGCGGATCTCGAGGCGCTCGTAGAAGCGCGGGCCGCCGATGACGCGGTAGTTCAGCCCGAGGGTAACGAAGCGGTCTTCGAATTCGCGCATCTGGAACGAGGCGCGCACCAGGATCGCCATGTCGTTGAGATTGTGCTTCTTGCCATCGGCATCGCCGCGCTGCAGGCGCTCGATTTCCTCGCCGACGGCGCGGGCTTCCTCTTCGGAATCCCAGGCGGCGTGGACAAGCACCTTCTCGTCATCGGGATCGGCCCGGTCGGTGAAGAGCGTCTTGCCGAGCCGACCTTCGTTGTGCGCGATCAGATGGCCGGCGGCACCGAGGATGTGTTCGGTGGAGCGATAGTTGCGCTCGAGCTTGATGACCTTGGCGCCGGGGAAATCCTTGTCGAAACGCAGGATATTGTCGACCTCGGCGCCGCGCCAGCCATAGATCGACTGGTCGTCGTCGCCGACGCAGCAGACGTTCTGGGGCACGCCCTTCGGCCGCTGCGCCAGCAGCCTCAGCCACATGTACTGGGCGGTATTGGTGTCCTGATACTCGTCGACCAGGATGTAGCGGAACTTCTGGTGATAGTCCTTGAGGATGTCTGGATTGGCCCTGAACATCCGGATCGGGTGCAGCAGCAGGTCGCCGAAATCGCAGGCGTTGAGCGACTTCAGGCGGTTCTGGTAGGCGGCGTAGAGTTCGCGGCCCCGGCCGTTGGCGAAGGCGCGGGCATCGCCTTCGGAGATCTGCGAGGGGTCGAGCCCCTTGTTCTTCCAGTTGTCGATCATGCCGGCGAACTGGCGGGCCGGCCAGCGCTTGTCGTCGAGACCCTCGGCCTGAATGAGCTGCTTGATCAGCCGGATCACGTCGTCGGTGTCGAGAATGGTGAAGTCGGAGGTGAGGCCGACGAGTTCGGCATGGCGGCGCAGGAGCTTGACGCCGATCGAGTGGAAGGTCCCGAGCCAGGGCATGCCTTCGACGGCGCCGCCGACGAGGAGCGCGATGCGCTCCTTCATTTCGCGCGAGGCCTTGTTGGTGAAGGTCACTGCAAGGATCTGCGAGGGAAAGGCCCGGCCCGTCGCCAGAATATGGGCAATGCGGGTGGTGAGCACGCGGGTCTTGCCGGTGCCGGCGCCGGCAAGCACCAGAACCGGGCCGTCGAGCGTTTCCACCGCTTCGCGCTGTTCGGGATTGAGGCCGGAAAGATAGTCCGCTGGCGCTCGGGCGGCATCGCGGGCAGCCATGGCCCGGGCGGCTATTCCTCCACCGGCAGCGGCTGCTGGCGGCGCGGGCTTGCGCGGTGCGGGTTCCTCGTCGAAGAAGGGAATATCGTCAAAACCATTGCTCATGGCGCGTAATGTAGTGATTCGGGAAGGAAAGACCAGAACCGATGTTCTGCTTTCATTCCGTCAACCGGAAAAAGCAGGCGGCAACCGGAGTTGGCGGCCGGTATCCGCGCACCTTCATGCGGGAGCCGGCCGGCCCCGTCACGGTTTCACTGACGGTCGGCGTCGAATACCGGATCGACGGGCACCTGCAGGGCGGTGGCCAGCTGGTTGGTCTTGGCGGCCAGCGATATCACCCGCAGCAGATCGGCATGCTGTTCGGCAGTCATGCCCTTGGCCCCGGCGGCGGCGGTGTGGGAATGGACGCAATAGCTGCAACCGTTGATCACCGACACGGCGATATAGAGCATTTCCTTGGTCAACGGATCGAGCGCCGAGGGCGTTGCCATCACCGCCTTCACCTCGGCCCAGGTCTTTTCCAGAAGATCGGGGTCGAAGGCGAGATAGAGCCACATGTTGTTGATGAAATCGGATTTGCGGGTGGCGCGGATATCGTCGAACACCGCCTTCACGCGCGGGTTCGCTTCGGGATCGGCAGCCTTGGCGACGGTGGACATGGCAGGAAACTCCATTTGCGGGCGGGCATCCGGCGCAGGCGCCGCCGGATGCATCTGGTTCGGTCTGTCCGGCGGGAATGCCTCAGACGAGGGCGAAGACGCGGGCGGGGCCGCCGGTGCCGCCGCGATGCTTCGGCGCGCCGACGACGAGGGTCGCGCCCTTGGCCGGCAGCTTGTCGAGATTGGCGATCGCCTCGATCCCCCAGCGGTTTGCCGGCAGCCAGGTGTTGTGCGTGGCAAAGTCAGGCGAAATGCCGAAGTCGAGCGACAGCGTGTCGACCGCTATCCCGACGGCCTTGCCCTGCTCGAGCAGCATCTGCACCGCCTCGACATGGAAGCCGGGGAAATGCATCTTGCCTTCGCCGTCGGCATTGCGGAACTTGTCGGTGCCGAGATGGGCCGACCAGCCGGAATTCATGGCGACGCAGGCGTTGTCGGGAATGTCGCCATTGGCGGAGATCCATGCCTTGAGGTCGTCCGGCGTCACCTGCGCATCGGCATTGCCGGCGGTCTTTTCGCGGATGTCGACGACGCACAGCGGCACGACGAGGTTGCTGACCGGAATTTCCGCGACCGACGTGCCGTCGGCGGAGAAGTGCAGCGGCGCATCCATGTGCGTGCCGGTATGTTCGTTGATGCGCAGTTCGAACAGGTTGAACGTGTGTTCGGCAAAGTTGAACTTCTGATCGCGGAAGAATTGCTGCTCGCCGAAGAAGGTCGGGAATTCCTCGTGAAGCTCATGAGTCATGTCGGTGACGGTGCTCGCGCCCTGGGCGAGCGCTACCGGGGCGGCAACGAAGCTCGACGCGGCGACCGCGGCGGTTCCGGCTGCGGCGGCACGAAAAAGATCGCGGCGCGACAGCATGCGGTTCTTGACGGATTCAATTACGCAGGCATTGCACATGTTGTCTCCTCTTAAATGTTCTTGAGTATCGATGCTGACAATCCCCGCGATTTTCTTGGGCGCGCGGTCGGATGCGAGAATAGCGCAAGGATTGGCCCTGTAAATATTCTTCGCAGCGGCTTCCGTCACAATTGCGGCGCCGGTCAGGGGCCGGGGAGCATTCCTCCCGCAAGCTGCGCGAAGCGGGCTATATCGCCGGAGCTTGCCTTACATTACAATGCTGTAATGCTGACTTGTCTCGCTTGCCTGATCTACCCAAATGCCATACGCCAACGGGTATTCGATCAAGGTGTAGCGGTCGGTAATGCCGAGGCTGCCGGATACTTTGTATCAATTATCGCGCGCGGCCTGGCCGGTCCGCAAGGCATATTCCGGAGACATGCATGAAGGTGTGGAAGCAACTTTCGATTAGCGCGGCGATCCTGCTGGCCGGGACTGTCCTGGCAGTGCGGTTCGTGCCCGGTACCGATGCGATGCTCGTTTCGGCCGGGGTACCGCACACGATGGTCGCGGCACTCGGTGCGGGATCCGGCGACGAGCCGGGTGCCGGGGCGGACGCCCGACAGGGGCAGGGCGGTCCGATTGCGCCGCTCGTGGTCGTGCGGCCGGCAGAGACAGCCATCGTCAACGATCAGTTGAACGCGATCGGCAGCGGCGAGGCAATCCAGTCGGTCGTGGTGATGCCGCAGGCCACCGGCACCGTCGACAGTATCCGCATCACTTCCGGAGACAAGGTGACGAAGGGCCAGGTCCTCGCCCGTCTCGACGATGACGAACAGCTGATCCTTCGCGACCAGGCCGAGGTGGCGGTCAAGAGCGCTGCCGAAAAGTCGAAACTCTACCAGAACATCAAGTCGACCGTTTCGCGCATGGACGTATTCGATACGCAGATGGCCGAGGAGACGGCGCGGCTGCAGCTGCAGACGGCGGAATTCAATCTCAAGCGCCGTGACATCGTCGCGCCCATCGACGGCATCGTCGGTATCGTCGCGATCAATGTCGGCGACAACGTCACGACCCAGACCAATGTCGTCACCATCGACGATCGCTCGGAAATCCTTGTCGACTTCTGGGTGCCGGAACGGTTCACCACTGCAGTCGCGCCGGGCATGCCGGTCGAGGCATCGGCGGTGGCGCGCCCCGGCGAAACCTTCTCGGGCGTCGTCGAGGCGATCGACAACCGCATCGATCCGGCGAGCCGCACCTTCCGGGTGCGCGCACGCATCCCCAATCCGAAGGACGAACTGCGCGCCGGCATGTCTTTTGCCGTATCGATGAAGTTCAAGGGCGAAACCTATCCGGCGGTCGATCCGCTGGCGGTGCAATGGGATGCCGCGGGCTCCTACGTCTGGCGCATCAAGGATGACAAGGCGGAAAAGGTGCGGGTGCGGATCATCCAGCGCAATCCGGACGTGGTGCTCGTGAAGGCCGAGATCGGCAAGGGCGACGCGATTGTCACCGAAGGCCTGCTGCGGCTTCGCGAAGGGCTGCCCGTCCGCCTGGCGTCGGGACCGCAAGCGTCGCAGTTGACGGCGGAGGTGGCGAAATGAGCGGGCCGGAGCGTTTCGTGCATGCCGCCCGCGACGGGACCAGTGCCTTTACCG
>JAEWPB010000147.1 GCA_023399465.1 Pseudomonadota bacterium
TCCGCAATGCGGAAATCCTGCGGCACCGCGGCAAGCGGGGCAACATCGGCTTCGACGCTGGTGACGGTGGCTGCGGCCGGTCCGTGCCAGAACCGCTCCAGCATGCTCGCGACGGCCTTATCCGATCCGACGATGAGGGCGGTCACCGAGCCATCGTCTTCATTGCGCACCCAGCCAGCCAGACCGAGCCGCCTTGCCTCCGTGCGGGTCCATACCCGAAAGTTGACGCCCTGAACCCGCCCCGAGACCCGAACATAGAGTGACTGGCGATCCTCCGTCATGGCAGACCTCCATAACCATTGGCCTCAATGATCTGGAGTATGTCGCAGAGATTGCAAGCACGGGAGATCTCGAGGCGTTCCCGCCCCTCACCTGCCGCCGAGGCGCGCTTTCGGGCGCACGAAATCCTGGCCGAAGAAATGCAGCCACATCCGCTCCAGGATATAGCCATGCGCGGCGATCTCGGCCGTCGCGAATTCCCTCAGCAATTCGAGCGATTCCTGGGGGACTGCGGCGACGCGATGATTGCGTGCGGCGAAGATCGCCCCGTAGGAGAAAACCCCCGCCATGTGCTGATCGGCCTTGTCGGCAAGGTGGTCCAGCTTGCAGCGGCGCAGCACGTGGCTGGCAATGTTCGTTCCATCCGGCAAGTTGCCATGGATGACGCGATAGACGAGCCCCATGTTGCGTGCGCCGTTGTCGACGAATTCAAGCGGCCCCCAGTTCGTCAATGAGAACAGTTCGGGACGGACGCGAAGGCGCCCTTCGAGGCTGAGTTCGTCCCAACCGAGGAGTTCCAGGGGCGGGATGTTGCGGTCTGCGCGCCACTGCCAGGACAAGGCCTGGACGTCGTCCCAGTCACGCCAGTTCTCCAGCAGGCGGATGAAGTCCGGGCTGTGGGTGAATGGCTCGCCCTGAGCGTAGACGGTGAAATCGCTATTGGCGCGGGCATTGGTCATCATGTGGTGCAGATACGTCTCCGATTCGCGGCCGACATTCGGGCGATCGATGATATGGTCTGCGCGCCGGATCACCTCCGGGGACGTGATTGTCTCACCTTTGTTATAGATAAAGACCTCGAAATCCTTGGGAATCTGGGAAATCCAGTCGAGGGACTCGCTGTATCGGGCAAGGACGATCGAATTCACGGATAAATCTCCGGCGGAAAATGCCAATTAAAAGACGGTTCAGTGCGCCGCAAATTCCACACGAAAGCTTGCTCGTGGCTGGATTGCCCTAATCACGGATGGATATGGAAAAGCGGGAAGCGCATGCCCCGGAAAAAAGAACAACAAAGGGGCATCGGCCGCGACTTCGGCGTCCAGCCTAACTTAGTAGTTCAACCATGTGATGAAAGAGAAATGGCGCACCCGAAGAGATTCGAACTCCTGACCCCCAGATTCGTAGTCTGGTGCTCTATCCAGCTGAGCTACGGGTGCGTCTGTCAGCGGCGGGTGTCTGTGCGTTCCGCCGGTGTGAGCGTTCCTCTAAAGGGTCCTGCCGACGATTGCAAGCCAAATAAAGACAGCTCAATGCGCTGCAAACCACACGAAGGCTCGCTCGTGGCTGGATTGCCCTGATCACGGATGGATAAGGAAAGGCGGGAAGCGCATGCCCGGGAAAGAAGAACAACAAGGGGCATCGGCCGCGACTTCGCGTCCAGCCTAACTTAATAGTTCAACCATGTGATGAAAGAGAAATGGCGCACCCGAAGAGATTCGAACTCCTGACCCCCAGATTCGTAGTCTGGTGCTCTATCCAGCTGAGCTACGGGTGCGTCTGTCAGCGGCGTGTGTCTGTGTGCATCGCCGGTGTGAGCGGTTCTCTAAAGGGTCCTCCCGGTGATTGCAAGCCAATTTCGGAAAAAAATCGTCATTTACCTGTCACTAAATCAACATCGCATTGATATCATTTTGTATTTTTTAGTTCAGGCGCGAGCGCGGTAGTCCCGGAGCGATACCGGACGGTCCGGAATCTCGATCCGGAACAGCGTTCCCGGACCCGGTTTTTCGACCAGCGCGATGGTGCCGCCATGGGCCAGAACCAGCTCCCTGGCGATGGCCAGGCCAAGCCCGGTGCCGCCCGACCGCGCCGATCCGCGAAACGCCGCAAACAGGTTTTCCCGGGCCTTGCGCGGCATGCCCGGACCGGTGTCGTCCACCGTGATGCTGACGACGCTGCCGATGCGCTGGGCCGCCACCGTGATGCTGGCCGCCGCCTCCGGGTAATCCCGGCGCTGGTTCAGGAGTGCCTGATAGGCGTTGCGGCAGAGATTGTGAATCACCCGGAACATCTGCTCGGCATCCGCGTCGATCTCGAGCTTGTCGTCGACCTGCTCGACGAACTCGATGCCGCTTTCCGGCTCGATCGCCAGAATGTCGCGCACATCGTCGGTCAACTGGTGCAGCGGCAGCCGGCGCCGGCGCGGTTCTGCTTCCGAGGCCTGTCCATAGGACAAGACCTCGGTCGTGTAGCCGACTGCGCGATCGATCGTGCGCAGAAGCTTCGGCGCAAAGCTCTTGACCATCGGATCCTCGACGTCGACCAGCCGGTCCGACATCAGTTGCGCCGAGGCCAGAATGTTGCGCATGTCGTGATTGATCTTCGATACCGCGAGACCAAGGTCGGCGAGGTTCTTCTGCTGCCGGAGCGTCTTCTGCAGGGTCTTCTGCATGGCGGCGAGGTGATGGCCGGCAACGGCAAGCTCGTCATGCCCCTTTTCCGGCACCATGATGCCGGAGGGATCTTCCGGGTTGGCGGCAAACTGCTGCATGCTGTTCGTCAACCGCCGGATCGGGCGAATCATGATGCGGTTGATCGTGAAGAAGATCAGCATGCCGGTGATCAGCGATATGGCAATCGACAGCAGCACGACGTTGCGGGCGTAGATCCACATCGCCTTGTGCAGCGCCTTGTCGCCGAGAACGATTTCGATGACCATGTCGCTCTCGCCGACTGGAGCCAGCACGCGGATAACGCGATTGCCGCCGAACAGCAGCGTATCCAGCGCGTCGTGCAGGGCGGTTACCGGCGAGACGTCGGTCAGGTCGTAGTGTGCATCGACGCGGGCCGGCATTTCGGTGGTGGCGAGCAGGCGCGTCGTGCCGTCCTTGCGCAACACGATCGCCTTGATGCCGGTAGCCGTCAGCGTGTCGTTCTGCACCGTGCGCGGCAGTTCGGACGTCTGCAGGCCGTCGATCACGATGCTGGCGGCCGCCGCCGTGTTCAGCTTCTCGTCCAGCCAGCGCAGGCGCATATAGGCAAGCGTCGGAACAAAGATCAGGATTTCCGCCAGCAGCACGAAGACTGCGGTCAGCAGCAGCAGCTTTCCGGAAAGGCCGGCAAAAAGCGCGCGCCATCCGCCCTTGCTGCATTTCTGCAGAACCGGCGCCTGCGCGCCCGTCTCCATTTCGATGTCCGGATTCCTGTCCATCAGCAACTCGCGCAAGCAACAACCGTCAAGCGGAGCCAAGCCCGCAGCAGCATATATTATGGAATTGCGCCGCAATTTCCAATCGCTGCAGGACGCGCCATCTGCCGCACGCAGAGAGACCGGTGCCGACGGGACAACCCCGGGCGGATTGGCGGGCAGGCCCAGGCGCAAATGACGACGCCGTGAACCGGGGTTCACGGCGTCGGTTTCTATTTTCTGCAGTATGGTGACGTGCCGTCGTCAGAACTCTTCCCAGCTATCACGTGCAACGGCGGCATTGCCGTTGAACGCGCGGGAAAGACCGCCGATCATCCGGCGCGCAGGCGATTCGACCGGCGGGCGCGCTTCGTTGCGGGCGACCGCCACCGGCTGGCCATGGGCGCCGTCGAGCTTGAAGCGGGCGACAAGATTGACGAGGCTCTGTGCCTCGGAGGCGAGCTTGTGGGTGGCAGCCGAAGTCTCTTCGACCATGGCCGCATTCTGCTGGGTGACCTGGTCCATCTGGTTGACGGCGGTATTGACCTCGTGCAGGCCGGTCGACTGCTCCTTCGCCGCGGTGGCGATCGAATGGATGTGATCGTTGATCTGCAGCACCCGGGCCTCGATCTCCGTCAGCGACTCGCCGGTGGCCTGGACCAACTTCACCCCGGTGTTCACTTCGTCACCGGACTTGGTGATAAGCGCCTTGATGTCCTTGGCCGCGGTTGCCGAGCGCTGCGCCAGTTCGCGCACTTCCTGGGCGACGACGGCAAAGCCCTTGCCGGCTTCACCCGCGCGGGCCGCCTCGACGCCCGCATTCAGCGCCAGAAGGTTGGTCTGGAATGCAATCTCGTCGATGACGTTGATGATCTGGCTGATTTCCTTCGATGCCTGCTCGATCCGGCCCATGGCCTCGACCGCGCTGCGGACCACCGCGCCGGACTGCGCGGCACTGGTCTTGGCCTCGCCGACCATGACGCTCGCTTCCTGGGCGCGATCGGTCGAATTGCGCACCACGGCGGTGATCTCGTCGAGCGCGGCCGATGTTTCCTCAAGCGCCGCAGCCTGCTGCTCGGTGCGCTTCGACAGATCATCGGTCGCAGCACGAAGCTCGCCGGTATTGCCGTTGATCGAACCCGTGGTGCCCCGGATTTCACCGATCGTCTGCTGCAGCGTGGTCAGCGTCGCGTTGACGTTTTCCTGCAGTTCGGCGAAGGCGCCGTGGAAGTTTCCGCGCTTGGCCTGGGTCAGGTCACCTTCCGCAAGGCTCGCGATAACCCGTCGGGTTTCGGACACGCCGCTTTCGACGCTGGCGACGAGGTGATTGATGTTGCCGGCGAACCGATTGAGGTTTTCGTCCCCATAATCCTTCTCGATACGGCGGCTGAAATCGCCGGCCGCGGCAGCGGCCACGACCGCCGACATGCAGGTCTGCAGGTCCTCGCTCTTGGCGCGCATCGCATTTTCCTGGGCGTTCAGCTGCAATACGGCAATGCCATTCTGCTTGAACACCTCGACCGCGCCGGCCATCTGGCCGATTTCGTCGGCCCGGTCGACGAACGGTACGGCGACATCGAAGTTGCCGTCGGCCACCGACTTCATCGTGGTTGTTAGACGCGTGATCGGACGGCTCAACTGGTGGGAACCGAGATAGACCCCGAGACCGGCACCGGCGACGACGCCGAGACCGACCACGACGCCGACCAGAATGAACATCTGCTGGCTGAAGCTGGCGATCGATGCCTTAAGGGCGGTCAGTTCAGCGATATCGGCTTCGACGACTGCGTCGATTTCAGCCTGGAACGCCTTGCGGTTGGCGCGATTGGCGTCGTTATTGCCCTGCGCATTGGCCTCAGCGGGGCTGACCTCGGTGCCGAGGCGCGCGGTTTCGGTACGGAAAGTGCGGAACTCGGCGGCACGGGCGACGAGCGCATCGAAGGTTGCTTTCTGTGCCTGCGGCACCAAAGGCTGCCATTCGGCGATGACCTTGTCGATCTCATCGAGGTTCTTGAGCAGGCCTTCCGCAAACTTCACCGAACCTTCGGTGGAAGTCGAGGCATAGATGCCGCGCGCCTCCATCACCACCGCAGTGACGGCGCGGTTGAGATGCTCGCCCATGTAGGCGCGTTCGGACGCCTGATCGAAAGCAGCCAGCTTGTTGTTGTATTCGCGCATGACATAGAGCGCCATGCCGCCGACGATAACGGTCACCAGGCTCATGAGCCCGACTATCGCATAGACCTTCCCCCGAATTCCCACTTCCACTCTCCTCAATGAACGCGGCCGGGAAAGCCGCGAATGTGGTACTTTCGCTGTTACATTACGAGAATTAGCCCTTTTCTATTAACGTTCGGTTTAGCTTGAACTTGCCAATCGCCCGGCACTCAAGATTCACCGACCGGTCCCGGCGATTTATCCTTCGCCAGAACTTTGGCATATCGACCTCCCAGGAGGCCTGCAGCGGTCCCGCATCCGCTGCACGACAAGATTTCGCCGGGGTTTGGAAGTAGCGTAATGACGGGCGGCGATTGACTTCCGGGGGCTTGAACCTTATAAGCCCGCGCACGTTCGGTTTCCGGCCCGCCGAAAGCAGGCCTGTTTTGCCGTGCGACAAACAACGCTCCTTGCATAACGCAAAGATCAAGAAGGGCCGCACTCCGCGGTAGTCAAATAAATGTCGAAGCGTACTTATCAACCATCCAAGCTTGTCCGCAAGCGTCGCCACGGCTTCCGTGCGCGCATGGCAACCGCCGGCGGCCGTAAGGTCCTCGCCGCACGCCGCGCCCGCGGCCGCAAGCGTCTTTCGGCCTAAGGCCGGAATGCCCACCCGAGATGGCGGGCAAAATGACGCAGAGCACTGGAAAAATGACTGTCGGGCGGCTGAAAAGCCGTCCGCAGTTTCTTGCTGTTCGGGAGGGTGAAAAGCGCCGCGGAGCCCTGTTTCTCCTGGAAGTGCTTGATCGCAATGATCCTGACGGCGAACCGCGTGTCGGCTTCACGGTTACCAAGAAGCACGGCAACGCCGTTGAACGCAACCGCATGCGCCGCCGCCTCAAAGAGGCCGTGCGGGTGAATGACGGGTTTGCAATGAAACCCGGTCATGACTATGTCATTGTCGCCCGGCGCGACCTGTTGACGGCGCCCTTTGCGCGCATCGCGGAACAGCTGGCAGACCGCGTGAAAAACAAGCCGAAACCAAGGCGATCCGATTCCGATCGCCCCAGGAAGGTATGATGGAAAAAAACCGCAATTACTTCGTGGCAATTGCCCTGTCTGTGCTGATCGTTCTCGCCTGGCAGTTCTTTTACATGAACCCGAGGATCGAGGCCCAGCGCCAGGCTGAAGAGGCCCGTCTGGCCCAGCAGCAGACCCAGCAGACCACGACCCCGGCGGCCGGAACGGCCAGCGGCACCCTGCCCGGCACCACACCGGCAGCAGCGGAGGAAACCGTCGAGGAAGCACTGGCAAAGTCCGCCCGCGTGCCGATCGACACCCCTTCGCTCACGGGCTCCATCAACCTGACGGGCGCACGCTTTGACGACCTCAAGCTGAAACGCTACCGCGAGACGGTCAATCCGACCAGCCCGCTGATCACGCTGTTCAGCCCCGCCGACACCAAGGACGGCTATTTCACCGAACTCGGCTTCATTCAGGGTACGGATTCCGGTGCGGTTCCGGGTCCGGGTACCGTCTGGACGCTGGCCCAGGGCGACAAGCTGACCGACAAGACGCCGATCACGCTGACCTACACCAATGAAAAGGGCGTCACCTTTACCCGCACGATCTCGGTCGACCCCGACTACATGTTCAAGGTCGACGACAAGATCGAGAATGCCGGCCAGGCCCCGATCACGCTGTCGTCCTATGGCCGCATCACGCGCAACAACAAGCCGACCACGCCGGCCGCCTACGTCCTGCATGAAGGCTTCATCGGCGTGCTCGGCAATCACGGTCTGGTCGAACCCACCTACGACTCGGTCGAGGAAGCCCCGTATACATCGGACAACGACAAGACCGGCTGGCTCGGCATCACCGACAAGTACTGGGCCTCGGCGCTCATCCCGCCGCAGACCGCCGAATATGACGCCCGGTTCTCGCACTTCACCGATGGCCAGCCCCGCTACCAGGCCGACTTCCGCGACCAGCCGATCACCATCGCTCCCGGCCAGACGCAGGACGTCAACAACCTGCTCTTCGCCGGCGCCAAGGAAGTGCCCGTCATCGATCGCTACGAGACGGAGTATCACATCCCCAAGTTCGACCGCATAATCGACTGGGGCTGGTTCTACTTCATCACCAAGCCGATGTTCATGATGATGGACTTCTTCTATCGCTACTTCGGCAACTTCGGCATCGCCATCCTGATCACCACCATCGTGGTCAAGGCCCTCTTCTTCCCGCTTGCCAGCAAGCAGTACGCCTCGATGGCGAACATGAAGAAGGTCCAGCCGAAAATGGAAGAGCTGAAGGCCAAGTTCGGCGACGACCGGATGGGCCTGCAGCAGGCGATGATGCAGCTCTACAAGGACGAGAAGATCAATCCGCTGGCCGGCTGCTGGCCGATCCTTCTGCAGATTCCGGTGTTCTTCGCGCTCTACAAGGTGATCTACATCACCATCGAAATGCGCCATGCACCGTTCTTCGGCTGGATCCAGGACCTGTCGGCGCCCGATCCGACGACGGTCTTCAACCTCTTCGGCCTGTTGCCCTACGACGTTCCGATGTTCCTGCATATCGGCGTCTGGCCGCTGATCATGGGCGTCACCATGTTCCTGCAGATGCGCATGAACCCGACGCCGCCGGATCCGACCCAGGCGATGCTGTTCAACTGGATGCCCGTCGTCTTCACCTTCATGCTGGCAAGCTTCCCCGCCGGTCTCGTGATCTACTGGGCGTGGAACAACACGCTCTCGATCATGCAGCAGGGGATCATCATGCGGCGCCACGGCGTCAAGGTCGAACTCTTCGGCAACCTGAAGAACATGTTCAAGCGAAAGCCTGAACCAAGTAAATAACTCGAGAAGCCCCGGCCCAGCGCCGGGGCTTTTTTTACACCCTCCGTTCACACCGCTCCAAAACACGACATCGCGATGTCGCGAAGAAGGACGGACGACGCAGCGCCAGAGGTTACGCTGAAGTCGCCGGAACTTCCCGTTCGCGTGCATCTTCTTTCGCTACGCATTTCTTCGAGGATACCGACATGGCAGACCGCTCCGCAGCAACGCAAACGGCAAGCAGCGCCGGCGCCGAGCGGCTGGGGGCGGTCCTCGTTTTCGGCGCGGCATTCTTCTGGAGCTTCGGTGGCGCGATCGCCCGGTTCCTCGACACCACTGACAACTGGACAATCGTGTTCTGGAGATCGCTCTTTGCCGTGTCCTTCCTCCTCGCATTCATGCTGATGCGCGATGGCCCGCGGGGAACGGTCAGCCTTTTCCGCAACATGGGATGGCCGGGGATCGCCGTTGGCCTCAGCTTCGCCACTGCCTCGACCTGCTTCATCATCGCGATCTCCTACACGACCGTCGCCAATGTCCTGTTGATCCAGGCCGGCGTTCCCCTCCTTGCGGCCCTTATCGCCTGGATATTCTACCGCGAGCGCGTGTCCCTCTTCACCTGGATGGCGATTGCAGCGGTGATCGCTGGCGTCGCCATCATGGTGTCGGGGTCACTCACCGGTGCAGTTTCGCCGATCGGCGACGCGCTCGCGCTTCTGATCGCCACCGTCTTCGCGCTGACCACCGTGGTCACCCGCCGCTACACCAACGTCCGCATGACCCCTGCCGCCTGCTTCGGCGCCATCGTATCCTGTGCGGTCGCGGCGACGCAGGCCGATAGCCTCGCCGTCACCACCGCCGAGCTGGGGCTCCTCTTCGTCTTCGGGACCGTCAATCTCGGCCTCGGCATGGCGCTGTTCGTCACCGGAGCGCGCCTCATCCCCGCGGCGCTTGCCGCCTTGCTTGGCACGGCAGAGACGATGATGGCCCCGTTGTGGGTCGCCATCATTCACGGCGAGATCCCGAATGGACGGGCGATAGCCGGCGGCTTCATCATCCTTGCTGCCCTGCTCTCCTACCTCTGGGTGGAATTCCGTCGCCAGCAGGCCCGGAACGCCTGAAAACCGCACGAAAAGCCGGCAAGCCTTGACATTGTCGCCCAAAACCTTGAAGCCACATGCCTGCAAGAAAGGCACGACGCTCCCATGTCCGACATAAATCCAAACGACCAAAAGCCCCTGTTCGGCCGCCCCTGGATCTTCATCCGCGGCGTGCCCTCCATGAAGTTCCTCCCGCCGGAGGGGCCTTTCGAGGTGGCTTTTGCCGGGCGCTCCAATGTCGGCAAGTCGTCGCTGATCAACGCGCTCGTCGGGCAGAAGGGACTGGCGCGTACCTCGAATACGCCCGGGCGCACCCAGGAACTCAACTATTTCGTGCCCGACGGCTATTCGGGCGAAGCAGGCGACCTGCCGCCGATGGCACTGGTCGACATGCCGGGCTATGGCTATGCCCAGGCCCCGAAAGAGCAGGTCGATGCCTGGACCAAACTCGTTTTCGACTATCTGCGCGGCCGCGCCACGCTGAAGCGCGTCTACGTGCTGATCGACTCGCGCCATGGCATCAAGAAGAACGACGACGACGTGCTGGACCTGCTCGACAAGGCCGCCGTCTCCTATCAGGTGGTGCTGACCAAGACCGACAAGATCAAGGAACCCGGCGTAAACCGTCTGATCGATGAAACGCTGGAGAAGATCCGCAAGCGCCCCGCCGCATATCCTGTCGTCCTGGCAACCTCGTCGGAAAAGGCATCGGGGCTCGACGTGCTGCGCCAGGCGATTGCCGAAACGGTCGGATATCCCGGCTGACGACAGCCGCCTCAAGGACGATGAGCGGCTCCTTGCACGATATAGGGGCCCGATGCCGTGCCGGTCGGCGAGCCGCCAACCGGTTCCAGACTGACTGCCAAGGTCGAGCCCGAGGCGATTTCAGAACGCAGGGCGGCCGGAACTTCGATATCGCCGGCATCAGCCTGGCGCAGGACACCAAGCGACCGCGCAGGCTGGTCGCCCTTCAGCAACCACAACTGCAACGCTCCGCCACCCGGTCTGGCTGGGGCGGCCGGCGCCAGATGCATCTTTCCGGTCTTGTCATCATAGATTGCGCTGAGAGTGAAGGCATTGCCGCTGCCGGTCAGTTCGGCCACCAGCGCAGCTGACCGCTCGCCGCCGGACGGCGCCAGATTGGCTTTCATGAAGCCTATACCCGCGGCAACCAGCATCGATGCAATTGCCAGGAACCGCCATGTCACGAGCGAATTCCAGAATCGGGAAAAACCGCCGGCGGAGGCAGGCCGGGGGCCACTTTCCTGGAGTTCGAGGGCTTCGCGATGGCGGGAGTCGATGCCGGGATCATCGCTGAAAGTGGAGACGCTTTTCGCCCAGCGATTGACGATCGCCGCAAAGCCGAGGTCGTGCATCATCCGCTCTTCGACCTTGCGCCGCTCTTCGGGAGAAAGCGCGCCGAGCACATATTCACCGGCAATTACTTCATCGCGGGAGCGCGCTCCCTTGCTCTCGTCAGACGATGTCATCGAGACAGAACTTCCTTTCCGCACCCGCTCCCTCGCGCGGCCTCCCCGTTCTTAACGCCATACAATGCGGATCAGTTCCTTCGAAAAAGATCCCGGAACGCCGAACGGGAACTGCTCTCTGAAAGCATACGCCTCATCGAATTCGGACGCCACAACCGATCAATGCACACCGCCGGGGCGATTTATCTTTTGCTGCGATTATTCCCTCGCCGGGCAAGTTGGGATAAAAGGCCGCCACGAACTTCGAGGGGATCCCCATGACCGCATCCGAAAGCGAAATCCAGGCTAGGCTTCTGGCGCAGGCGTTGCCCTTCATGCAACGCTATGAAAACAAGACCATCGTGGTGAAGTACGGCGGCCACGCCATGGGCAATGCGGAACTCGGCAAGGCTTTCGCCGGCGACATCGCGCTTCTGAAGCAGTCCGGCGTCAACCCCATCGTCGTCCACGGAGGCGGCCCGCAGATCGGCGCGATGCTGACCAAGATGGGCATCGAGTCGAAATTCGAGGGCGGCCTGCGTGTCACCGACGAAAAGACCGTCGAGATCGTCGAAATGGTTCTCGCCGGCTCGATCAACAAGGAAATCGTCGCGCTGATCAACCAGACCGGCGAATGGGCGATCGGCCTCTGCGGCAAGGACGGCAACATGGTCTTTGCCGAAAAGGCACGCAAGACCATCGTCGATCCCGATTCCAACATCGAGCGCATCCTCGATCTCGGCTTCGTCGGTGAAGTCGCGGAAGTAGACCGAACGCTGATCGACCTGCTCGCCAAGTCAGAGATGATCCCGGTGATCGCGCCAGTCGCTCCGGGTCGCGACGGCCACACCTACAACATCAATGCCGATACCTTTGCCGGCGCAATCGCCGGCGCGCTGCGTGCGACCCGCCTGCTGTTCCTCACGGACGTGCCCGGTGTGCTCGACAAGCGCGGCGAACTGATCAAGGAGCTTTCGGTCGCCGAGGCACGGGCACTCATCAAGGACGGCACGATTTCCGGCGGCATGATCCCCAAGGTCGAAACCTGCATCGACGCGATCAATGCCGGCGTTCAGGGCGTCGTCATCCTCAACGGCAAGACGCCCCATTCGGTACTGCTCGAGATCTTTACCGAAGGCGGTGCGGGAACCCTGATCGTTCCCTGACCGGCAGAAAACGAGATTCACAAGGCCCGGAACGCCCCTCGTTCCGGGCCTTTTCTTTTGCCGCTGTCTTCACCGGAAGAGCTAGCCGCGCCGATAGATCGCCTGCGCTTCCTCGCCGAGTCTCCGGATCATCTCCCGATAGGGAATGGGGCCATAGCTGATGCGGCTGACTCCGAGCGCGGCAAGTTCGTCGAGCGACGGCCCGTCCGGCCTCATCATGATGTTGACCGGCAACGTCACCTCGGCGCAGAGCCGCTCGATCAAGGACTTATCGGCGAGTCCGGGCACGAAAAAGCCGCTGGCGCCGGCCTCGGCAAAGGCATTTGCCCGCTCGATCACCTGATCGTACAGATCGGGATGGCGCTGGGGATCATTCTCCTGGAGGAACAGATCGGTGCGCGCATTGATGAAAAACGGCATGCCACGCTGATCCGCCATTTCGCGGATGGCCCGGATACGGGCCACCTGCTCGGCGAGCGGGTGCACGCCCGTGCCCCCGAGCACCTGATCCTCGAAATTGATGCCGACCACGCCGATATCGATGATCTGTGCCGCGTTGAGGGCAACGTCCTCCGGTTCCTCGGCAAAGCCGCCTTCGAAATCGATCGTCACCGGCAATTCAGACACCGCCACGATCGACCGGGCGATATCGACCAGTTGCAACAGCGGCATCTCCTGCCCGTCGGCGAAGCCCTGGGCGGCGGCGACCGACCAACTGCCCGTGGCCAGCGCTTTCGCGCCGGCAGCAGCAATGCAACGCGCACTGCCCGCATCCCAGATATTGTAGAGAACAAGCGGGTCGCCCTTGATGTGCAGGGCTGCGAATGTCTCGGCCTTGTGGCGCTGATCCATCATATCCTCCCCTCGAACAATCCGACCGGTCGTATCCGGCCTTCGTGCCGCAACAGCCATTGCTTGCGTTCAAGCCCGCCGGCATAGCCCGTCAGCGATCCATCCGATCCGATGACCCGATGACAGGGGATGACGATGGCAATGCGATTGGTGGCGTTCGCTCGCGCAACCGCTCGCACCGCGGAAACGCTGCCGATCGTCCGCGCAACCTCGGCATAGGAGCGCGTTTCGCCGAACGGAATATTCAGCAACTCGCCCCACACCTGTTGCTCGAAAGCGGTGCCGTCAGGAGCAAGCGGAGTTTCGAAAGCCTGGAGGCGACCGGCAAAATAGGCCTCCAGTTCTTCATCCATATGATCGATAGCAGGCGTACGCCCCATGCCGATTGTCGAGCGCGTCCGCTGCTGCAAGCGGCGCAATTCGCTCGGCAGGGCATTGCGATCGTGGAACTCAAGAAGGTGCACGTGGCTCCGGTTGGCGACCGCGATCATCGATCCCACGGGCGTTTCGATCCAATCGGCCAACAGTTCCTCACGTCCCTCGGACATGACCGGCGCCTTTCCAGTGAGCCGTGCAAACGGCGGCGAGAAAGCCGCTCGATGATTCATAACCCGCATTGGGTCGTGCTTCAATGACGCGCGATGCGCCCGCCGGGACTACAGCAGCAACAGCAGCAGGACGCCGGTCACGATCAGCAAGCAGCCGGCGACCTCCAACCGGTTGATCCGCTCGCGAAACAGGAAAACCGAGGCGGCGAAGGTGAAGAGCAGTTCGATCTGCCCCAATGCCCGGACATAGGCGACTTGCTGCAACGTCATCGCGGTGAACCAGCAGATCGAACCGAGAACACCGGCGAGACCGACGAGTGCCGACGAACGCCAGGAACGGATGACCTTGCCGATTTCGGCGCGGTCCCTGATCAGCATCCACACCAGCATGAACACCGTCTGAAAGGCGGTAACGCAAGCGAGCGTCACCGCCGCCTGCATGATCGGGTTCGGCCCGCCGAGCGAAAGGGACGCGGAACGATAGGCGACCGCGGAGATACCGAAGATCGCCCCCGACGCCACCCCGATGACGGCCGTTCGCCCTGTCATCGCCTCGAGCAGGTTGCGCCATGAAAGCGGCATGCGCGCCACGGAGATCAACATCACGCCGAAGACGCCGACGACGATCGCTCCGATTGTCCCGGGAGTGAGCCGCTCGCCGAGAAGAACGAGGCCGAAGAGCGCCGCCTGGACCGGCTCCGTCTTGGAATAGGCGGTACCGACCGCGAAATTGCGCAGCGAGAAGAGATACACCAGCATAATCGTCGCGAAAATCTGCGCGATACCGCCAACGACCGCCCAGAACGCAAAGGTCCAATTGAGATCGGGAAATGAAAACGCGGCTAAGTAGTGGAGGCCGAGCACATAGACGACGGCGACCGGAAATCCGTAGCCGAAGCGCACGAAGCTCGCACCCGTGGTACCGAGTGAACTGCGCAAATGTTTTTGCAGCGCCGAACGCATGTTCTGCAGGAACGCGGCGGCGATGGTGATGATGACCCAGGCTTCCATTCGCTCCGGGTATCATGGTGCCCCGTGGTCGGCAAGGCAGCAAAAAATGCCGCATTGACCATTTTCCTCCATGATCGCTCCATGCCATAAGGAAGGCATGAGCACGTTCAAGACCTCCCCGGAAAAGACCGACTTCTCCCATGTCCGCGACTGGGTGTTCGATCTCGACAACACCCTGTACCCGCACCACGTCAACCTGTTCGGTCAGATCGACCGGAACATGACGGCCTATGTGTCGGAACTGCTGCAACTGGAGCCGACCGAAGCGCGAGTGCTGCAGAAGAAGTACTATCACGACCATGGAACGACCCTGCAGGGCCTAATGATCCACTACGGCATCGACCCGCAGGATTTCCTCGAGAAGGCGCATGCGATCGACTATTCGCCACTGCTGCCGGACCCGGCGCTCGGCGAAGCCATCAAGCAGCTTCCCGGACGAAAGTTCATCTTCACCAACGGCAGCGTCAAACACGCGGAAGCGGCAGCGCGGGCGCTCGGCATCCTCGAGCATTTCGACGACATTTTCGACATCGTCGCCGCCGACTACGTGCCCAAGCCGGCAAGCAGCACCTATGACAAGTTCATGAGCCTCAAT
>JAEWPB010000070.1 GCA_023399465.1 Pseudomonadota bacterium
CGGGTTGGCGAAGCGCACCGGCTTGCCGTCCAGCAGCATCTCGCCCTCGTCGGGCTGGATGGCGCCGGACAGCGCCTTGATGAGCGTCGACTTGCCGGCGCCGTTGTCGCCGATCACGGCCAGGATCTCGCCCGCGCGCAGGTCGAAATCGGCGCCGTTCAGCGCGGTCACGCGGCCATAGCGTTTGGTCAGGCCGCGGCCTTCCAGCACAATCTGGGTCATGAGGAAATCTTCCTGATCCACTGGTCCACGGCGACGGCCAGGATGATGAGCCAGCCGGTCGCGAACAGCTGCCACAGCACGTCCACGCCCATCAGCCGCAGGCCCGAGTTGAACACGCCGACGATGATCGCCCCGATCAGCGGCCCCATGATCGAGCCGCGCCCGCCGAACAGCGAGATGCCGCCGATCACCACCGCGGTGATCGATTCGAGGTTCGATTCCGCGAACGAGGTCGGGCTGACCGAGCCGACCCGGCCGATGGCCGACCAGGCCGCCAGCCCGCAGATCAGCCCCGCCACCATGTAGACCGACAGCAGGATGCGGTTGACCCGGATGCCGGCCAGCGCCGCGGCCTCGGCGTCGTCGCCCACCGCATAGACGCGCTTGCCCCAGGCGGTCATGTTCAGCGCCACGTACAGGACGGCGAACACCGCCAGCATCAGCAGCACGCCCCAGGTGATGACGAAGCCGCCAAGCTGGAAATTGTTGCCGAACAGCTTGAGCAGCGGCGCGTTGGCGTCGATGTCCTGGCTGCGGATCGTGTTGCGCCCGGACAGGTAATAGACCAGCGCGATGAAGATGTTCCACGTCCCCAGCGTGGTGATGAAGGGTGGCAGCCGCAGCCGGGTGACCAGCGTGCCGTTCACCCAGCCGGTCGCCACCCCGCACAGGATGCCGGCGATGATGGCCAGCGGTGCGGGCACCCCCATGTCCACGGCCAGCTTGCCCATGACCACGGTGGACAGCACCATCACCGCGCCGACCGACAGGTCGATGCCGGCGGTCAGGATGACCAGGCTTTGCGCCGCGGCAAGCGTGCCCACGACCGCCACCTGCTGCAGGATCAGCGACAGGTTGAAGGGCGACAGGAAGTTGTTCGCGATCAGGCCGAAGCCGATCACCGACACGATCAGCACCAGGATCGGCACCATCGTCGGAAAGCGGTGCAGGAAATGCTGCAGCGACTCCAGCGCCGTCCGGCGATGTTCGAACTGCGCGACCGCGTCGGGCGTGGTCTGGGTCATGGCGGCACCCCGGGGGTTGGGGGGCGGACCCGGCAAGGTCCGCCCGGCATCGTCAGGGGATCAGCCCCAGCAGAGCTTCAGCCCTTCGTCCGAGGTGATCGACGGCACGCCCTCGACCGGCTTGTCGGTGACCAGTTGCACGCCGGTATCGACGAAGTCCTTGCCCTCGGTGGCGGCCGGCTTGGTGCCGTCCTTGGCGAAGGCGGCGATCGCCTCGATGCCCATCTCGGCCATCTTCTTGGGGTATTGCTGGGCGGTGGCGCCGATCACGCCCTCCTTGACGTTCTGGACGCCGGGGCAGCCGCCATCGACGGACACGATGGTGACGCCGTCCTGCTTGCCGAACGACTTGAGCGCCTCATAGGCGCCGGCGGCGGCGGGTTCGTTGATCGTGTGGACGACGTTGATCGCCGGGTCGCGCTGGAAGATCGCCTCCATCGCGCGGCGGCCGCCTTCCTCGTTGCCGTCGGTGTATTCCTGCCCGACGATGCGGGGATCATCCTCGTCGCCGTATTTGGACTTGTCCTTGGGGTCCATGCCGAAGCCCTCGACGAAGCCCTGGTTGCGCAGCACGTCGACCGAGGGCTGGGTCGCGTTGATGTTCAGCATGGCGATATGGGCGTCCTTGGCGGCGTCGCCCAGCGTGCCCTTGGCCCAGGCGCCGATCAGGCGGCCGGCCTTGTAGTTGTCGGTGGCAAAGGTCGCGTCCGCGGCGTTCGCCGGTTCCAGCGGCGTGTCCAGCGCGATCACCAGGATGCCCTGCGCCTTGGCCTGTTCGACCGACGACACGATCGCCTTGGGGTCCGAGGCGATCAGCAGGATGCCCTTGACCCCCGCGGCGATGCAGCTTTCCATTGCCTGCTGCTGGGTTTCGTGGTCGCCGTCGATCTTGCCGGCATAGGCCATGATCTCGACGCCAAGTTCCTTGCCCTTGGCCTCGGCCCCTTCCTTCACCTTGACGAAGAACGGGTTGATGTCGGTCTTGGTGATGACGCAGGCCTTGACCGGGTCCTGCGCCGCCGCCGCCAGCGTCGAGGCGGTCAGCGCCATCGCGGCCAGCCCGCCGAGCCTTGCGAGTTTCATCTGTCGTACTCCCCCCTGTTCGCGCGTCATGTGGCGCGCCTTGACTGCGGCAAGGAAATGCCGGGCGCCGGGGCTTGTCAACGATGTCGCGGGCGGCGCCCCGGCGGCGTCCCGCCTGCGCGAGCGCACTTGCGGCAGCGCCCGCCACGCGCGAACATGCGAGGCAAGACGCAAGCGAAAGGGAACAGACCGTGCTTCTTGGCCAGATGATGCATCAGCCGCTGTCGATCGGGGCGCTGATCGACCATGCCGCGCGCTATCATGCCGATACCGAGATCGTGTCGGCGCTGACCGAAGGCGGGTTCGAACGCACCAGCTGGGGCCAGGTCGGCGCCAACGCCCACCGCATCGGCTCGGCCCTGCGCGCGCGGGGGATGGAGCCGGGCGACCGCATCGGGACGCTCGCCTGGAACAACCGCCGCCATCTGGAACTGTATTTCGGCGTCCCCGGCATGGGCATGGTGTGCCACACGCTGAACCCCCGGCTCGCCCCGGACCAGCTGGTCTATATCGTGAACCACGCCTCGGACCGGATGCTGTTCATCGAAAAGACCTTCGTGCCGATCATCGCCGGCCTGCGCGACCAGATGCCCACGATCCGCGGCATCGTCATGCTGGGCGCCCGCGACGACGAGGCCGCCGCGGCGATCCCGGGCCTGCTGTTCCACGACG
>JAEWPB010000105.1 GCA_023399465.1 Pseudomonadota bacterium
CCGAAGACGATCGCGGTCGAGCCGATCTCGACCTTGGCGGTGTTGATCACCGCGCCGATGCCGGTGGTGACGCCGCAGCCGATGTAGCAGATCTTGTCGAAGGGGGCGTCGGGATTGACCTTGGCGACCGCGATCTCCGGCAGCACCGTATAGTTGGCGAAGGTCGAGCAGCCCATGTAGTGGTGGATCTTGTCCTTGCCGATCGAGAAGCGCGAGGTGCCGTCGGGCATCAGGCCCTGGCCTTGCGTCGAGCGGATCGCGGTGCAGAGATTGGTCTTGCGGCTGAGGCAGGAATAGCACTCGCGGCATTCCGGGGTGTAGAGCGGAATGACGTGGTCGCCCTTCTTCACCGAGGTGACGCCGGGGCCGACGTCGACGACGATGCCGGCGCCCTCATGGCCGAGGATCGCCGGGAACAGGCCTTCGGGGTCGGCGCCCGAGAGCGTGAAGTCGTCGGTGTGGCAGATGCCGGTGGCCTTGACCTCGATCAGCACCTCGCCGGCGCGCGGGCCCTCGAGCTGCACGGTCATCACTTCCAGCGGCTTGCCCGCTTGAACGGCAACGGCGGCACGTACGTCCATTGTATTTCTCCTTATCTCTTCGCTATGGCGACATTGCCACGGCGGGCGCCGCAAGCTCAAGGGAAAAGAGCCTTTGGCCTTGCCTGATGTTTATCAGCTGCGCGATCGGCAACCCATTGTCATGAAAGCCGGTTTCTGGTCAGGGAGCGACCATTGCGCCGGCTGCCGGAAGTCCTGTCAGGCCGACTTGTTTCGGCTTGTCACCTGCTGTTCACGCCAGATGATGAACAGGCCCGATGCAACGATGATCGCGATCCCGCTCCACTTCGACAGCGTCGGAAAATCGCTGAACAGCATGTAGCCGAGCACTGTCGCCGAGATGATCTCGAAGTACTGGAACGGTGCGAGAAGCGAAATCGGCGCAAGGCGGAATGCGCGCACCACCAGCAGGTGGGCGTAACCCGAGAGCGAGCCGAGAATCAGCAGCAGTGCGAAGGCAAGCCCGGATTGGGGCAGGGAGGGTGCAAAATTCACGTCGCCGAACAGGCCGTGTCCGATCGCGAGCGCGACCACCATGAACAGCGTTCCGCCGATCGCCGATACCGTCTGCATGGCAAGCGGCGTATCGGCGTCTCCGAGCGAGCGGTTGAGGAACAGGTAGAGCGTGTAGAGGAAAGCGCAACCGACTGGCAGGAACGCCTTCCAGCCGAAAATCTCGAAACTCGGCTGGATGACGATCATCGCGCCGCAGAAGCCGACGACAATCGCGGTCCAACGGCGCCAGCCGACTTTGTCGCCGAGAAACAGCGCCGACATCGCCGTCAGCATCAGCGGTTCGACGAAATAGATGGCAAAGACGTCGGCGAGCGGCATGTATTTGACTGCGGTGAAGAACAGCAGGCTTGCCGCCGCATGCAGGACGCCGCGCAGCAGGTTCATCCACGGGCGCTTGACCCGGAAGGCGGCAAGGCCCGCGCCGAACATCAGTAGCGGCAGCGTGCACAGCAGTTGCAGGAAGAAGCGGTAGAACGTCACCTGTCCCGGCGACATGTCCTCGAACGTCGCCATATATTTGGCGATGGCATCCATGACGGGCAGCACAAGCATGGCGAATGCCATGATGGCCATGCCCTTCATGGTATTTTGGGTCTGGGCAGGGGGATTGGGCATCGGGACTCGGAGAATTTTGAACGGAGTGCGCGCCGCTTGAAGCATGCACCCGTCGGCCGTGCAAGCACCATTGCCGCGATGCCCGGATTTTCCCTGTCATTTCCGGATGTTGCGCCCGGAACGCCGACGTCAGGTTGTTTCCGGATCTGCAATCGTTGGGCCGAACACCTCCTCGAAGGCGTCGCGGAATCGGATGTCGACATCGGCCATCATCACAGGCAGGCCGAGGTCGACAAGGCTGGTCACGCCGTAGGCGCTGATTCCGCAGGGCACAATGCCGCCGAAGTGGCTGAGATCCGGGTCGACATTCAGGGAAAGACCATGAAAGCTGACCCAGCGCCTCAGGCGGATGCCGAGGGCGGCGATCTTGTCCTCGGCCATGGTGCCATCGGCAAGCGGGGGCTTTTCCGGGCGGCGAACCCAGACGCCGACGCGGTCCTCGCGCCGCTCGCCGCGAACGTTCATCGATTCGAGCGTGCGAATGATGACTTCCTCGAGCGCGGCCACATAGGCGCGCACGTCCTGCCGCCGCCGCTTCAGGTCCAGCATGACGTAGACGACGCGCTGGCCGGGGCCGTGATAGGTGTATTCGCCGCCGCGACCGGTGGCGAAGACCGGGAAACGGTCGGGATCGATGAGATCGGCGGCGTCGGCGCTGGTGCCGGCGGTATAGAGTGGCGGGTGCTCGAGCAGCCACACCAGCTCGTCGGCGCGGCCCTCGGCAATGGCGGCCACTTCCGCCTCCATGGTGGCGATCGCTTCATCATAGGGAACGAGGCGATCGGAGATTCGCCAGCGGACCGGCGGAGAGCCCGGTTGGGGCAGCATCGTGGTTTCAAGATCAGTGCGCAGCATGGTATTTTCCTTTGCCGCCCTTGTCGCAAAAAAGCGAAAGCCCGGCAAGCCAAGGGTTTCAGGGCCCGTGATAACGGCCGGATTCAAATAAGTTTTTTTATCTGCATATTTTTCGGTCTCGCCTATTGCACCCCCCAGGGGCTTTTGCTACATGCAGCCCCGCCGGAGCAATTCGGCACCTACCACGATGCGGTCGTGGCGGAATTGGTAGACGCGCAGCGTTGAGGTCGCTGTGGGGCAACCCGTGGAAGTTCGAGTCTTCTCGACCGCACCATTTTCAAGCTGAGATGCTTGAAAGAACTTCTTGCTTATCTCGAGTAAGGACGGCATCAAATCGATGATGCACATTGTCGATCGCAAACCTTCCCTAGGAAGTTGTGATCGAATAGAGTGACTGTCAGGGCTTGCGGGCCCGCCGATGAGAGTTCGGCACTACCACGATGCGGTCGTGGCGGAATTGGTAGACGCGCAGCGTTGAGGTCGCTGTGGGGCAACCCGTGGAAGTTCGAGTCTTCTCGACCGCACCATTTCAGGCTTTTCATGCCTGACATCTTCTCCTGTATTGCAGACGAAAACGCGCGACATTCCCGTCGCGCGCATGGGCATTTGCGAATGTTCCCGAGGCATCTGGTTGCGGATGACGCGCGCCGCCTGGATGACGGCGCTGCTGCAGGCGCCTAGCGCCGATCGGATGTGCGCCGATAGGCCGGGGCCGATGAAGCCATTCTTTCGGGGACGTCGCCGCGCCTTACCGCAACGACGGACCCCTTGCTGTAACGCGACTGCTGAACCCGGCCGGACTGATTGCCGCCGATGAGGTGGACGCCCTTCTTCGAGATTTCGGAAAGCAGGCCTACGTGATAGCCGTAGCGGCTGCGGATGACGACGACGTCGCCGGGTCGCGCCGTGTTTAACGAGACCTTGGAGCCGTAACCGGCCCAGGCGCGTGCGAGAGTAAAGTTGCTGGGCGGTTCGCTGCCCGCCTTTTTCGCGACATATCCCATGAAATACCCGCACCAGGGAACGCGGGCGGGATTGATGCCGAGGATGGAACGAAGTTTGCGATTGTTCGTTACTTCATGAAGACCTGAGAACTTTCGGGCTTCCGCCAGCATGCCGGCGGTCGTTTTGTATGGGTTTGCGAATACGAATATCGTTGCAATCATTACAAACACTAACCAGCCGGCAATTCTGTCGTTGACCATAGGGTGCTCCTACCGGTTGTTTTCGCCCACGCAGAACATCCAAGGGTGCCTAGTAAGATTGCGGTTACCGAAGCGTACATCTTGGCTATTGGGGCGGATGGCATCGGAAAAAAGCAGATAATCGGGGCCAAAAGAGGTAGCCAAAGCGGCATTGACGAGGCACCGCGGATTAGGATCCATGGCCGAAAGCGCGGGCGATGCGGAGGCGTTTTTCGACTTTTTTATCAGTCGGATAAAGGGTGTCGCCAGACGACCGGGAGGGCGGTTTCGATTTCAATTATGGCGCCGGCGTTCCGCATTCTTGCGGTCGAATTGGGGCCGGTAGCCGCCGGCAGGCTCGACCGAATGTTCGCTTCTCCCGGGTGAGCATTTGAACTGCCCGAGCGGATCGTCTGCTGCAACTGGAGCCATCCTCGTCGGATGATGTTGCCGGTGATGATGGTGCTGAAGCATAAGGGTAGCGGGAGAGGCCATTGTTCCCGGCGACCGCGATGAACCGCGTCATGCTGCTTGCCTGTCCTGGGCATCTGGTCGGAGGATATGGGGCCGCGGGCGAAAAAAACGTCTCCTAGCAGCGCAGTTTTTCCCATTTCCTGATCAGCCGGTCGCGCTTCAGCTTCGAAAGCCGCATAAGCCAGAATATGCCGTCGAGCTGGTCGATCTCGTGCTGGATGCAGATCGCCAGAAAGCCGTCGGCGGTTTCCTCGTGGACGATGCCTTCCAGATCCTGATAGCGGAAGCGGATCGACTTTGGCCGGGTGATCTCATCGGTCATCCCGGGCATCGAAACGCTTCCCTCGGTATGGGTCATGGTTTCTTCCGACGACCAGAGGATCTCGGGATTGACGTAGACGAGCGGCGGGCGGGCGGTGTCGAGCTCAATGACGACAAGCCGCACGAATACTCCGATATGGGCCGCGGTTATGCCGACGCCCGGGGCGGCATGCATGGTATCCAGCAGATCGGCGGCGAGTGCCCTGAGATCGGCATCGAACGCCGTCACCGGCGCGCATCGGGTCTTCAGGCCCGGATCCGGGTATTGCAGAATGGGGCGAATGGTCACGAAAGCGGCTCCGGTCAGGTGGGCGGGCGGGAAACGTGTCCGGCAGGGGACTTTGCGGTTGTTTCTGCTCTGTCCGCGCGCGCAAGTAAAGCCGACACGAGGTGCGATGCTCCTTCGCTGGCCTGCACTCCATCCCAAGCGGGATAAGGGGTGCGTGGCGGCTGGACCTTGCATGGATATTGGGTTAGCGCATTCAGGCGTACCCCGATGGAATCGGCGAGTGGATGCAGGATGACAACGGCGGTGGCCGTCGCCTGCGTGGCACAAGCAGCGCCCAGGCGGGTGCTGGGGAGTGTTTGAATTTTCATGCTGCAGCGATTGACGCGTGCAGCTATGCAGTTGTTGACATTGCAGTTTCGGCGGCCATTCTCGTTTGCGGTCGACGAGTCGGTAAAACCAGGTAGGACGAGGGCGGCAGATGACGAGTTACGGCGAAGAAGACCGCGATCGCACTATCCGTCCTGAGAAGGTCGAAGACATCTACACCGAGGATGGCTCGGTTCGTTCCGACTTCCTTGCCATGGTCGGCGCGGCGATCGCCGACCGCGACACCTTGTTTCTGCGCCAGCACGTTGCGCGGCTGCACTCGTCGGAACTGGGCGACCTGCTCGAGGCGATCCAGTCGGACCAGCGTCTTGCGCTCGTGTCACTGCTCGGTGACGACTTCGACCTCTCCGCGCTGACCGAAGTCGACGAGGCCATTCGCCTCGATATCGTCGAGCACCTGCCGAACGAGCAGATCGCCGCGGCCATCGGCGAGATGGATTCGGACGACGCCGTCTACATTCTCGAGGATCTTGATCAGGAAGACCAGGAAGAGATCCTGGCCAAGCTGCCGTTTACCGAGCGGGTGCGCCTGCGCCGGTCGCTCGACTATCCCGAAAGCACGGCCGGCCGCCGCATGCAGACGGAGTTCGTCGCCGTGCCGCCGTTCTGGACCGTCGGCCAGACGATCGACTACATGCGCGAAGACGACAATCTTCCCGACAGCTTTACCCAGATTTTCGTGATCGACCCGACCTTCCGGCTGCTCGGAACGGTCGATCTCGATCGTATTCTCCGGACCAAGCGCTCGACCAAGATCGATGCGATCATGCGCGATACCAGCCATCCGATCCCGGCGGAGATGGACCAGGAAGAAGCCGCGCAGCTATTCGAACAGTATGACCTTCTGTCGGCCGCCGTGGTCGACGAGAACGGTCGCCTCGTCGGCGTTCTCACCATCGACGACGTCGTCGACGTCATTCAGGAAGAGGCCGAGGAAGACCTGATGCGCCTGGGTGGCGTCGGCGACGAAGAGCTGTCCGACTCGATTGCCGAGACGTCGCGCTCGCGCGTGCCGTGGCTGATGATCAACGCGATGACAGCGGTTCTTGCTGCGTCGGTCATCGATCTATTCGATGCCACCATCCAGCAGATCGTGGCGCTGGCGATCCTGATGCCGATCGTTGCCGGCATGGGCGGCAATGCTGGCTCGCAGACGATGACCGTGACCGTGCGGGCGCTTGCGACCCGAAGCCTCGATATCCACAACGCTCCCCGCATCATCCGGCGCGAAGCCGCTGTCGGGTTGTTCAATGGCGGGCTCTTTGGCATATTGATCGGCGCGATCGCCGGCTTCTGGTTTCAGGATGCCAATATTGGTGGCATCCTGGCGGCGGCGATGCTGATCAACATGATGGCGGCGGCACTGGCGGGGATCCTGATTCCCTTGCTTCTCGATCGTTTTGGCGCCGATCCCGCGGTGTCGTCGGCCGTGTTCGTGACTGCGGTCACCGACATCATCGGTTTTTCCACCTTCCTCGGCATGGCCACCTGGTGGTTTCATATAGCCTGACGATTGTTTGACTTTTACGTGCAAGTCAACGATACTACGCTGATGAACCTAAGAGACAATGGCGTGAATAAGTACTACACCATCAGCGAATTGACGCGTGAGTTCGGCGTTTCGACGCGTACCTTGCGTTTCTACGAGGACGAGGGTCTTATCCACCCGGAGCGTCGCGGCCGCACGCGGTTGTTCCGCGCCGCCGACCGGCATCTCATCCAGGAGATCCTGCGCGGCCGGCGTATCGGCTTCACGATCGCCGAGATCCGCGAGATCATCCATGTCTACAAGGACCCGCCGGGCGAAATCGGCCAGCTGAAGCTGATGATGAAGCGCGTCGACGAAAAGCGTGAAGAGCTGCGCCAGAAGCGCAAGGATATCGACGAGACGCTGACCGAACTCGACAATATCGAGGAGTCGTGCCTCACGCGCCTGGCCGAGATCGGCGTCGGCACCTGACCGCGCCGGCGGTTGGCATATCCATCAACTTCCCGTTCTGAAACGGCCGGTTCTGCTTGCGGACCGGTTTGCTTGCGTGACCGCTAGATCCAGCGGCGTGTCTGCTTGCAGTAGCGCTCGAACTCGATCCCGAAACGCGCGAGCAGGTGGCGTTCCTCATACCGGATCGCAATGAAGGTGATGGCGAGGACGCACACAATCGCCATTACCAGAAACCATGAATTCCCCGACAGAAAGCCGATGCCAGCAGTCACCAGCGTATAGCCGAGATAGATCGGATTGCGGCTCAGGCGGAACGGCCCGCGGGTCACGAGATGCGATGCGCAGCGATTGGGCAGGAAGGTGGTCTTGCACTCGATCAGCGTCTTGACGGCCCACACGCTGAGCACCACCCCTGCGATAACCAGGATCGCGCCGATGCCCCACGCGAGCACGTTGTGGAGATGCAGGGCAGGGAGCGCGACGAAGCGATTGAGCACGATCGCTGATAACACAGCGGCGGCATAGAGAAGAGGTGGCCACGGGAACCTCAGCGGCTTCAAGCGATAGGCATTCATCGGAATAGTCCCGTCATCGTGAAACTGCGCTGCATTCTAGTGCGATTCGCTGGATTCGTTCGTCCTTGTCTGGGGCGATGGTGCCATTTTGCAGCGATGTGAACAGGTTTTGTTCGTTGAGCCGGTCGAGGGTGCAGCCGCAGAAGCGCGTGCAGAAGGCGGCGTCCTCCTGTTGCGAGCATGCGCGCTGGCAGTTTCCGAGATAGGAGGCGACTGGATCGGCAACCGGCGGCGGATAGATGAATGTCAGGCCATAGACGACGGCGATCAGGATCGGCTGATGAACGAGATAGACCATCAGGCTGTGGCGCCCGGCCTTGGCGAGCAGGCTGCCGCCGGTTCCGAGTGCGGCGAGCGACACGAGCCAGCCGCGCGCCATGGCGATCTGTGCCGCCGCCAGGCCGAGGAGAAACGGTGCGATCCACGGCAGGACCGGCACAAAGTCGTTCGAGCGCGGAACGGTCTCGGCCAATCCGGTCCACCAGAGGAGCGGCTCGTCGAAGAACGGCGATCGCAGGTACAAGGGGGCGAGGATCGCCGCGATCGCGGCAGCGATTGCAACGATTGCCGGCAGCCGCAGGAATGCCAGGCCGATGACACTGGCGGTGGCGATCGAATGCAGGATGCCGAAGAAGATCATGCCGTTCGGAACGGCGACGGCCGTGCCGTTTGTTATGGCCGCCGCGGCGGCAACGATCATCGCCAGGCGTTTGCTGAACGAGCGCCAACGGATGTGCGGGCTGTTGCCCAATAGAAGGCTGAAACCGGCCACGAACAGGAAGCTGCTGGCGATCGCCCGGGCATAAAGCTTCCATAACCCCTGCGTCGTCGTGCCGGCATCGAGATAGCCGAAGAATTCGAGATCCCAGGAGAAGTGATAGGTCGCCATGGCGAGCAGTGCGACGCCGCGTGCCGTGTCCAGCAGGCCGATGCGCGGCTTGGAGAAGGCGGAATCGGGCGTCGCGGGCACGGCAGCCATCCAGGGCTTCCTTTCAGGAGAAACGGCGGAATCGCCGCAGGTGGAGGAACCTTGCCAAACAGCAAGACGAAGGCGCTTTCATGGCTTGAGATCGCCGAGAATGATCTGCCTCGCCGGGGAGAAGAACTGCCGCCGCGTGAGCACCGCGATGATGAAGACCGTCGATATGATGAAGGCATAGGCATTGATGAACCAGCCGAGATAACCGATGGCGAGGAACATGGCCCGCAGACCGGCGTTGAAGTGCTTCGCCGCTTCGATGTTCATCTGGAAGACGCGTTCGGCAGCCCGCTCGGCCTCGTCGCGGTTTCCGGCGGTGTCCGCGATCATGGGCATGCAGCCGAACAGGATGGTGCAGTAGTTGAACAGCCGGTACGACCAGCCAAACTTGAAGAACGAGTAGCCGAACAGGGCCGTGAGGCCGCCGACCTTCATTTCGAATGCGGTGCGTCCGCCGTGCACGACGAAGGGCAGGTCCTTGAACACCGCATCCACTTGTTCGGTGGCGCCGAGAAGGGCGAAGCACCCGCCCAGCGCGAAAACCGTCGTCGAGGCGAAAAAGGCGGTGCCATTCTGCAATCCCGACATGATCTGGGTATCGATCATCTTCAGATCGCGCTTCATCGAGTTGTGGATCCACTGGCGCCGCCGCTCGGCCATCGCCTGGGTCAGGCTGACCCGTTTGAAGATCCGGGCACCGCCCGTCACCCAGGAGAAGCCGGACCAGAGTACGGCGAAGATCAAAAGGGCAATGTAGTCTATGGTGGTCATCAGCAGGCGTCCGCAGTTTCAAGGATCGGCAAAATGTATGCGACATTACCCCGATATCGGCAAGTTTCCGCATTCCTGCGGTTTGAATTGTGGAATTTGTAAGGCGTCCATTGTGCCGGAATGAAGTGGTTATTTCTCCATCTCCATGTTTTTTAACGATATTGCATATTGCCGTGATCTGCGCGCATGGCTCGCGCCTTGTTTCTGCCGTTTTTCGCAGTTGCGAACATATCCAATACCCACTAAGTAACGCCCCGACGCGGCGACGTTCGGCCGCGGTAAAAGTCTTCGGAGACGATATGGAAGAGAGCATTCAGAAGTCCTGCTGGGGCCTCACCGTGCGCGCCGTCGCGGCGTTCGCCGGTATTCTGGCCCTCGCGTTTCTTTTTGACGCCATCTGATCACGATACAGCAGGTTTATGAAAGCGGTGCTGCCTGAAAGGGCAGCGCCGTTTTCGCTTTGCGCCCCTCGTTCATGTCGCTTCGGTATTAGCTTGTGTCGGTCGGTCACCACGGTGGCTGATGCCGATGTCGTAGCATTTGCCTTCCTGCCGCAAACCGCCCTATATGCCAGATAGGTGGTTGGCGCGATGGAGTACCAATCAAACCCGCTGCAGCGCGCCGTTACGGCTATCGCCACGTTCCGGGCGCTGACGTTCGCAAGTGAGGCACGCCTAGATGTTCCTGTCGGTATTCGATGTTTTCAAGATCGGGGTCGGACCTTCGAGTTCCCACACCATGGGACCGATGTCGGCCGCCAATCGGTTCCTCGATCTGATCCTGTCGGACGACTGGCCGCGGCCGGCGGGCGCGCAGGTGGCGGCGCTCCGCGTCAGCCTGCATGGCTCGCTGGCCCATACCGGGATCGGTCATGGCACGGGCAGGGCGGTCATCCTCGGCCTGATGGGCGAACGGCCGGATCTGGTCGATCCCGATGCCATGGACGCGATCATCGACCAGGTGGAGAAGACCGGGAAGGTGACGCCTCCCGGCCATCCCGCCTATCGTTTCCAACCGACCATCGATCTTGTCTTCGACAAGAAGGTGCCGTTGCCGGGGCATGCGAACGGCATGAGCTTCAGCGCGCTCGATCGCGACGGGAGGGTCATCCTGAAACGCATCTACTATTCCATCGGCGGCGGTTTCGTCGTTACCGATACCGAACTCGAGACGATGCGGGCGAACAAGAAGGCGGCAGGCTCCGTGAAGGTTCCCTATCCCTTCGCCACGGCCCAGCAGATGCTCGAGATGGCGCAGCGCTCCGGCCTGACGATTGCCCAAATGAAGCGCGCCAACGAGGAAACGGCCATGAGCCGCGAAGAGCTCGATGCCGGGCTCGACAGGCTCTGGTCGGCGATGACCAGTTGCATCGACCGCGGCCTTGCCCAGGAAGGCATCATGCCGGGCGGGCTGAAGGTCCGTCGCCGCGCCAAGGGCATATACGAAAAACTGCAGGAGGAATGGCGCAGCAACCGGATCAATCCGGTGCTCGCCAACGACTGGCTGAGTGTCTATGCCATGGCGGTCAACGAGGAGAATGCGAGCGGCGGACGCGTGGTAACGGCTCCGACCAATGGCGCTGCCGGCGTTGTGCCGGCGACCATCCGCTACTATCTCCATTTCCACGAGGATGCAGACGAGCACGGCATTCGCGACTATCTGCTGACCGCGGCCGCAGTCGGCGGCATCATCAAGCACAACGCATCGATCTCCGGCGCCGAGGTCGGCTGTCAGGGCGAGGTCGGCTCGGCATCGGCAATGGCGGCCGCCGGTCTTGCCGCGGTCATGGGGGGCACGCCGGAGCAGATCGAGAACGCCGCCGAAATCGCGCTCGAGCACCATCTCGGCATGACCTGCGATCCGGTTGCGGGGCTGGTGCAGGTGCCCTGCATCGAGCGCAACGCGCTTGGCGCCGTCAAGGCGGTGACCGCGGCCTCATTGGCGCTGAAGGGCGACGGCGCACACTTCGTGCCGCTCGATGCCTGTATCGAGACGATGCGCCAAACCGGCAACGACATGAGCGAGAAGTACAAGGAAACCTCGACCGGGGGCCTGGCCGTCAACGTCGTCGAGTGTTGATGTCGCGGCCTGCCGGAATCACTTGACGACGGACGTCAAAGGGATTTCAACAGCGCCATGACATTGCATCTGATCAAACTGTGCGTCGGTGCCGACAGCATCGACGACTTGCGTGAATGGGTCGCCGAGCGGTCGATGATGGCGATCGCCGCCGGCCTCGAGCCGCACAGCACCCACACCACGCGGATGGTGCCGAAGCGCACCGAGGAACTGCTGGACGGCGGCTCGCTGTACTGGGTGATCAAGGGGCAGGTGCAGGCGCGTCAGCCCCTTCTCGACATCCAGACGTTCACCGGTGGCGACGGCATTACACGTTGCAATCTGGTTCTTGGTCCAGAGGTGGTGGAAACCGCGGTACAGCCGCGCCGGGCCTTCCAGGGGTGGCGCTATCTGCAGCCCGGCGACGCGCCGGGCGATCTCTCCAGTCTCGGCGGCAATGCCGAAGACCTGCCCGCAGACCTGAAACGCGAACTGTCGGAACTCGGACTGCTTTAAGCTCTGGCTCGCTTTTCGCACTATGCGCCCAGCCCGGTCAGCACGGGATTGAGCACTTTCGCCCAAATAGGCGAGACGACGCGCTTGTTCAGGTGATGATCGGCGGGATCGGGGTTGCGAAAGCGGTCGGCGACGACACCGGTCCTGGGGTCGATCAAAGCATCCGTGATATCGAGGAAGAGGATGTTGCGATCGGCGCAACGCCTGTGCAGTTCGTCGTTGAAATCGAGTGTCAGGCGGGTGCGGTCGGCAAGTGATGCCGTCACTTCGCGGCGAAGATGGGCAACCTCGCCCCAGTCGGTGTTGTCGCGGATGGTCGGCACCGTGGCGGCCGTGACAATGAGGCTGTGATCGTAGTTCTCTCTGATCTCGTCGATGAAACCACAATAGGCGTCGATCGACTGGTCCATCTGCCGCGCCACGCTTTCCGCGTATTTCTGGGCGCGATACCAGATAACGAAACCGCAATCCACTTCGCCGAGGTGCAGAAGCAGGACAGAACCGGCCGGTTGCTCGCGAAGAAACTGCCGGAACTTCAGCAGGGCTCCGGTCTGGCTCCCGGGATTGGAGAGGCCGCTGGCGGTGGCGCCGAAGACGATGCAGGAAGCAGTGCGGCGCTCACCGAGAAATCCCTTGCGGGCAGCGTAGGTGAAGTATTTGGTGTGACTGTCGCCCAGAAACAGAACCATTCGTGCTTCCGGGCGGTTGGTCATCAGCGCAGCCTTAGGTGAATTGGCTGCCTGCCGGATTGGCGGGCGATATGCAGATGTATATTAGCTACCGGCTGGGAATAACGCCATGCCCGGGCGCCATGGCTCAGCAGCAGGCCGACGAGATCGCGCGTCTTGGCGCGCGGGCGGTTCAGGCCGAGATCGGCAATGCGAATGGCGGCCTCGTGAAGGGGGTGGAGCGCATAGCGCGGCGCAGCCGGCTTGTGATCCTGTGAAGGGTCCGGACCCTTGCTGTTTTCGTTGAGTGCCATGTCAAACCTCGTTACGCGATACAAATTCGAGGGGTAATCCGCCGGGACAACAACCGCCGGCGCGGTGATATCAGATCTTGCCGGAGCTGCGGAACAAGCTGCCCCGGCAAGATGTCCTGTTGCTTACTGGAGGCTGGCCCAGCAGCCGACGCCCTTCTTCTTCAGTGCCTTGCAGGCATTGACGGCAGTCCTCTGGTCGCCGAAGCCACCGAAGCGAGCGCGATACACCTGGTCGCTTCCGGCGTTGTAGGCCACGGTGAAGGGGGTGGCGGAACGCAATACCTTTCCGCCTTTATCCTGCGCGGAGCGCAAGAGATCCATTGCCATGTCCTTGGAGGGCGACACGCCGACCTGGATGACCCAGCCGGATGCCTGCGAGGTGGACGCGGTGGTAACCTGGTCGACCGCTTCGGCCTTGCTGTCGGGCGTGATTGTCGTGGTCTTGACCTGGGTCGGTGCCGGTACCGCCGCGGCCGGAACCGGAATGCTGGCCGCTGCCATCTGGCTGGCGACGGCGTCGCTCGCAGTTTCGCGGGTCAGGGTCTTCACCGGCGCTGCATAGGCGGTTTCAGTGTAAGGCGCGTCGTAGCGTGCATCGGGGATGGGGCCGCTGGCCGGGAGTTCGATGCCTTTGCTACTGGCAGACACCTGGGCAGGCGCTGCTTCCGGTGCGGACTGGGCAATAAGGTTCGAACCGCCGCGACGATTGGAGGCTTCCGGAAGGTAACGGTTGATCAACCGGGTCATCTGCGCATTGCGAGCAGCGCCGGACGTTCCGCCGAGCACGACACCGACCACCGACCGGCCATCCACCTGAGCCGAGGTCGCCAGGTTGTAGCCGGCGGCGCGGGTGAAGCCGGTCTTGATACCATCCACGCCGCGCACCACGCCGAGGAGGCGGTTGTGGTTGCCGATCGTCTGCTTGCCGTACTGGAAGCTGCGGGTCGAGAAGTAACCGTAATACTGCGGGAAATGCTGGCGAAGGGCGATGCCGAGACGCGCCTGATCACGCGCGGTGGTCATTTGCGCGGTGTTCGGCAGTCCGTGGGCGTTGCGGTAGGTGGTTTTCGTCATGCCGAGCGCACGCGCCTTGTTCGTCATCATCCGGGCGAAGTTCGCTTCCGAACCGCCGATGAATTCGCCAATGGCAGTGGCGGCGTCGTTTGCCGAGCGCGTCACCAGACCCTTGATGCCCTGCTCGACGGTCAGGCTGCCGCCTGCGCGCAGGCCGAGCTTGGACGGAGGCTCCGAGGCTGCATGAGCAGAAACGGGTATTTTGGTATCAAGCTTGATGCGGCCATGCTCGAGGGCTTCGAACACCAGATACAAGGTCATCATCTTGGTCAGCGAAGCGGGGTAGCGCAGGCTGTCAGCGTTTTCGCTGTAAAGCACGTTGCCCGTCTTGGCGTCGACCACGATCCCCGCATATTTGGGATTGGCCGCCGCTGCGGACGGGAGGGCTACGGTGGCGCTTGCGATGCCGGCGACCATGGCCAGACGGCAAATCGCCTTGGTCAATCGGTTGCCGATGTGAGGTAGTGTTACGAGAAAAGCTGACCTGGACACCGTTTCACTCTTTACTTGCACTTCGGGAGGGTGGTCCGGGTGCCGCGCCCGGAAGACCATTGGTGGGACTGTAGCGGCAGGGCGTTACCAATCGGTTTATGATGAATAAGAGGTTTCCGCTTTCTGCGGATTTTTATCGGGCTGTGTTCAATCGGGATCACGGGACGATTCTGGCCTCGATGTAGGACTGGACGGCCGCATCGATGCGTTCCCAATCGGCAAGCATGGTGCTGGAGAAGCGGTAGAGTACGGTCAGGTCGCGGCCGACATGAATGTCGCGCTGGCAGTCGGCGCTCGATGCCTTCGCGGCCGGCTCGGGCAGGATGCAGCGCACGACATAGTCGGTGTTGCCGGGCCGGGATGCGGTAAGCAGTGCCTCGCCGGTATAGCCGGCATCCTGGCGGAAGCGGTGCAGGGAAAGTCCATGGGGACCGGGTTGAGG
>JAEWPB010000138.1 GCA_023399465.1 Pseudomonadota bacterium
CGGGTTCATCGACATCTTGACGTTGGCGAGCTCGACGCCCGAACCGTCCGGCTTCACCCGGATCTTGACGTTGTAATCAACAACCCGCTTCACGGGGACTAGGATTTTCATGGGGTCCTTCCTTCAACACATTCCGCAGAGAACATGCGCTTTCCTGCGGGCCTCCGATTGTCGATGGGCGACATCGATACGCGTTTTTGTTCCAAATACAACGCCGCGATGACGCGAACGGGCAATTAGCCGCAAATATCTTACGTTTACGTGAAGGTCAATAATCTAGTCGCGATCCCATGGGCCGCGTTCGCGCGGTGCAGCATGGCCGTCCGGCGTCTCGCCGGCGGCAAGCGTGGTGGTCAGCGCAGGCCTTTCGCCGAGGCCGCGATCGAACAGCGGCACGCCGGGCCGGCGCAACGCCACGACCAGAAGCGCGCCGGCGAGAATGCCGCCGACATGGGCGCCCCAGGAAATCTTGCCTTCGCCATCGATGGCCAGCATGAGGAACTGCTGCGCGATCCACAGCGCCAGCGGCACGAAGGCCGGCAACGGCAGCGGAATGCGGAACAGCACAAGTACCCACACGCGGACCTTCGGATGCAGCATGACATAGGCAGCGACCACGCCCGATATGGCGCCGGATGCGCCGATCAGCGGCGCCTCGGAGGCCGGGCCGAGCAGGCCGTGGAAGAAAGCGCCGGCTGCAGCGCAGGCGAGGTAGAAAAACAGAAAGCGCCCATGCCCCATCGCGTCTTCGACATTGTCGCCGAACACCCACAGGAAGAGCATGTTCGAGGCCATGTGGATGAAGTCGGTGTGGAGAAACGAATAGGTAATGTAGGTCAGGTCCTGCGGGACGATGTCGAGACCGGGCTCCAGCATCGCGTAGTCGAAGACAACAGCCGGAATATAGCCGAGGCCGACGACCGCCGCTTCCGCGACGCCGTCGTCGGCGATGACCCCGGTGAACAACCAGACGAGACAATTGGTGACGATGAGCGCGATCGTCACATATTGCCGCCTGATGTGCTTCAGGGCGTTGCGGTCGTACAGCGGTATGAACATTGCACCCCCAGGTGGTATGACTGCACCGGAGCTTACCGATTTTTTCCCGGAACCCAAAGGATATCGGCATTTCCGCCGTCATTGACGAAACGTGCGGCGACAAACAGGAAATCGGAAAGACGGTTGATGTACTTCAGCGCCGCGGCGCTGACCTTTTCGCTCTCGTCTTGCGCCAGTGCGACCATCACCCGTTCGGCCCGGCGGGAAACGGTGCGGGCGAGGTGGAGATTGGCCGCCGCCGGGCTGCCGCCGGGGAGGATGAAGGACCTGAGCGGAGAGAGATCGGCATTCAGGCGATCGATCTCCTGCTCCAGCCGTGTCACCTGCGTGTCGATGATGCGCAGCGGCTCGTAGGCCAGCGGTTCGCCGGTATCGGGTGCGGCAAGATCGGCACCGAGATCGAAGAGATCGTTCTGGATCCGCGCCAGCATGGCGTCGAGGTCTTCCATGCCCGAGGTGTGCAGTCGCACGAGGCCGATGCAGGCATTGGTCTCGTCGACCGTGCCATAGGCTTCGATCCTGAGGTCGTGCTTCAGCCGCCGCGGGCCGGATACGAGCCCCGTCGTGCCGTCGTCGCCGGTGCGGGTATAGATCTTGTTGAGCTTGACCATCTTGCTTTCCTCGGTGCTCCTATCGTCCCATCAGCCACAGCGTCAGCATGATCAGCACGACTGCAAGCGCCTGCAGCATGACGCGCATCTGCATGAGCCTGTTGGACAAGCTCGGATTGTCGCCCTTCAGCATGTTGTAGAGGCCGCGCATCAGGACGGCTACGACGAGACCCATGACGACAAGGGTAAGAATGGTGGTGAAGCTGGACATCTGTGATTTGGCCCTTTTACTGCGGTTCAGTCCAGCCAGCGCATCAGCCTGTAGAACAGGCCGGCGGGCAGGAGCCTTTTGAGGATCACGCCCTGCTTTGCCGGCGTGGTGACGACATAGTGTGGACGCGGGTTGCTGGAATTCAGTGCGTGGCGAAGCACCTTGTATACCGCCTCGGGCCCGAGCTTGTGCGGATTTGCCGGGCCGGTACCGCGCAGGCGGGCAAGCTGGCGTTCGTAATCGGCGGCATGAACCGAATGGACGAGGTCGATGTTGGCCTCGACGGCGGCAAGGGCGTTGGCGGTGAAGCGGGAGGCGATCGGTCCGGGTTCGATGAGGCTGACATGAATGCCACTGCCCTGCAGTTCCATGCGCAAGGTGACGCTCAGTCCTTCGAGTGCGAATTTCGATGCCGTATAGGCGCCGCGATAGCGGTAGGGCACGAGACCGAGGATTGACGAGCACTGGACGATCCGCCCGTGCCCCTGGCGGCGCATCAGCGGGATGATTGCGCGGGTCAGTTCGTGCCAGCCGAAGACGTTGGTCTCGAACTGGTGGCGAAGCACTTCGGTGGAGATGTCCTCGACCGCGCCGGGCTGGCCGTAGGCGCCGTTGTTGAAGAGCGCATCGATCTGTCCGCCGGTGCGCTCGGCGATCGCGCTCACCAGTGCGGCGATGGACTCAGGCACGGTATAGTCCATCAGGAACGTCTCGATGCCCTCGGCTTCGAGAGGCAACTGGTCTTCCGGCTTGCGCACGGTGGCGAAGACCCGCCAGCCATCGGATTTCAGCGCCCGGGCGCAGTGCGCGCCGATGCCGGACGAGCACCCCGTGACGATGATTGTGCGGCGACCTGCCATGCAATGTTTCCTGTACAAATCGTATCCGTTTCCCATATTCCTGCCGCAGATACAATTGATTGAACAGGCCGGAAAACCGGCGGGGGTGGAATGCCGACATTCATCAGGGTTTTATACAAGGTCGGCTACGATGCGGTGTATCATTTCACCGAGGACGACGGGTGGGCGATGGCCAGCCACGTGGCGCTGTCGGCGCTGCTGGCGATATTTCCGTTCCTGATTTTCGGCACGGCGCTTGCCGGTTTCCTCGGTGCCGACCGTTTTTCCGAAACGGCCGTGCACATCATCTTCGATACCTGGCCGGAAGCGATTGCCAAGCCGTTGTCGGACCAGGTGCGGCAGGTGCTGACGATCCCGCGCGGCGGCCTGCTGACGGTTTCGGTTCTTGCTGCCGCCTACTTTGCCTCGAACGGCGTCGAGGCGCTCAGGATTTCGCTGAACCGCGCCTATCGCGTCCCGGAAACCCGCGCCTGGTACATTACCCGGCTTATCAGTCTCGGCTACGTCATCGTCGCCGTGCTGATCTTCGTGCTGATCAGCATCCTTCTTGTGGCGGTCCCGATCGCGCTTGCCAATGCGGAGACGGCCTTTCCCTGGCTGGAGGGCCTGCTGGCGACGATCTCGAGCTGGAGCCTCTTCGGTACGCTTATCGTATTGACCGCGGGATTGTTCGTCGCCCATCTCTGGATGCCGGCGGGCAGGCGCCGCATCCGCGACGTGGTGCCGGGGATCGCGCTGACCCTGGTTGCCTGGTTCCTCGGCGCATTGATCTTTGCCTACTACATCTCGACTTTCGCGACCTATACCGCCACCTATGCCGGTCTGGCGTCGATCATGATCGTGATCGTCTTCCTCTACATCATCGGGGTGATCTTCATCATCGGCGCCGAGTTCAATGCGGCGCTGCTGAAATACCGGGTCCTGCATCTGGTCGCGCGCAAGCGCGCTTCGACAGGCAGCGACAATGATTCATCCGAGGCCGACAAGACGGCGGATATCTGAGGGCGTGGCGCCGGCCTCGCGCAGGCTGGCGATACCGGTATCGCCCAGGCTCTTGGACAACTTGCGACCGTCGGGGCCGAGGATCAGCCGGTGGTGGTGATAGACAGGTTCCGGCAGGCCGAGAAGGCGCTGCAGCAGCCGGTGCACCGCCGTCGCGTGATAGAGATCCATGCCACGCACCACATGGGTGATCCCCTGCAGCGCGTCGTCGACGACCACCGAGAGGTGATAGCTCGAGGGGGCGTCGGAGCGTGACAGCACGACGTCACCCCAGGCAGCCGGATCGGCGATGACACGCCCGGCGACGCCGGGGCCGGTTTCGGTCCATTCGACGGGACCGTCAAGTGATGCCAGCGCCTTGCCCATGTCGAGCCGCCAGGCGTGCCTGGCGCCGCCTGCCAGCAGGGCCTCGCGTTGGTCGTCGCTCATCGTACGGTCGTCCGGCGGATAGTGCGGCGACCCGTCCGGATCGCGCGGCCAGGCTTGCCCGCCGACTTCCGATGCGCCGACCGCGGCTTTGACTTCGCCGCGGGTCATGAAGGCCGGATAGACGAGGCCTCGGGCGATCAGTTGATCGAGAGCGGCGCGATAGGCGGCAAAATGCTCCGACTGCCGGCGCACCGGCTTTTCCCATGACAGCCCGAGCCAGGACAGGTCGGTGTAGATCAGGTCCTCGTACTCCTGGCGGCACCGGGTCTGGTCGATGTCCTCGATCCGCAGCAGGAAGCGTCCGCCCGTCGCCCGTGCCATGTCGTGGTTGAGCATGGCCGACAGCGCATGGCCGAGATGGAGCGGTCCATTGGGGCTCGGCGCGAAACGGAAGACGGGGCTTTGACTGGCAGTCTCGATCATGCTTCCTTCTGACATGAAATCGACGGGCGTGCCAACGCCGCTCATGATCGGGACGGGATGGATAATGCAGCGTATCCGCGACGAAAGCGACATCGCGGCCGGGCTTGCCGCACTGGTTGCCGCCGACCCGCGGATCGCCGCCATAGCCCGGACGGCGGGCCCCATCCCTTTGCGTCTCGACGAGCCCGGCTTCTCGGGGCTTGCCCATGTGATCGTCTCGCAGATGGTGTCGAAGGCGAGCGCCGAGGCGATCTGGCGCCGGATCGTCGACGCGACCGGCGCGGTCAGCGCCGAGAGCTATCTTGCCGCCGCCGATGGAGCGGTGCGCTTCGGGTTATCGCGCGCCAAGGCGGAGACCCTGGCGCGGCTTGCGAGAGCGGTGAGCGACGGCGAACTTGATCTCGTCCTGCTTCCGCATCTGCCGGCAGCCGAGGCGATTGGCCGGCTGACATCGATAAAGGGCATCGGACAGTGGACGGCGGAAGTCTATCTGATGTTCTGCGGCGGCCACCCCGATATCTTTCCGGCGGGTGACGTGGCGCTCAGGGCGGCGGTTGCCGATGCCTTCGGCCTTGACGGGCGGCCTGAGGAGAAAAGGCTGCGCGAGATCGCCGCCGCCTGGAGCCCGTGGCGATCGGTCGCGGCGCGGATTTTTTGGGCTTTTTACGCCGCGCGACTGCGCCGCGACGTCATGCCGGTCGCGTGAAACAAAAAAACGCCGTGATCTTATCGTTTTGAATTTCCTGACTTCACAATGCTGTAACAACGCGCCTAGAATATTAAGTGCAGATGCCGAATCGATCAGGAGCGTCCCTTGACGATTGCAGTCTCACCTCAGGCCTTACCGGCGCTCGTACTTAACGCCGACTACAGGCCACTAAGTTACTATCCCTTGTCGCTTTGGTCCTGGCAGGATGCGATCAAGGCGGTTTTTCTTGACCGTGTGAACATCATCGCGGAGTACGAACATTCGGTGTCCTCGCCGAGTTTTTCAATGCGGCTGCCAAGCGTTGTCTGCCTGAAGACCTATGTGCAGCCGTCGCGAAATCCCGCCTTTACCCGCTTCAACGTCTTTCTTCGCGACCGGTTCGAATGCCAGTATTGCGGTTCGGACGACGACCTGACCTTCGATCATGTCATTCCGCGCTGCTGCGGTGGGGAAACGACCTGGGAAAACGTCGTTGCCGCCTGCGCGCCGTGCAATCTGAAGAAGGGCAGCAAGCTGCCGAAGCAGGCCGGAATGTTCCCCGCCCAGCCGCCTTACCGGCCGACGGTGCAGGACCTGCATAACAATGGCCGACTGTTTCCGCCGAACTACCTGCACGACAGCTGGATGGACTATCTCTACTGGGATACCGAGCTGCAGCCATAAGTGACGCAGGGACGATTTCGCGTTCGGCCCATTGCCGGGCGTCAGGCCCGCGCCCGGGCCGCACCCCAGAACGCCAGTCCGGCGAGGACGATGCTGGCAATCACGTTCCAGCCGGCAAACGACAGCCCCAGAACCCTGAGCGAGGCCTCGGTGCAGGACGGCCCCTTGACGGCATTGAGGTCAGCCAGCAGGTCCCCGGCATTGGTGGTGACGCCGGAGGCGGTGGTGGCGCAGGTCGCCGGTCCTTCCCAGAAGGCCCATTCGACGCCTGCGTGATAGACGCCCATGCCGGCGCCGACGACCATCATGATGCCGGCGAGGAAGAGCAGCGACCGGGTGATCCACGAGGGCAGGCCGAAGGCGGCGGCAAGCGACGCGGCAATCGCCACCGGAATGCCGTAGTAATAGGGATCGCGCTGCAGCAGGCAGAGGGCGCAGGGGATATAGCCGCCGATATGCTCGAAGCCGAGCGCCGAGCCGACGACCACCGCCATGCCGGCGGCAAGCAGCACCGAAGGCAGGAAGCCCGGACGGGCGAGAATCGGTTTGTCGATCATGGCATGCTTCTTTCGCGAAACTCGGTTGATGTCGGGAGCCGGATCGGTCAGGTCAGTGCAGCACGTAACGGTAGCCGACATAAAGCGCAATCAGCAGCGCCGCGCCGAGTGCCGCCAGCTGCCCGAGGCGCTTCTCGATGAAGTCGCGGATCGGCTCGCCGTAACGGCGCAGCAGCCAGGCAAGGAAGAAAAAGCGGGCGCCGCGCGCCACGATGGCGGAAACGACGAACAGGCCGAGATTGATGCCGGCGACCCCGGAAAGGATCGTCACAACCTTGATTGGCGGCAGGTGCGAAAGCCCCGATGTGATCAGCAGCAGCACGATCATCTCGTAGCTGACGCCGGCGCGCATGGCATTGAAGGCATCGAGCTTGCCGTAGAATTCCAGCACCGGCTTGGCGATCGCCTCGAAGGCGTAATAGCCGAGAGCCCAGCCGGCGATTCCGCCGAGAACCGAGGCCACGGTCGCGACGATCGCATAACGCCATGCCCGGTCGGGCCGGGCCAGCGCCATCGGCAGGTAGAGCACGTCTGCGGGAACGAGGAACACCGAGCTTTCTATGAATGCGATCACGGCGAGCCATGTTTCCGCCGTCTTGCGGGCGGCAAGCGACATGGTCCAGTCATAGAGGCGACGCAGCATTCAGGGTTCTCCAGCGGGATATCGATGTTTTAGGGGTGGTCGACAGGGCTGTAAATGGATGACGGGGAAAAGCGGCAATTGCACGAAAACTTTTCGTGAAGTTGATAATTTCCGGAAAAACCCTGTTGACCGCACCCGAACGCTTCGTATAGTCCGCGCTGTCTTCATTCGCGAAGCGATTGCCCCGTTGGCGGAACTGGTAGACGCGCTCGACTCAAAATCGAGTTCCGAAAGGAGTGCTGGTTCGATTCCGGCACGGGGCACCACCGAATCTCTTTGAAATCAATAAGATACTATAGTATTGGTGCGGCCCCTAACGAATTTCCCTGGAGCTGGTCTTAGGGGGCGGATGCCCCGTGACAACTTTCCCCGGCCGTATTCGTGGCTTGAAACTGCAAAACTCTCTAAATCCGAAAGCCAACTGGTTCAGCACCCCAATCAGGCTCGGAAAGGTCTGGAGCCGGTCCGATGTTTCGGCCGACAAACTGCACGGCAGGAAGGCCACTTTTCAACAGATAGTGTTCGGCGTTCTCATCGCCGTTCAACGCCTTCCACAACTGCCTTTCCGGAGCCCCGTCGAAGTAACCCAGCTCCACGTCGCGTCCCTCGTGGCCGAGGTAAATCATCGATCTTACGAGGAGATCATAAGCGGCGCGATAAACCTTCAATGGTGCAGTCAGAACCTGTCTTTCTTCCGCCAAGCCGTTTTGGGCCAGGCTGGCGAAGCCTGTCGCACGCTGTTGGTGTGCTTGATCTCAAACCTAACGAAGTCAGAGTTTCGCTTAAGCGTTTGGCCAATTGGCCGGTCGAAGGCGAGCGCTCCGAATTCTGGATCGCTGAATACGAGCGCAATTCGAAATGTGTTGACTTCGTCATCGCCGATCTCATCGTCAACTTGTGTGATGTAAGCGCCTTCGAAATATAGGTCCTCATCGTGATCTACGATGAGCGCTTTTTGGCGGCCGAAATGGATGTAGATGGTTTCATTGCCAGGGAGCACCAGATTGCGCAGGCTGAAGACCGAGATGTCGTTCTTAGGTAGCTTCGGGATCAAAGCTGATACGTCGAACATTGAGCACTCGTCGGTGTGCAAGACGGGCTCCGCTATCATTTCAAAGACCCTGATTCGACCTTGCCTGTCCGCGATTTGTTCGTTGGTTGTACCCGACATCTTAGCGGCCTGCATCCAGCGAGCAATAGTGCCGCGCTGGCGGGACAGCTTGGGATTGGACAGTTGGATGCTTTTCTCAACGGTAGCGTTTGTCTGAGTTGTGCGTTCGTGCACCACCGCCGAGATAAACATGGCGCGGGCAGGGTGTGGTAGGAAATCCGTTGATCGTCCTTTCGGTTGTCCAAAGATTTAATCAGCCTTTGCAAGTGACAACATCTGGCAGAGCAGGTGTTCAACAGAGACAAGCAGCAAGTTTCCGGCTGAGCCTACGACGCCACATCTACCTGCCCCTAGTGGCTCCTTATTGCGGCATTATCGCTGAGGTGCCAAACAGGAACCTATGGTTACTACCACTTTGGTTTGGGTGAGGTCGTGGCTTCAATTTCCACCCGCAGCACCGCCTGGCGTGGCTTCAACGAATAATCGTTCTGTAGCTGTTAGCCAATGGATAGCTTGCCGCCTACCTCTCTATTCAACCCATGACCTGTTGGAGCGTATCGCGCGGACGATAGCGCTCGCCCGCGCCAAGGATGTTTCGGCCGCCTCCAGTTCGATGGAGACCTCGAAAAGATCGCGATTGGCCATTCTCAGAAATTCGCGAAGGATTGCATCGGAACTTCTTGCAAGCAAGATCAGCTGCGGCCCACTTGGTGCACGTGAACCGGACAGCCAATATTTTGCCGCCCTCTCACTTGCTCCCGTCCACCGCATGATTGTTTTCGTTGCGCGCGCACTTTGACCCAGTTCAGTTTGAAGTGCCCGCGCAACAGCAAGCATATAATCCCGACGAAACTCCGCTCCGCCTGGCGGAACGGTTGTGCCCGATTTCCGAACCATCTTCCTGTTCTCCTCGATATATACTCCCGCCGCCCCGAGTGAACGGTATCGAGAATTGTTGACATGTGATGGTCATCGACTGGAGCCAAAAGGGTAGTCGCTCCGCGACACCCGAAGAACCAAGAGTTCCTGCTGCAACTTATGTTCGGATGTCGACCGAGCATCAGAAATACTCGACTGACAATCAGATCGCGGTCATACGACGCTACGCAGAGAAGGTCGGATTTGAGATCGTCCGCTCTTATGCCGATGAGGGCAAAAGTGGGCTCCGCCTGGTTGGACGAGATGCGCTTCAGAGCCTGCTCGCAGACGTGGAAGCTGGCCGCGCTGACTACAAAGTCATCCTTGTTTACGATGTTAGCAGGTGGGGGCGGTTTCAGGACCCTGACGAAGCCGCCGAAGTCGAACTGCGCTGCAAGCGTCACGGTATTCTCGTCCATTATTGCGCAGAGCAATTCGAGAATGACGGCAGCATGGGCTCATCCATCATCAAGACCGTCAAGCGGGCAATGGCAGGTGAATATAGCAGAGAACTTTCGGTCAAGGTGTTCAACGGGCAAGCCAATCTTATTCGGCTTGGCTACAGGCAAGGTGGTGCTCCAGGCTTCGGCCTTCGCCGCCAGCTGGTCGATCAAAATGGCTACCCGAAAGGGGAATTGATACGCGGGGAACACAAGAGTATCGCGACGGACCGTGTCATTCTGGTGCCCGGCCCAGAGCACGAAATCCAGGTTGTCCGAAGGATTTACGATCTATTTGTCAGGTCAGAGCGGACAGAAGCCGAAATAGCGTCAATTCTCAATCAGGAGTCAATCATTACGGATTGGGGTCGGCCGTGGACACGTGGCACCGTTCATCAGGTGCTGATTAACGAGAAATATGTTGGGAACAACGTCTGGGCGCGCACATCGTGTAAGCTGAAGCAATCCCACGTCAAGAATCCAGAAGAAAATTGGGTTCGCGCTGACGGCGCATTCACCGGAATCGTCCCCATTGAGCTGTTCGCGCAAGCCCGGTCGATAATTTCAAGGAGGTCTGAGCGACTGTCTGACGACGTGATGCTCAAGAAGCTCGCAGAGGTGCTTCAGCAACAGGGTTGCCTGTCCGGCCTCATAATCGACGAAGCAACTGATTGTCCTTCAAGTAGCTCGTACTCACAACGCTTCGGTAGTCTATTGCGGGCATACGCCCTTGTCGGTTTCGTTCCGGATCATGACTACAAATATCTGGAGATTAACCGGTCTCTGCGCCGACTGTACCCCAAGCTTTTGGAAGAGGTGCTTGATGGTATTCGTTTGGCAGGAGGTGACGTCGACCAGGCTCCGGCAACTGACCTGTTGACGATCAACCATGAGTTCTCGGCATCCGTAGTCATCGTTCGGTGTATCCAAACGTCTTCCGGCGCTCTTCGGTGGAAGGTCAGACTAGACGCCCTGCTCAGGCCAGATATCACCGTCGTAGTTCGCATGGCCCCCGGCAATGCCGAGCCATACGACTACTATCTATTGCCGCTGTTAGACATGCACGAAGCCGTATTGAGGCTATGCGAGTTCAATGGCTTGTCGCTCGACGCATACCGTTATGAAACCCTTGCGCGTTTCTATGCGATGGCAACGCGCCGTGCATTGATGGAAGTCGTACAATGACAGCTATCCCGGCTCAGAAGGTAGAGATGATCCCCATCTCTCGGATCACCGTCGTAAATCCACGTGAACGTAACAAGAAACATTTCAGAGAGATAATCTCGAACATCGGACAAGTTGGACTTAAGCGCCCCATCACTGTGACGCGCCGTATAGAAGCAGGTGGACTATTTTATGATCTAGTTTGCGGTCAGGGGCGACTCGAAGCTTTCAAGGCTCTAGGCCAGCTAGAAGTCCCCGCCCTTGTCGTGAACGCGAACAAGGAGGATTGCTTGGTTGCAAGCATCGTTGAGAACTGTGCACGGCGGCAACATCGGGCAATCGACTATCTTCAAGATATTGGAGCAATGAAGGGGCGCGGACACAGTGTGCCGGAGATTGCCCGCATGACGGGTCTGTCTGATGAGTATGTCTACGCCGTAGTTCGGCTCCTGGAAAAGGGGGAGGAGCGGCTTTTACGCTCCGTGGAAACGGGGCAGATACCCTTCAGTGTTGCACTGGAAATCGCGGAAGCCGAAGACCACGATATCCAGGCTGCACTACAATCGGCCTATGAGAAGAAGTTGCTGCGCGGCAAAAAGCTGATGGCGGCCAAGCGACTTATCGAGCAACGCCGCCAGCAAGGGAGAGGGTTGAGACAAGTCGATTCGAAGCCAAGGGCGAGACCAGTGTCATCGGACGCGCTGTTGAGGGCATTTCAGGAGGACGTTGATCGCAAGCGGATTCTTATACGTCGAGCCGAAACTGCAAAAGCTCGCCTGGTATTTATCACAGAGGCGATGCGCAAACTTCTGTCAGACAAACAATTCTCAGGCATGCTGGCGGAAGAAGGGCTGGTTTCACTTCCTGAAGCGTTGGTTTCCAGGCTGGCAAACGAAAGGGATCGGCAATGACCTCACCGAGCAGCGCCGTATCGTTGTCATTCGAGAGTACGAGCCTTCGAATTCCAATTGAAGAAATAACGCCGCTTAAGCAGCTCACCCCTTCTGCTGTGAAATCTGTGAAGTATTCTCAGATAGCGGCATCAATTGCAGAAGTCGGCATCATCGAGCCACCTGTCGTCATTCGGGATCGGCATGACCACGAAAAGTTTCACTTGCTTGACGGACACATCCGATTGGACGTACTCGCCAAACGCGGTGACAAGGAAGTCGTCTGTCTGGTCGCGACCGAAGACGAAGCCTATACCTACAATCGACGAATAAGCCGCCTGGCTACGATCCAAGAACATAAAATGATATTGAAGGCCATCGAAAAGGGTGTCCCGGAGGAGCGATTGGCTCGCGCGCTCAATGTCAACATCTCCAGTATCCGACACAAAAGAAGCCTGTTGGAAGGTATTTGCCCTGAGGCTGTCGAGATGTTGAAAGAGAAGCACGTCCCTCTAAATACGATTGCGCAGCTGAAAAAAATGAAGCCCATGCGCCAGATCGAAGCGGCACAATTGATGGTCGCCATGAATAAATTCACAGTGACGTATGCCCAATCGCTAGTGGCTGCGACACCCGATGCAATGCTCGTTCGCCCCAAGAGGAAGATCGGCGGCCTAAGCGAGGAACAAATTGCACTCATGGAGCATGAAGCTACATTGCTCGATAGGGAGTTTAAGACTATCGAACTTGACTACGGCACGGATCACCTCGATCTTGTTCTTGCGACCGGCTACTTAACCCGCTTGCTCGGAAATGCCCGGGTTGTCCGGTACCTTGCGCAATTCCATCCAGACCTCCTGTCCGAATTTCAAAAGATAACGGATTTGCGCAAGGCTGCTTGATGTGAGACGCTTACAGTATTGCCGCTTCAGCTGTCCTCCTTGAGTACCATCAAGTAGGAATTATTCAATTGCCGGAGGCCTGCTTGAAGAGCTTCGTTCATTTCGTCGCCGCCACCGTAGTGGCCATGGTGATGAGCCAGATTTGTATCGCCAATGCTGCGGTCTTCGAAATGAAGATGTTCGGGCATCATGTCGTCGTTCTGCAATAAGATTTTGAACAGGTTCTCTCAATCGATGGCCGAGAAGTGCTGAAGAACGCAATACTCTACATTGAGGATATCCATCTGATTGCGGGCACACCCGCGATTGTTGGATCATCTTCGGCAGGCGGAAATGCCTGTGACGCCGCTCCTTTTGTCGGGTCTTTCCCACAGGATGCAACCCTCGGGTCGATGGCCCGTGACCTTGCCCCCAAGTTTTATCCAGTTTGGAGTTCGCTCCAGCGGTTTTGGGTTGCTGTGTTCGGGGCGGTAGCGGCGGGATGCGGTGCGGAGCCGTTTCGGCTGCGCAGCACCGCATCACGTCG
>JAEWPB010000141.1 GCA_023399465.1 Pseudomonadota bacterium
CCCGAGAGTGTGAAGTCGTCGGTGTGGCAGATGCCGGTGGCCTTGACCTCGATCAGCACCTCGCCGGCGCGCGGGCCCTCGAGCTGCACGGTCATCACTTCCAGCGGCTTGCCCGCCTGAACGGCAACGGCGGCACGTACGTCCATGGTATTTTCCTTTCAAAGTCTCTCTGGTTCTTCGGGACGCAGGAGAGCCTTCGCCGCACAGCCTTTGTGCGACGTTGTCCTGCATCTTGAGTTTCGGGAGTCCGGGCCAAAGGCCCGCTTTACGTTAGTGGATGCGTATAAAATCAGTTCTTTGCGGGATTCTGCTCGTCTCGTTCATCGGCAACGGATAGGTCTCGGTTGATCGGGGCCAGCCTCGCAACTGGCCACTCGCATCTGGCTAGAGCACCGCACCGGTGGCGCCGGGGGGCACCATGGCGGCGATGACCTGCTGCAGGGTGACGCGGCCGAGCGGACGGCCGGTATCGTCTGCAACCGCAAGCTCGCGGTGATTGCCTTCGGTCAGCAGGCGCGCCGCGATGTCGAGGGTGGTTCCTGCCGGTACCTGAACAGCCGGGGTTTCCTCGCCGGCGAGGATCGGGACCATCAGCGCCTCGATCTGGATCACACGGCCGCGGTTCACTTCACGGACGAAGCTGGCGATGTAGTCGTCGGCGGGGCTGAGTACGATCTCCTGGCTGGTTCCCTGCTGAACCACTTCGCCGTCACGCAGGATGGCGATGCGGTCTCCGAGGCGCAGCGCCTCGTCGAGGTCGTGGGTGATGAAGACGATGGTCTTCTTGATCTCCTTCTGGAGATCGAGAAGCACGGTCTGCATGTCGACGCGGATCAGGGGATCGAGTGCCGAGAAGGCTTCGTCCATCAGCAGGATCGGGGCATCGTTGGTCAGCGCCCGCGCAAGGCCGACGCGCTGCTGCATGCCGCCCGAAAGCTGGTTGGGATACTTGCTTTCGAAGCCCTTCAGTCCCACGCGCTCGATCCAGCGCATGGCGGATTCCACCTGCTTGGCGCGGGGCACGCCCTGGATCTCGAGGCCGTAGACGGTATTTTCCAGCACGTTGCGATGGGGCAGTAGGGCAAACTTCTGGAACACCATCGCCGTCTGGTGGCGGCGGAATTCGCGCAAGTCCGCCTCGCTCATCTTGACGACGTCCTCGCCGCCGACCAGCACTTCGCCGGAGGTCGGGTCGATCAGGCGGTTGATGTGACGGATCAGCGTCGACTTGCCGGAACCGGACAGGCCCATGATGACCTGGATCGCGCCACCGGGCATGGAGATGTTGATGTCCTTGAGGCCGAGAACATGCCCGTGCTTGGCGTTGAGCTCCGACTTGGTCATGCCCTGCTCGACGAGCTTTACATACTCGCGGCCCTTCGGCCCGAAGATCTTGTACAGCTTCCTGATATCGATGCCGTAGCTGCCGGTTTGCTGATTAGCCATGGACCACCTCCCGGTGCTTCTGGAGACGATGACCATAAGCCTGGCTGACCCGGTCAAAGATGATGGCAATGCCGACGATGGCAAGACCGTTGAAGATGCCGAGCGTGAAATACTGGTTGGCGATGGCCTTCAGCACCGGCTGGCCGAGGCCCTGAACACCGATCATCGAGGCGATGACGACCATGGCGAGGGCCATCATGATTGTCTGGTTGATGCCGGCCATGATGGTCGGCAGTGCCAGCGGCAACTGCACGTTCTTCAGCCGCTGCCAACTGGACGAGCCGAAGGCGTCGGCGGCTTCGAGAACATCCTTGTCGACCAGGCGGATTCCGAGGTTGGTCAGGCGGATCATCGGCGGGATGGCGTATATCACCACGGCGATCAGGCCCGGGACCTTGCCGATACCAAGCAGCATGACCACCGGGATCAGGTAGACAAAGCTCGGCATCGTCTGCATCACGTCAAGCACGGGATTGATGACGTTCTGGATGCGGTCGGACCGGGACATGGCAATGCCGATCGGGATGCCGACGGCGATCGACATGACGGTACAGACAAAGATCATCGACACTGTCTTCATCGTGTCGTCCCACATATCGAAGAAGCCGATCAGCAGCAGGGTCGAAACGCTGCCGGCGACGATCTTCCAGTTGCGGCTGGCAAGCCAGGCAACCGCGGCAATCAGAACCAGTATGATAGGCCAGGGGGTCTTCGTCATGAAGCGTTCGGAGTAGATGAGAAAATACTGCAACGGCTGGAAAAAGGCTTCCAGGGCGTCGCCGTAGGCGCGCGTGAAAGCGCGAAAGCTTTCATCGATCGTTTTCTTCAATGCCCGCAGCGCATCGTCGTTCAGGTGTGGAAAGCTGAAGAGCCAATCCATTGGTGATCCCCTTTACTTGGTATTCCGGACGGTTGTTGTTTTTGTTCTTGCCCGTCCCTGAGCTTCAGGCGTCGGCGGCGCGTTTCCTCTCGCGCCGCCGATCATTCGCGTCAGATGTCGATTAGAGCGACGCCTTGATCTTTTCGGCCGCCTCCGGCGATACCCACTTGGTCCAGATCGCCTCGCTTTCCTTGAGGAACTGCTTGGCGCCTTCTTCGCCGCTTGCCTGGTTGTCTCCCATCCACGCCATCAGCTTGTTGACGGTGTCGTTGGTCCAGGCGCGGGTGTTGAGATATTCCATGACCGGCGCGCCGGCGCGCTCGGCGAAGCTCTTGGTTACGAGGGTCTGGACCTTGTCCTTCGGCCAGTCGTTCTTCTTCGGATCGGCGCAGTCGGCAACGGTGTTGCAACGCTTCCACTCGGCCGCATCGACCGGTACGCCATGCTCGACCTTCACCATGTCATACTTGCCGAGAAGCGCTGTCGGTGCCCAGTAGTAGCCGACCCAGCCCTGCTTGCGCTCGTATGCCTTGGCGATCGAGCCGTCGAGGCCGGCGGAAGAACCGGTGTCGACGAGCGTGAAGCCTGCGGCTTCGGCGCCATAGGCCTTGTAAAGCTGTGCGGTCACGACCGTGCCGCCCCAGCCCTGCGGGCCGTTGAAGATCGCGCCCTTGGAGGAATCCTCCGGATCAGGGAACAGTTCCGGATGCTTCAGCACGTCATCGATGGTCTTGATGTCCGGGTGCGCATCGGCGATGTACTTCGGCATCCACCAGCCCTGAACCGCGCCATCGGACAGTGCAACAGCCGCACCGACGATCTTGCCTTCCTCGATACCGCGGTTCACGACGTCGGGGAGCAGGTCGACCCAGCCTTCCGGCGCGATATCTGGCTCACCCTTTTCGATCATCGAGGTGATGGACGGCACGGTGTCGCCGACGATGAGCTCGGCGTTGCAGCCGTAACCTTCGCTGAGAATGATCTTGTCGACATTCGCCAGCACTTCGGCCGAAAGCCAGTTCATGTTGGCGATGGTGATGTCGCCGCACTCGGATGCAGAAGCTGCGTTGCCAAAGGCGAGGAGGCCGACAGCAAGGCACGTGGATGCGAGAAGTTTCTTCATTTGCGGTTCCCTTTTTCGCGGCGTTCCCTTGTGAAGTGGCGGTTGTGCCGCGACAACTGCCCTCCTGTTATCATGTCAGCCCTTCCCCCGGGATGACATGTCCAAAGCTCTTGTTTCCGCAGCGTCGAGGCCGGCGTGGATGGCCGCCTCGATGCCGTTTTCCTGCATTGCGGCAAGCGCTGCGGCAGTGGTGCCCTTGTAGGACATGAACGTATCGACCAGCGCCGTCGCATCCGCGTCTTCGCGCGCCAGCAACTGGCTTGCCCCGGCAATCACGGCCTTCACCGCGCGTCGAGCGATAGGGGCGGGAATGCCTCGGGTAACCGCATGCCCGATCATCGCTTCGGCCATCAGCGCCGGGAAGGCGGGGCCTGAGCCGGTAAGGCCGGACATGTAGTCGATATCGGTTTCCTCCGGCATCTCGTCGGCCTCGCCGCAGGTTTCGAGCAGTGACTGCGCGAAGGTCCGGTCGTCGGCGGTTGCTTGTGCGGGAGAAAACCACGGGGTGTAGGAGCGTCCTATCTCGGCAGCGGCATTCGGCATGGCACGAACGACCCGTTGCGTCCGGGTGTTCCGGGCGATGGTGTCGGCGCGTACGCCGGCCATGAAGGAGATCACCAGCTTGCCGGACGCATCGATCCCGATCGCATCGAAATCCTCGGGGCGGACGGACAGGATGATGACGTCGGCCTCGACGGCGAGCTGGCGGTTGTCGCTCGTCAGGCGCACGTCCGGCCAGGCCTCGTAGCCGGGACAGTGACCCGAGCGACTGGATAGGATCAGGTTGCGGGGATCGGCGAAGGTGCTTTCGAGCATCGCGCGTCCGAAGGCGCGGCCAAGCCAGCCGCCGCCGCCGATGATGCCGATGGTTGTGCTGCTGGTCGTCATGCAGTGCCTCCATCGCTAGACGCGGCATAGCCGTGCCGGGCATGGAAGCGCTCGAGTTCGCGGGGCATTGGAGCCTTGCCGCCGAAGATCTCCACATAGACAGGTATGCGCCGGATGCGGACCGTACGATCCTCCTCGTTCATCTTCATGCTGATATAGCCGATCTGGGTCAGGTAGACGGCGCGTGCGCGGACATCGGCCGAGTGGGCGTCGAACCCGAAGCGGATGAACATTTGCGTCAATGCGGCCAGCCGCTGATTGTCGGCGATCTCGATTTCGTGCGCTACCTCGGGCGACTGCAGGGCCCAGCTTCGGACGGCGAATTCGAACTGGGAATCGAACAGCGTCCGATCCAGCCAGCAGTCAAACAGGTTCAGGATCGCCTCGGCGATACTCTCGGCATAGGCTTCGGCCTGGCGAACGATGCTTTCCGTGTTTTTGTTGCGCCAGCGCTCGAGCAGTGCGGCAAGCAGTTCCTCGCGGTCCTTGAAGAACCAGTAGAAGCTGGTGCGCGACAGATTGAGCTTCTTCGCCAGCGGCAGGATGCGGACCGCTTCGACGCCGGACTCCATGAAGCTGTCATAGGCGGCCTCGAGCCAGACCTCCTTCGAGCCCCTCCATCCGGTTTCGCTGTGTGCCTGTTCGCTCATGACCAATTCGTAGCATTGGCATTTCCGTCTGGCAATCGCGATGTACATGGCCGTCAATTATGTTGACATAAGTGTACATTTAATCGGCGGTGGCCGCGAAGAAACGCTGAAAAAACAATGGCGCGACGGGCCAGGAAATACTCCCCAGTACCGAAGCTCGTCGCCATGTTATCGAAATGTACACATACGTCAACTCAGTTGACACAAATGTACATTCCTCCTAGCATCCGGCCTGTCGAACAAATTTGGGGAACTACCGGAATGTCGAATGATCCGCTGCTGCAGCCGTATCAGTTGAAACACCTGACCTTGAGAAACCGGATCATGACGACGTCGCATGAGCCGGCCTATCCTGAAGATGGCATGCCCAAGGAGCGCTACCGCGCCTACCATGCCGAGCGTGCCAAGGCAGGCGTGGCGCTGACGATGACGGCCGGATCGGCGGCCGTCTCCCGCGACAGTCCGCCGGTGTTCAACAACGTGCTTGCCTACAAGGACGAAGTCGTCGGCTGGATGAAGGATCTGGTGGATGAATGTCATGAACACGGCGCGGCCGTGATGATCCAGTTGACCCATCTCGGGCGCCGCACCCGCTGGGACAAGGCCGACTGGCTGCCGGTGGTCTCGCCCTCGCACAATCGCGAGGCGGCGCACCGCGCCTTCCCGAAGAAGCTCGAGGACTGGGATATCGAGCGGATTATCAAGGACTATGCGGATGCAGCCGAGCGCATGAAGGCCGCCGGTCTCGATGGGATCGAACTGCAGGCCTACGGCCATCTGATGGACCAGTTCTGGTCGCCGCTGACCAACGAGCTCGACGCGCCTTATGGCGGTTCGCTGGACAACCGCCTGCGCTTCCTCTTCGAGGTCCTCGGCGCGGTGCGCAAGCGCGTCGGCGAGGAATTCATCGTCGGCATCCGCTATACCGGTGACGAACTGCTCGAAGGCGGCTTCACCGCGGAAGACGGCCTCGAGATCTCGAAGCGCCTCAAGGCGAGCGGCCTCATCGACTTCCTCAATGTCGTGCGCGGCCACATCGACACGGATGCGGGCCTGACCGATCTCATTCCGATTCAGGGCATGGCGAACTCGCCGCATCTCGATTTCGCCGGCGAGATCCGCGCCGCGACCGACTTCCCCACTTTCCATGCGGCAAAGATCCCGGACGTGGCGACGGCACGGCATGCCATCGCATCCGGCAAGGTCGACATGGTCGGCATGACCCGCGCCCACATGACCGATCCGCATATCGTCCGCAAGATCGTCGAAGGCCGCGAGGACGACATCCGTCCCTGCGTCGGTGCCAACTACTGTCTCGATCGCATCTATCAGGGTGGCGCGGCCTACTGCATCCACAATGGCGCGACCGGCCGCGAACTGACGATGCCGCACGACATCCCGAAGGCGGAAACCAGGCGCAAGATCGTCGTCGTCGGCGCGGGCCCCGCCGGTCTCGAAGCGGCGCGAGTTTCAGCCGAGCGTGGCCACGAAGTCGTCGTCATCGAGGCGGCAAATGCCGCTGGCGGCCAGATCCGCCTGACCGCCCAGACGCCCCGCCGCCGCGAGATGATCAGCATCATCGAATGGCGGGTGGCGCAATGTGAGAAGAAGGGCGTGACCTTCCGCTACAACACCTGGGCGGAGGCCGAAACCGTGCTGGCGGAAAAGCCCGACGTGGTGATCGTCGCGACTGGCGGGTTGCCTTATACCGAGGGGCTGAAGGGCGGCAACGATCTTGTCGTTTCGTCCTGGGACATCCTGGCCGGCGACGTGAAGCCGGGTTCCAATGTGCTGATCTTCGACGATGCCGGCGATCATGCCGCGCTGCAGGCCGCCGACCTGATTGCCAAGACCGGAGCCAAGGTGGAGCTGATGACCCCGGACCGGTCGTTCTCGCCCGAGGTCATGGCAATGAACCTGGTGCCTTACATGCGCACGTTGCAGAAACTGGATACGACGTTCACCGTGACCTACCGCCTCGAGGACGTGCGCCGCGACGGCAATGAACTCATCGCCACCGTAGGAAGCGATTACGGCGGCGTTGCCAAGGAGCAGCGTCACGATCAGGTCGTCGTCAACCTTGGCACCCGGCCGCTCGACGAGCTCTATTTCGCGCTGAAGCCGCTGTCGAGCAACCTCGGTGCCGTCGATTACAATGACCTGATCGATGGACGCCCCCAGGTACGTCGCGACAATCCGGAAGGCCGCTTCCAGCTCTTCCGCATCGGCGATGCGGTTGCGGCTCGCAATACCCATGCGGCGATCTACGACGGGCTTCGCCTCGCCAAGGATCTCTGACCGCAATGGAATCCGGGCGCCAGCGCCCGGATTTCTGATGTCGCAGCGAAACAACAGTTTGAAGGAAGGACCCCATGAAAATCCTAGTCCCCGTGAAGCGGGTTGTTGATTACAACGTCAAGATCCGGGTGAAGCCGGACGGTTCGGGCGTCGAGCTCGCCAACGTCAAGATGTCGATGAACCCG